>NZ_JAUMTY010000069.1 GCF_030530965.1 Corynebacterium sp. | reverse complement strand
CGTCGTGGCCTTTGTATGCGGCATTGGTGCTTCTGGCTAATGTGGTCGGCGCGCTGGCGGTGGGCGCTTTCCTCCGGTTCTTGTTGCCGCTGGAAGAGCGCGACGATCTCACGGATTTTTCCAGTTCAGTGGGCGTGCTTTACGCGGTCTACTTCGTCGCTGCCGTCGTGGCGGGCATCGGCTGTACTGTTTTCCTCTTTCAGTCGGTACTCAGGTGGCAGCGCCACCCTGACCGCTTCGACCCGATCATGATCCGCCATTTGGTGCTGCGCATCCCCGCTTTCCAGGCATTCCTGGGCGCGGCTCTGTGGCTCATTGGTGTGGTGATCTTCACGGCGGTGGCCGCTACTCGTTCTGCGAGCCTCGCTGTGTCGGTGTGCGTGACGGCTCTTCTGGGCGGTGCGCTGGTCACGATGCTCACGTATTTCATTGCGGAGCGTCGCGTTCGCCCGATCGCGATCGCCGCCCTGACGGTGAACGCGGATCGTACTTTCCTGGAGCCGTCGATTAGTGGGCGTATCCGCCAAGTATGGGTAACGACGACGGCCATCCCCGTGGTGGGAATCGTGCTCTTGGCAGTGGGCGCTCGCCAGGGGTTTTTCTCCAGCGACGCGGCGAGTCTGATGCCCGCGGTGGTGGCGCTGGCGGTGACGTCGTTGGTGACGGGCTGGGCCGGTGCTGCGCTGCTCTCGATGAGTATCGCGGACCCCATCGACGAGCTTCAGGACGCTATCCTCCGCGTGCGTCGCGGCGAGACGGATACCGACGTCCCGATTTACGACGGCTCGGAGATCGGTGTTCTGCAGGCCGGCTTCAACGAAATGATGCGCGGTTTGCGTGACCGACAGCGCGTGCGCGATGTGTTCGGCCAGTACGTGGGCATCGAGGTCGCGCGCCAGGCGATGGAGGAAAATCCGGTGTTGGGCGGCGAGGATCGCCTGGTTGCGGTGCTGTTCGTCGACGTGATTGGTTCCACGACATTCGCAGTGAACCACCCTCCGGAGGAGGTTGTGGAGACGCTCAACCAGTACTTTGATCGCGTCGTGGAGATCGTGCACAAGCACCGCGGGATTATCAACAAGTTCGAGGGCGACGCGGCGCTGGCGGTTTTCGGGGCTCCGCTGCCACTTGACGACATCGCTGGCCACGCGTTGGCGGCGGCGCGCGAGCTCCGGGCGGAGCTGCGCGGTTTGCGTCTGCAGTCGGGTATTGGCGTGGCCGCCGGGCACGTTGTGGCTGGTCACATCGGTGCCCATGACCGCTTTGAGTACACGGTGATCGGCGACGCTGTGAACCAGGCGGCTCGGCTGACGGATTTGGCTAAAGACACTCCCGGTCGTGTTTTGACCTCTGCTGCGACGCTGCGGCGCGCGAATGAGGCGGAGCAGGCGCGGTGGACCGTGCTGAAGTCAGTGGAGCTGCGCGGGCGCAAGGAGATGACTCAGTTGGCACGGCCTATTCGCCCGACGCTGGCTGACCGTTCGGAGAGGTAACGCTAGAACCGTAACGCCCTACTCCACGGTGGAGCACCCAGGAAGCTTCTTCCGGATCACTTTGCCCATGGGGTTTCGCGGGAATTCATCAACGAAGAAGACGTCGCGCGGGCGGTGTCCTTCGGAGAGCTCATTCACAACGTGCTCGCGGACTTCATCCGGAGTAATCGGATCCGTGCCCTCTTCCCTAATGATGTAGGCACGAATGGCCTGACCATACTGGTCATCCTCAACACCGTGAACATAGGAGTCATGAATCCTCGAGTGCGAAACCAGGGCGTTTTCAATCTCGATCGGGAAGATCTTTTCGGCGAACTGGGTAATGATGAGGTCATCCCCACGGCCGAGCACATGGAGCATGTTGCCGTCGGTGATGTAGCCGCGGTCGTGCATACAGATCGCACCGTTGATCGTGGGAATGTCGATGTCCTGGTCGGTGTATCCGGCAAAGAGGTCGTACGCAGCAACCCAAATGATGCCGATTTCACCCTCGGGGACCAGGTTGCCGTCCTCATCACGGATGTCGACGATTTCACCGGGGTAGATGCGGCCACTGAGTGCGGTATCTGCGGCGAGCTCTTCGGGTCGCGCAACGGCGATCGGGCCAGATTCCGAACTTCCGTAGAGGTTACAGAGGACGGGTTTCGCTTCTGGGCCGCCGAACTTCTCGTTGGTCTTTTCGATCTCATGAGCAGCCAAGGGGCTACCAGCCGAAACGATAAACCGAAGCCCATCAACGTGGTCGATTCCTTCGTTATCCATATAGGAGACGATGGAACGCAGGCGCGAGGCAGCCGAGCACATCGCCGTGGCGTTGTAGTGCTGGATGTCGCGCAGTGTTTCTTCCGGAGCGAAGCCCCGCCGAGCAATGATGGTGGATTGCGTAAACAAGGATAAGACGAGGTTGGCCCACCCGTAGTCGTGGAAAAGAACACTGGTGAGGATAACAGTGAGACCGCGCTTCCACGGAATCCCCGATACTAATGGTGCCGCACCCTGGGGTGACTTAAACGCCCCGCGAATAACGCCCTTGGGCATTCCGGTGGTTCCCGACGTCATCACAACGTGGAAGCCACGTTTCGGCCGGGTGGGTAGCGAATCGGTTACTCGAGCCTGGCTAATGATGCCATCCATAGTCTCGTAACGCTCGGCATTATCGGGATTATCGACGTGGCCAAGAATGATGTCGTATTTTTCCGCGGCATCATCGGCGAGCATGGGGAGGAATTCATCGTCAAGGATGAAGACATCAATGTGGTTGAATGCCAGCACGTGCTCGAGCTGCTTTGCCGACGTGTTCGCATTAACCATAAAAATGTTGAAGCCCAGCATGTGGCGGCATGTGAGAGGAAGTATGGCTGCTCTGCCGTTGCGGGCTAGGACGGCGACGTTGGTGCCGGCTTTCACTCCCCGGGCCTGGAGCGCCAGCGCCAGGCGGGTAGTGCGCTCCCAGAACTCGGCGTAGGTGAGTTCGCCGTCATCATCAACGAGCCCAAGTCGGTCCGGGTTCATCCGCGCGGCCATGGATAGCATCGTTGTTTCTAGCGCTCCCCAGCGGTAGAAACTCTTCGCTGCGGCGACGATATCGCCAGGGCCCATGGGCTCAAGAACCTCAAGGTCCTTGAGGATACGCAAAAAGTAGCCAAACTGCTGAAGTTTGATTTTCGCAGGTGCTCCATGGTTAATCCGAGGAGTAAGCGTGAAATTTGGCATATACTGATCCCCAAAACGGTTTTTCAACATAAACAAGGTCGATCGGGATATTATATAGTTCAACAGGTACTGAGTACACTTTTCTACGGCGTTAATTAAACAGTCATCCAAGTACCCTCACCGTAGAATATCCACTACAACATATCGTGAGAGAGGCCACCATCGATAAACAAAATCACCTCTAATTTTAAAAATACTCTTCATCGATCAAACTCCTGCACGGAAGGAAATCATGTCGATAAAACGAATCCTTATCGCGGGTGGGGGTACACTCGGAACCCAGTCTGCCCTACAGTTCGCACTAAACGGAAAAAAAGTTACTGTCTACACCCACAGCGCAGAAGCAATTGACCGAACAAAAACACGCCTCGGCCGGTTCGCTGAGGTATATAAGACACAAACTGATTATGAGACACCAGATGTTGATAAAGCACTCGGCAATATCGAATGCGTAGACGATATCGAAACTGCAGTCTCGAATACAGATCTAATATTCGAATGTCTACCCGAGGATCAGGAAATAAAGCATGGGTTCTTTACGGGAATACAGAAAGGCCTAAATCCAGCCACAATCGTGGCAACAAATTCATCTACTTTCCTCCCTAGTTATTTCACGGATTGCTTCAATGATCCGTCTATCTTCGTAGCAGTTCATCTGGCAAATGAGATATGGACCCGTAATGTGGCAGAGATAATGCCTCATGCCGATACATCTGCCAACGCACTTGCAGAGATGGAAACTTTCGCTAAAGAAGTAGGCTTAAAACCCGTTCGGTTGAACCGTGAACACCCTGGTTATCTCTTAAACTCCGTCCTAATTCCTTTCATCCGCTCAGGCCTGACCTTAGCCGCAGAGGGAGTTGCCGAACCAGAGTCAGTTGACACGGTATGGGAGACCGTTATGGGCTCCGAAGGGCCGTTTCATACTATCGATATAATTGGACTTAGAACCGTTTACGCTGTGTTATCGGCAGAAGCGAAACATGACGTTCCTGGTTCAAAGGAACTAGCGGGCTTCATTTTTAAAAATTATCTCGAGAAAGGTCGTCTCGGGGTCGAGAACGGAAAAGGCTTTTACGACTACAGCTAACCAGCTAACCCGCTATCCTATAGCGGAACTTAGTCGCTCGGTCTTCTTCGCTATCAGATTTTAGCAAGACCCCAGTATATTTCGCGATCAGAAAGACGTTAAGCCCCCCACGGTTTTGGTATCCGTGGGGGCAAGTTTTAGCTTTAGCCTCTAGGTTCTTAGACTAGTCAGTGTACAGTTCACCATAGTGAGGAAGTTCACGCTTAATCACTTTCCCGGTTGGAGAATACGTGAATTCATTAACAAAGACGACATCCCGAGGAACATGAGCTTTCGTTAAATCTTTCTCAACCCAGTTGCGTATCTGCTCAGCAGTGATGTCAGAGTCAGCGTTCTCATCTCTAATTATGAATGCACGTAAAGCTTGTCCAGTTTTCTTATCTTCCCCCGCGTGGACATGAACATCCGCCACACCGTTCATTTTGATGAGAGATTCCTCAATCTCAATCGGATATATCTTTTCTCCATACTGAGTAATCACGAGGTCATCAGCACGTCCGTAGACATAGAGTCGGCCGTCTTTCACCATCCCTCGGTCGTTCATCGGCCAGTAACCATTTAGCTCCGGGATCTCAATAGACGGATCGGTGTATCCAGCAAAGAGATCAAAACAGGATATCGCAACAAGCCCTTCCCGTCCTTCAGGAAGCTCATTACCATCCTCGTCGAAGATTTTGACAACACAGCCGGGGTAAATCTTACCCGTCAATTCTGGATCTTTAACCAGATCAGCAGCAGGTGCGACAGCAACAGCCGAGGTCTCGCTGCTACCGTACATCGAATACAAGACTGGTCCGAATTTTTCGGCTGATTTCTTAATTTCGTAGGGGATGAGCGGACTACCTGAATTGGTAATAATTTTAAGGCCTTCATAGCGGTTTATTCCGTTATCATCCATGTAAGCAATGACTTCGCGGATGCGGGTAGCCGCGGACACCCACATTGTAACCCGATACTTTTGGAGGTCATTTATAACTTGTTCTCCGGAAAAGTGGCGACGGGCTACGACTGTAGATTGAGTAAAGAAGGCGAAACCCATGTACGCCCAGCCATAAGCATGAAAAAGGACAGCAGTTAGGAGTACTGTCATCCCACGTTCAAGCGGCATAGCGTCAGCAACCGATGCGAATCCTTGAGGGGAATTGAGCGGCCGACGAACAACGCCCTTCGGTGTGCCGGTCGTACCAGATGTCATCACAACGTGCATTCCCTTATGTGGTTTGTCGGGAAGCCTATCATCAACAGGCGCAGAATCGATTATTCCTTGCAAGGTTGGAAATTCTTTTTCCCCTTCAGATTCGAGATGCGCGAGAATAATCTGCCGCTTCCTTGCTTCTTCGGTGACGACATCTAGGAATTCTTCATCGACTATCAAAAGGTCAATATCGTGGAACTCCAAATACTCTTCGATTTGTCGGGCTGAGGCATTGGCGTTAATCATGAAGATGTTATAACCAGCCATCTGGCGAGCACTTAAAGGAAGAATAGCCCCTCTCCCATTTAAAGCTAATACCGCGACATTCGCATTGTCGCCTATCCCGCGTGCACGGAGCGCCTTGGCAAGGCGTTGAGTCTGGTCATATAGCTCCTTGTAGGTTAATTGGCCGTCGTCATCGATCAAGGCCAACCGGTCTGGGACTTGTCTCGCTCCACGAGCAATGATGAAACCTTCAAGGCCACCCCAACGCTTCAGATTTTTTAAATCGGCTTTGATATCTCCAAAACCTTGAGTTACGGCGAACTTCTTTTCCCTCGACCTCTTTAGCAACAACATGAGCTGCTTAAAGATCTCCTGGCGGGAAAGTACGCGGTCGACTCGAGTTTCAAACGTGTATTTGGGCATAGAAGGTCCCCTCATGCTTCGAGAAGATTAGATTTGATCAAAAAACTAATTTTTTGGCACAAAATTGGCGCCACCGCCCGATAGGATGTGGCGCCAATTAGGAATAGACGCACTTAACGTCGTCATACATTGTTACCGTTGCGACATAGCTTCCAGGATCGCGGGAGCAGTCGCATTGTAGGTGTCTAGAACCCACGTAACGAAGTTGTCAAAGTTAGCGGAGGCAGAGTTGAAAAAATCATTCACTGGCTGGAGCGTAGCTTCGTACCCCGCGGGCAGGTGAGTAAAAAACAGCACTATTTCCTCTTTCTATTTCCTGAACTCATTAGCGGCGAAGCCACCAATTGCATTGACACCCTGGTCCGTTAAATGCAATGACAGGTTGAAATCACCAGTCGTGTTATCAAGCAAAACTCCACCAACCCAGCGGTCCTGAGGCGATGCACATTCCCCATGCCCCTTCGAGAAGGTACGCGTGTCAATGTAGCCGACACCATGACGTTGGGCAGCTTCTTGCATCCACTTATTGGAGTTAATCTCTCCCTGAGTGTCCCAGTAGACCGGGAAGGCGAAGCTGATGTCCCACTTGTTATCTTGACCTCGCCCATCACCAAGGTGATAGAGGCACTGCCAACCGCCAGGACGATCTTCAGTTATTTCGTGATATCCGACGAACTTGATATTCGCATTCGGCGCATGCTCTTTAACCTTCGCTACGATCGGGTCGATAGCACGCTCAAAATCAGTTTTCTGCGTGGTTGTTCCAAGACGTTCAGCAATTGCCTGGTCTGGGAGATTCTCGCCACTCAGTTTCTGATAATTGTTGTAGACATCGTTGTATCCGCCCTGGATGGCTACGTACTTTGTACCTGGATTGAGAGCACCATCAGCAATGGCGTGATCAACTTGATCCATCAACTGATTTCCGGGCCGAGGGGTATAGACAGTAGCCGCGGCACACGAGTAATCGTTAAGAGGTACTCCGAGTTGGGCAGCCATCTCTTTCGGCAGGCTCGGTGTTCCCTGCGCACATCCCCGTGGATTGATATTCGGATCTGTACTTACCAACCGCTGCAAGAACTGGTTGTCTGGGTTTGATGAGGCCGCGGAATTTAAGGCCGCGTCCCCTACCTTGGGGTTCGCAAAGATGGAGTCACCAATCGTAACCATGTTTCCAGGCTGAACGTTTTCAGGAGCTTTGCCCGGAATTGCCTGGTCGACGTTCAAAGCTGCTTGAAGATCAACCGTCGGCAACTCGCGGCCATCGCTGCTAAAAGGACCTGCTGAAACTAAGCTACCTGCGCCGACCAAAACTGCACACCCCACAGCCGGGGCAGCAATTTTAGCGAAAATACGAGCCTTTTTGCTCATCTATACCGTCCTCGTTACTAACTTCCTAGGCGGGTTCCTGCCGGTGACCAAACCTGACGGTCGCCTGTGAATTCGCTTCGTTTTGAATGATTGTTACACAGCAACAAGAACAAAGCCAACGCTAGCGCGCGATAACACTGAGGCTTCCTACGCGAGTCCCGCATAAACATTGCCCCCTCACTGTAGGATGGACACCAGCAAATTCGCGGGGGACTGCAGACAAACTGCACACCCACCCCAGGTCTACAAGCTTCTACCAACAAAGAAAATAGTGATTTTTATCACACGTGTTAGCCTCGTTCAAAAAGGGGTAAATTCACGCCCGTAGAAGATAAAGCTAGTTATAAACTTATTATTTTCTCTCCAGGCCCGTGCTATCTGGTCAACACACTCCCCACAGAGTTACCGAAAACTTGAGAGCCATACACCCCCGGAGAAGGGTATTGCGCGAGAGAGGCTTTAGAGGTCACTCTTCTGCACTTGTCGCCTAGGATGTAACAGTTTTCGCTTTACTACCTATTAACTTTCTGGTTGGATTTCGAATACGCAGGGCTTTCCCAAAACTGAGCGATTACATCTTGGCAAAGACTCCACCGGAAGGATATAGATGAGCATCTATCAGTCCACGTACCCCACCGATCAGTTTGGCAATCGTTTCGTCCAAAATGACATGGGCAAATACATCGAAACGCGGCCTGAAGTGTCTAGCGACATCAAAGACCGCAAGGCCTACTTCGTCG
>NZ_JAUMTY010000068.1 GCF_030530965.1 Corynebacterium sp. | reverse complement strand
CCCAAAAGTGCGGGGGAATACGCGCCCCAAAATAAAAGTGTGGGGGAATATGGTCAATTTTCGGCCATTTTTCGCTCATATTCTCCCGCAGTTTTCACAACCGACCCTGATATACCCGCGCAGTTTTCCGGCACGCGGACACATTTTCGTCGTATAACCCGAAACCCCCAACCCCGAGCTGGCCCCGAAGAGCAACTTGCCCCCGGAGCTTCGTCATCTACGAAGCCCGGGGGCTCACCATCACTCACTCACGCGCGAGTGAACCACCATGTCGTCCCACTCGACGACCTTCTTCCGCTCGCGATCTTCCTTTTCGCCGAGCTCATGCTCGTACGCCTCGAGCGCGTGGTAGCCCTCCCAGGAGGTCACCTCGACGCCCTTATTGCGGAGCAACCCCAACACGGCGTCGGGATCCGTCGTCTCTGGTTCGGTTAGCACGCCATTATCAAGGTCTTCCAGCAGACAGTCGACGGTTTCGTTTGCGTCGCCCTTCGTGTTTCCGATCAAGCCGACCGGCCCGCGCTTAACCCATCCCGTGGTGTACAGACCGTCGAGGGTTTCCTCCGACCCGGGCTCGCGCACGATGCGTCCAGCGATGTTGGGAATCACGTGGTGTTTGTCGTCGAAGGGGATCTCCTCGGCGGGGTCAGACCGGTACCCGACGGCGTGATAAACAGCCCCCAGCTCCCAGTCCTTGTATTTCCCGGTGCCACGGATCCCACCGTTGCCGTCAAGCTCGGTGCGCTCGGTGCGCAACCCGGTGACCTTGCCGTCGTCGGTCAAAATCTCAACCGGCGACTCGAAGAAGTGGATATACAGCTTGTGGGGGCGGTCCTCGATCTCGCGGATCGCGTACTGCTCCAGGATGCTGCACACCATGTCCTGGATCTTGGAACTCCGACGCGTCGCCTCAGAGGCCTCGTCGTATTGAATGTCCTCGGGGTCCACAATCACCTGGATAGTGGGGGACTTGTCCAGTTCCTTGAGCTCCATCGGCGTGAATTTTGCCTGCGCGGGCCCACGCCGCCCGAACATGTGGACTTCCGTCGCTTTATTCTTCTTCAGCGCCTCGTACACGTTGTCGGGGATTTCAGTGACGTGCAGCTCGTCGGCAGTTTTGGCTAGCACGCGCGCGATATCGACCGCGACGTTACCGACGCCAACAACTCCGACTTTCTCGGCGTGTAAATCCCAATCGCGTTGGAAAAGGGGGTTGCCGTCATAAAAGCCGACGAATTCTCCCGCACCCCAGGAACCGTCGGCACCCTCGCCAGGGACGTTGAGGGCACGATCCCCGGTGGCCCCCGTCGCGAAGATGACGGCGTCGTAAAGAGACTGGAGTTCAGACAGGGTGATGTCCTTGCCGTATTCCACATTCCCGATCAACCGGAGCTCAGGTTTGTTCATCACCTTGTGGAGAGACTTAATAATTCCCTTGATGCGCGGGTGGTCGGGCGCAACGCCATAACGGATAAGGCCAAAGGGGGCTGGCATTTTTTCAAAAAGATCAATGGCGACGTCGCCGTCGTATTTCTTCATGAGGGCATCTGAAGCGTAAATACCAGCTGGTCCGGAGCCAATGACGGCCACACGTAGAGGTCGATCCATGGACTGAGGTTCTCCTTTTATTGCGATGTAATTGAGATTTGTAATGCGATGCGCTTGTATCCGGATTCTTTCCGACGAAACTATACCACTCTGTCTACTTTTGGCGTGGGGTCGGGTGCCCCACCTGCTGCCCGTTGGTACGTTACTGCAAATTCATGCCGCGTCAATCCCCGCGAAAGTGGCAAATAGTCGCGAAAGACACACACAAACGGAATAATGAAGGGTATATCCGCATATGTGCCAAACCCCACAAAGGTGAATCATCGGTGGTTCAGCACACGTGCGCCGGAACAGCGAGTAGCCGAGTAACCAGACTGCGTCATCATCACGTAACGCTGAGTAATTGTGGAGGTTTAATCACATGCCGTGTGCCCTATATATCGACGTCGGAGGAGCTTTCGGACCGTCGGCAGGCGACGCCCTACCAGCACCCCTTCAGGGAACTGCCACCCGAATCATTTCCGGAGAGCCGGGATCACCCGCTGACCCCTCAGCGCTTGTTGCCGAGGCAGTAGAGAAAACCTCCCCATCCGACGAATTGCAGGGCGCATTCGTTGCCACCGGAGACATCACCGTCGATTCGCGCATCGCGGCCAGCATCGGCGTCCCGGTCGTCCTCCTTTTCCTTACCGACGCCACCCCCGACTCGCTTCGCGTCTCACTGAGCATCTCCACAGCCGAGGGCGAGGGGGCCACGGTCGCGGCTATCGTTACCCGCGATGGACACTCCATCGACGGCGTCCCCACCAGCATCCCCGTCATCGCGGCGTCCGACGAAGCCGCGCTCGACTCCGCGGTGTCGTCGGCAGTAGGGGAGAGCGGGCGCCTCGAACCGGTCATCGGGCCGGAAGTGTTCCAACACAACCTCATTGACCAAGCCCGCGCCTCCGGAGCGCGCATTGTCCTCCCCGAAGGCGACGACGACCGCATCCTCCGCGCCGCTGACTGGCTCCTCGAACACCACGTCTGCGATCTCACCATCCTCGGCAACCCCGACGACATCGCCGCGCGGGCCAAAGAACTCGGCCTCAACCTCAGCGACGCCACCATCGCCGACCCCCAAGGCACCGACGACGACTCCGTCGAACAGTCCGAAAAATTCGCCGCCACCTTCGCTGAGCTGCGGAAAAAGAAAGGCGTCACCATCGACGACGCCCGGGAGACAATGAAGGACATCTCCTACTACGCCACCATGATGATCTACGACGGCCAAGCCGACGGCATGGTATCCGGCGCCGCGCACACTACCGCGCACACCATCAGGCCAGCGCTACAGATCATCAAAACCGCGCCGGGATCCTCCGTCGTCTCCTCCATCTTCCTCATGGTCATGCGCGGGAAACTCTGGGCGTTCGGGGATTGCGCTGTGAACCCCAACCCGACCTCCGAGCAGTTGGCAGAAATCGCCGTCACCTCCGCCGACACTGCCGCCAGCTTCGGGATCGACCCCCGCGTTGCCCTCTTGTCCTACTCGACGGGATCCTCCGGAGCGGGTGATGACGTCGATAAAGTCACCCGCGCGGTCGAGCTGGCGCAGGCTAAAGCCGCCGACACGTCGCGGAACGGTAGCCCCATCGCCATTGATGGGCCCATCCAGTTCGACGCAGCCGTCGAGCCCTCCGTCGGCAAGAAGAAAATGCCCGAGTCCGACGTCGCTGGGCAGGCCACGGTCTTCGTCTTCCCCACTCTCGACGCGGGGAACATTGCGTACAAGGCGGTTCAGCGTACCGCGAACGCGCTGGCTGTGGGGCCGGTGCTCCAGGGCCTGAACAAGCCGGTCAACGATCTCTCCCGCGGGGCCACCGTGCCGGACATCATCAACACTGTGGCCGTCACAGCAGTGCAAGTGGCCGCACAGACCAGCACCCGCGATTCCGCACAGTCCTGACCCGCCACAGAGAGAAGCGACATGATGAAGACAAGCGACACACCGACCCCGGCAGACACATCCGCAGCGGCCGCCGCACCCACCGCTCCCGAAACATCTGGACATGAGAATGACGAACTCGTCCTCGTGCTGAACTCGGGCTCGTCGTCGATCAAATTCCAGCTGGTCAACCCGGCTAATCACGCCACCGATGACCCCTTCGTCTCTGGGCTCGTGGAGCAGATCGGTGAGGAAACCGGGCACATCACCATCAAATACGCGGGGGAGAAGCACACCCGCGAGCTGCCCATTCTCAACCACACAGAGGGCCTCGACGAAGCACTGAACTTCCTGGACTCACTCGGCGTCGGGCTCTCCACGCTGAACCTGGTGGCGTGCGGGCACCGCGTGGTCCACGGTGGGCGCCTGTTTAACAGCCCCGTCCTTATCGACGACGAGGTCGTCGGCCTGATCAGGGACCTTATTCCGCTCGCTCCGCTGCACAACCCGGCCAACCTGGATGGCATCACGGTCGCGCGGAAAATCCTGCCCGACATCCCCCATGTCGCGATCTTCGACACCGCTTTCTTCCACTCACTCCCGCCCGCAGCCGCTCTGTACCCCATCGATGCCGAAACGGCCATGAATTACGCCATCCGGCGGTACGGGTTCCACGGGACGAGCCACGAGTACGTGTCCCAACACGTGCCCGATCTCCTGGGCAAAGCACCCCACCAGGTGAACCAAATCACGCTGCACCTGGGGAACGGTGCTTCCGTCGCCGCCATCCGTGGTGGCCACGCCGTCGACACCTCAATGGGAATGACCCCATTGGCAGGCATCATGATGGGCACCCGTTCCGGCGACATCGACCCGGGCATTGTCTTCCACCTCGCGCGCAACGGTATGACTATCGACGAGATCGACGACCTGCTCAACCGACGGTCGGGCCTCAAAGGCATGAGCGGCGTGAATGACTTCCGCGCTCTCCAGGAAAAGATTGATCGCGAGGACCAGGACGCCTGGAGCGCCTACAACATGTATGTGCACTCCATCCGACGTTTCGTGGGTGCGTACATGCTCATCCTCGGCCGCCTCGATGCGATCACCTTCACGGCGGGGGTGGGCGAGAACCACGCCGGAATTCGCCGCGACACCATGGCTGACCTGGAGAATTTCGGCATCCTCATCGACGACGAGCGCAACAACTCGCCATCCCGCGAAGCGCGGCTCATTTCTTCCGATGATTCCCGCGTGAAAGTATTTGTTATCCCGACGAATGAGGAATTAGCCATCGCGCGGTATGCTGCGGGCTTCGCCCACAATTAGCGACGACGGGCTGGTGCGCTCTGACTTGGCGTGTGGTGGGGCGCTACGCCTGTGGTGGCGTGTCCGCCGTGTCGGGCTGAGCGGCCCGTCGATTAAGTGACCAGCGGATGAATTGGAAAACGGACGCTGCGACGATGAGCGCCGCGAAAAGTCGGTTAGTCCACGACTCGTCAATGTAACCCTGTGCGCGAACGATCAATAACAGGGCACCAGCGAAGAACATCACGGCTGCGAAGACTTTGTCGTTATACCGCATCGTCACATTCCACCGTCCAGTTCTCGTCGTCTGGGGTTATCAAAAAGTCCCCGCCGTAACGGGGACTATATGGTGCTACACCAACCACCTGGGTGTCCAATGGAAACACGTTAGAGGCGGCCAGGCTCGGCTGCGCTCATCGTCGACGCACAAGCCGACACCAAGGCACTAACACCAAGGCATTAGCAACGACGTTGTTTAGAAGATGTAGACGTCGTCGCCAACCTGCAGGGTGTTGAAGTAGTGCTCAGCATCCTGGTGGGAAAGGTGGATGCAGCCTGCAGACTCACGGTTCAGCGATCCCTCGTGGAACGCCATGCCGGAGTTCGTGAAGTACACCGAGTAAGGCATCGGAGCGTTGTTGAACTCGTGGCTCACTTCGTCCTTCACCTTGCGGAGAACCTTGTGCCAGCCAGGAGTGGTTTCCTGACCCGGAGCGCCCGAAGTGATCGGCACAGGACCGTAGGTGATGTTCTTGTGGCCGTCAGTCAACCAGGAACGACGAGCACCCAGGTTAACGCAAGCCTCTGCGCCATCCTCACAGGGTGCAGTCACTGCGTTCTGTTCAGCAGCGCGCTGAGCGGCCTCTGCTTCAGCAGCCTGGCGTGCCTGCTCTTCAGCAGCGCGGGCAGCGGCGTCGCGCGCAGCAGCCTGCTGAGCTTCCTGGTCAGCAATCGCGTTCGGCCAGATGGCGTTGATCCAGCCGTCGACGGTCGTGCGGATCCAGTTAGCAGCGTTCGGGTCTAGCTGCTCAGTGTTCTGGTAGACGCTGTTGCGCCAATCCAGGGCGATGGTCCTGCCGCGGTCCGACGCAGTGCGGGCGAACTCATTGAACTGATCCCGCGCCTGGTTGAGGAAATCCTGCGGGTTCGTTGCCGAGATAGCCGGCAAGTCGTCCGCACGAGCGGGAGCAGGGTTAGCAACTGTGGCGCCGCCCGCGAGAGCTGCGATGGCGGTAAGCGACGCGGCTGCGGAGACGCCGATACGGGTGGAAATTCGGCGATGAGCTTTAGACATAGTGCCTTACTTTAAACTGTTTGACAGGGTTTTCCTACTTGAAACGCATTTTCTAGCATACTCTCTACCAAAATTACACCTGAAAAACCACCCATTGTCGACGGCGATCGGTTCCCGGAAAACACAAAATGTGACGCAGAACCTACGCCCTACCACCACGTACGCGGCCGAATCGCATTCGCCATATCAACCAGGTGATACCTGTGGCTAGGGTACTGAACACTCCGCGCCATCCGACGCAGATCCGCCTCCACACCGAGCCGCAAACCACGCACCTCAAAGGGCTGGCCGAACAACGTCGGCACGGTAGCGTGGGTCCGATTCGTCTCCCGCAGCCAATTAAGCCCAGCGGACATGACGGCCACGCGCACTTGCGCCATTCGCGGCTCGTTCGTTGGGATCTCATCCAGGCGCTGCGCAGCGTCGATAATTCGTTCTTCAGTCAGATCTTTCGGTGGGCCAGAAATGAGGTGGAGGACCGTCGTCAAGCGGGCTAATCGGTGGTGCCGGGACGCCTGCGGAACCTGGTCCAACGCCTCAACAGCCCGGGCAACATCGCCCTCCGCGATGAACTGGCGGGACAAACCGAACGCCGACGACACCGTCGTGGGGTTGGTCGCCCACACCAGGCCGTACAACCGCGTGGCATGAAAGCGCAGGGCAACGGGGTCGTCGCCGACGGGATCCCACCGATCACCCATCGCTTCCAGAGCACTATCCGACGGCAATGCGGACGCGTGGCCTAAGGTTGCAGCCGCCACGGCGGTCTGCCTGTCCAACACCGAGGTCATCGACAAGCCCTTCGCCTGAAGCCACAATTCCGACGTCGCGGCGATGGCAAGCTTGGCCGCGGGCTCCCCGGGAAGAATGAAGATGACTTTTTCAAAATGCCGCTGCGCCTGTTCGTAATCATTGAGCAGCAAAGCAGTGATTCCGGAATACCATTCATATCGCCAATCTCGGGTAAAAGACGATTCGAATGTCGATAGATAATTATGAGCTTCATCAACAAGCCCGAGATCAAGCATTGCCCTCACAATAGAAAGCGGAATTTCCACGCTCTCCGCATACTCAGGCATTTTCATCTTCGCGTACAACGAATCAATGGCCTCAGAGGGCTCGGCATAACTGATCGTCGAGAGGATATACGCACCCGGATCCGTGGCGTCCACCATAGGAACTGGCAGCGCGGCCACCACCTCCGGGGCCGTAATCTCAATGGACCGTTCAATACCGTCCACTAATTGATCGGTACGGAAAACCAAGTGCTTCGTTCCATACGTTGTCCTTTGGGGAGCAAACTGTGAATGCAAATGCGGGAAATGCACCTGGTCACGCACCGCACGAATTTCACGCAACACACCCGTTAACTGATTCGCCATCGACGACGCCGACGCAAAACGCTTCTCCGGATCCGGATCAGTCGCCCGCAGCAGCAAACGATAGAGCGACAGGTAGCGACGAAACACCGGCTCGTTAGTCGGAGTAGGCAAACCGTCCTTATACCGCCCGTCAATCGTCGGCAAATGAACAATAAGCGACGCTAACGTGCGGCCAACGGTATAAATATCACTGCGCACCGTCGGACCGGTCTCCGTAATCTCAGGAGCCTGGAACCCCGGCGTCCCGTAAATGTGCCCGAACGCGCCGATCCCCGTGACCGCACCCAGGTCGATCAGCTTGACCTGCTCCTCAGTGATGATGATGTTGTCCGGCTTGAGATCGTTATAAACGACGCCGCGCGAGTGTAGATAATCCAGCGCCTCCAGAACCTCAAGCATGTAACCGATGGCGACATCGACCGCGAAAAGGCTGTCCCGCTGCTTCTTCCGCTGCGACCGCAACGACGGCCCACCAACGTACTCCATCACGATGAACCCGCCGGGGGAGCGGTCATCATCGACGAAGTTGTAAATCTTCACGATGCCCGTGTGCGTAATATCCGCCAGGAACGCGCGCTCGGCGCCGGCCACCGCCCGATCCTGCTCATTGGCCGTCGCCTTCATCCCCTTGAGGACAACCCACCGGTCCGAAACATTGTGGTCAATGGCCAGATAAATCCACCCGACGCCACCATTGGCCAGCGCCCCGACCACCTCATACTGGCCCGCCACCATGTCCCCCTTGTGGAGCGACGGTGCCTTGGCATCCGTTTCCTTAATCGTGTCGGAATCCATGACGGATTCCCGCGGATCCGTGGGCACGATGAACGGCAACGACACCATGCCATCGGCAACCACTTTGCCGCGCCGGGAAGCCGCTCTGCGCTCGCGGAACGTGGAGAGGGCGCGCTCACGGGACGCCTGGCTGGGGTCATGGCTGGCACCATCGGCCCCACGTGGGCGGGCCACGGTTTTGGCACTACCAGGGCCCGGGCCCGTTACTCCATCACCCGACGACGGGGTATCCGCAGGATTGTCGGACTGTAAGAGTGAACCAATGTCGTTGATGTCGAT
>NZ_JAUMTY010000003.1:89702-105903 GCF_030530965.1 Corynebacterium sp. | reverse complement strand
TCGGTTTGCTCTCTGGTACATCCGTGGTGAAGCGTGCGTTATTCCAGCTTGCGATTGGTGCTGGTGCAGCCAGTGTCACCTTCGTGCTGGGGCGTATTTTCTCGGGCTAATTTAGCGGCCACTCTTGTTGGCCATCCGAGGGTTTCTCCACGCAAGCGCCGGGTAATACGACAGAAGGCGGTGCGGACAGGATCCTGGAGCCCAAAAGTGCGGGGGAATACGCGCCCCAAAATAAAAGTGTGGGGATATATGGTCAATTCTCGGCCATTTTTCGCCCATATTCCTCCGCAGTTTTCACAACCGACCCTGATATACCCGCGCAGTTTTCCGGCGCGCGGACACATTTTGGTGTAAACCCCCAAGCGCCGTAACAACGCAACACCAGCGTCGCAACAATGCAACATCAGCGCCCTACCAGCACTGCACACCAACGCAGCACACAATGATAAAGCCGGCCGGAGAACCCATCTCCGGCCGGCTAATATCCGCTGTCACTGGGTGCACTCATGCACAACAAGTCATCCTGTATTACGACTTCTTACCGTGGCAGCGCGGGCACAGGCCGAACACCTCGGCGGTGTGGCCGGTGAGAACGTAGCCGTGCTCGTCGGCAGCCTGCTGCGACCATTCTTCGACGGGGCCTCCGTCGATCTCTACGGCGGCTCCGCAGTTGGTGCATACCAAGTGGTGATGGTGCGTCGAGGAGTTGCACTTGCGGTACAGCGCCTCGCCACCAAGGCTATTGAGAACGTCGACTTCTCCGGCGTCGGCAAGTGCCTGAAGGGTCCTATACACAGTGGTAAGCCCGACGCTCTCACCCTTGTCGACGATGCGACGGTGAATGTCGCCCGCAGAGGCGAACCGAGGAAGGTCAGCGAGGGTATCTTCGACGGCTGCCCTCTGGCGGGTGGAACGGATGCCGATTGTCTTACGGCGTGGTGTCGTAGTCATGTAATTCTTCTCCTTAGTGTCGTTTGCTCGGGGGCGCGAGTCGGTTGTGGTCTGGCTCACGATGTGGTCTGTGAGCAAATGACGCGTGTTACATCTGTTGGGTTCTCGGCAGCGTCCGAGGGGATACTGTGGTGCACCCACTTAATATTTAGTGAAATTCATATGTGAGCGTTACATCTAAATATATAAATTTTGGATTTTCCTGTATCAGAGGCCCTAACGGACACCTGTGTACCACTCAGGCGCGGTCCATGGCGCCGGACATCCGGATGGAAAATGAATACTGCTGTGGGAGCAAATATGTATTGGTACTGTGGAAGATGCCTCGCAGAAACAGTTGGTAGCGTTATCCAGCGTGTTTCGGAGTGTTCTCACAGTGGGAGGCGGATTGTGGAATGGGTACTGATTCACTAGACCGGGCTTTCGCTCGGCTCATATCCCGCCAGCCGCGATTCGCACCTGAAATAGGTGGCGTATCACCCAACGGTTTTCATAGTAGACCGGATGAGGGTGCCCTGTCGAGTAATGAAAATCGTCACCCCATCGGTCCGACGTCTGAGCAGGGCTTTGACCAGACTCCCGAGCAGGAGAGTGCCGGAGCGACGTGGACCCTTTCTGACCTCGTAGACCCCAGCGTGATGAGCCGCAATGTTGCCGCAGCACAGCGCCAATTCCAGCTAGAGTCCGAAAAAAACGCGGCCCACCTGTGGCTCTACAGCTTCTGCAACACCCTCGTCGCCCCTTCGCTGTGGCTCACGGTGCAGGAATCGGTGTGCCCCAGCCCGAACATCGACGACGGAATTCTCCAGCATAGAGAAGGCATGTGGTGGAGCTTCCATCCCCGGGCAACCACAACGCGTGATCAATTTGGCGCTATTTTTGCCGACACGATCCGCCCCGTCATCGAATCCCTCGCTGATGTGACCTCGGTCTCGCCGGCCCCACTCCGGGCCATCGCCGTCGACGCTTTAGGAAGTGCCGCCACGGAAGCAGGCAACGACGATTTCGCGCCAGAGGAAGGGGAAGAGTGCGCGGCAACGTGTGAGGACGCGTTCCGCGACGAAGCGGCGACATGGGGCGCCCGGGTGCCGCCATTCCGTTCCCAGTGGATTACCGACGCGATGGGTGAGGAGCGTGTCGTCGTCGTGAGATCATCGTGCTGCATGATGTATCGCTCGCCGATGGCGGATATGTGCACGAACTGTCCGCGTCGAGATAAAAAATCTCGGCGGAACCTTCTTGAGTTATAGATGCCGGGCCCTGCGTGGAATCACCCGTCACGCGACAATCCGCCACCCGCCGGAACCCGCCACGCGAAACCCAGCTCCCGCAGCCATCTAACTTTTAGCTCACCCTATCCTTATGGCCTGTAGAAAGGCTCGGGCTCGGCGTACACTCGTGGCAACGCCTATCGCGGTTCGGCCGGCGTTGGAAAGGTAGTGGAGGGACATGAATTTCCTAGAATTGATCGCGGCGGCTCTCGACCGGGAAGGGATCGAATCCCGTATATCGGGCGAGGCCCTGTATGTCCCCATCTCGCCGGACGTGGATCTCCGTTGCGAAGAGATCAATTCAGACATTCCGGCAGCCAATGTGTACGTGGCCGTCGCTAATACCGCGCCGGGCGACGATGTATCCGATGACGACGCCATGCTGGTCACAGCGATATTCACTGTCGAGGATGCCGTCGATACGGTCAATTTCCACGTTGCGACGGACCAAGCGGTGACGATTATCCGAGATCTTCTCGACGGATCAGATGCGCGTATTGCGGATTTGGACTTTGAACAAGATGACGAGGACCCGACGCTGCTATCCGCGGATGTGGGGGAGTCGTCGTCCCTGGAAGTGGTGACGACGGTGGATTCGTCGTCCCCGTCCGTCAGTGTGGCATTTGTGACCTATATCGACCCCGACGACCCCGACGACGCAGATGACTCCGACGAATCCGATGATGTCGACGACGCGGATGAACCTGATGACACCGACGACCTAGACACAGCCGACCCAGATGCATCCGAGAACGACGGCGATTTCCGTGACGATGACGTCGCTGTGGAAGTCATGGATCTGGGGGTGTTCAAAGACTATGACACGGTGTTTAACGTGCTCAGCGTCGCTGTAGACCAAGCGGAGAATTGGGAGGCTGAGCTCATCAACTCAGCCAACGATCCATGGGGAGGCAGTGCGCGTGATCCGTGGGTGAACGAAGCGTAAGCGCTGGCTAGAGCGCTACGGCACGCGCGGTACGGATACAGCACCACGGCACCCGCACCACCGCTACCACATCAAGACCGATGCGCCGCTCTTGCTTTCGCAAGCGGTAACATCCGCCTGGCTTTCGCACTTAAGAGTGATCTTTTCATTGGTTACCGGGGATGTTGCGGTAAACGACAAGGGCGTCATCTGGCTCAGCTTCTTGGACCCGGTCACCTTGTTAAAAGCTTCGCCTGCAGCAGCACTAGCAAACTCGCAAGTTGTGCCTTCCACCGCTGCGACCTGCTCGATACCTTTCTTAATCGCCGCGTCATTTCCACGACTACAGACAGTCATCGTTTTGCCATTGCGCGTAAATTGCACGCCCGGGGGATAGAACGGCATACCGCTAGCCAAGGCTGGCTCGCCCAACTCTTTGGTTGTTCCCGCTCCACGGACGTCTTTAACGTCGGTGTTCTTCTTGTCAGACCCCACGACAGCATTAAGCAGCGCATTGTCGTTCGCAGCACCACTGTTGTTAGCGCCAGATGGATCTGCAGCAGAGCTCGGCGGGATCGAGGGGCCCTCGCCATTGTCCTCTGACGGAGCAGGGCTCTTTTGTGCCGACGGGGCAGCAGTCCTGGTCGACGTCGACGTGACAACACTGGTGGAGTTGTCGTCGTCCGAGTTCGAGGAACATCCGGTGACGACACCACACAGAGCGATGGCACAGCCGCCTGCGGCAAGTACTTTCAGCGACGTGCGTCGGTAATTACGCCCTCGAATGGGGGCCTGTTGGCCAGTTGACATGGTGGTATCTGTTGCTGTGATGGGGTCGGATTTAATGGATCGCACCCACTCGAGCGTACCGTTACAAGAGAGCCGTGGGAAGTTCACGGAGGATGCCCCGAAGTCCGCGCTTACAGTTACTGGTTTCAGTGGCACGTCTGTGATACCCGCTCACCCCTGACTTGGAGCGCACGGATGGAAGGTATCGCTCATGCCCTTTGACCAGCTACTTTCGTTGATACTCCTGGTTCTTGTGTTCTTACTGGCCATCAGTAAGAAGCTGAATATCGGTATCTTGGCCCTTGCCGCCACACTTCCTCTCGCCGTGATTGCGGGGGTCGACGCCAAGCAAGTTTTCGAGTTCTTCGACGGCAAACTGGTGGTCTTGATTGCCGGCGTATCACTGCTCTTTGCCCATATGAAACAGTCGGGTGCCTTGACGTGGTTGATAGTCAAAATTTTCGACGTCGTAGGGGACCGGGTTTACGTTTTGCCTTGGGCAGTGTTCATTTTGGGCGCTGCATTATCGACGGCGGGCGCTTTTGCTACCGCGCCGATTGCGCTATTGGTGCCGATGGTGGCCTATGTGTCGTCGCGAACGCGCCACATGTTCTTCATTAACGAGCTTGCTGTGATTATCGGGGCGAATATGGCTGGCCCGTCGCCTTTGAACCCCGTCGGTGCTCTGATTAGTTCGATCGCTGCGGATCACAATGTGTCCTATTCCAAGTGGGGCGTCTGGGCCGTCGCGATGGTGACGGCGGTGGTTGCCGTGGCCGTGCTGCAGGTTATTTTCACCGCGACGAAGTGGGGCCGTGCCCGTGCGAATATGAAGCCTGAACAGGTCGTCGAAGGCGCGGCCGACGACGCCGTGGAGCGGCCTGTTTATGCAATGTGCTCGGGCCTCGCCTTGATCATGTTTGTGGTCTGCGTGATTGCCTTCGGTTGGGATGTCGGATTGACCGCGATGGCGATGGTCGTCATTTTGCAGCTGGTCTTTAACCCGCCGGAGAAGGCGCTGCTGAAGACGGTGCCGTGGAATGCCATCATCCTGTTGACTGGTTTGCTGACGTACCTGGGCGTCATGAAGCACATTGGCACGATGGATTCGATCCAGCATGGCATGTTGTCTATCGGCAGCTCGGCCCTGCTCCTGGCCGCGATCGTGTACTTGACCACCCTGTTGTGCAATATTGAATCCTCGACGTTGGGCGTGTTGGGGCTTGCGTTGCCGATCGCGATGTCGTCGTTCCCGGGGAATGAGCATATGACGTGGGTGATTGCCGCGATTGCAGCTCCGGCGGCGTTGATGGTGGTTAACCCTGTGCACGTCGCCGGCACCTTGGTCGTTGCCCAGGTGCAGGAGGAGAAGCAGAACAGGACCTTCCGTTTGCTGCTGAGCTTGGCGATTTCCATGGGTGTGATCGCCCCGCTCTTGCTGCTGATCTATCCGATGATGGTGGTTTAACGGGCCTAGCCGCCCGAGCCACCACGCGCGCCACCAGGTGGAATCGCTTTTTTCTGGCCGGACGCGTAACCTGTTGGGGACTGAGCGCACCGGCTGGAGCCCACCATTCTTGTGAATAGGCACCTGCCTTACCTGCGTTTGGGTTCCGACGGGATGGCTTCACAAGGTCCGCCCGTGGGAGTGTGATAGCTGCTTGTCGTCGTTGCTGTTGAGACAGCCGGTGGCCAATAAGTGGCTATTGTGATGTGAAACGTTGTTGAGTACCGACGAATACCGTTACGTCCTCACTCGTGAACCTCTGACCAGTGTTCACCGTTCTACTTCTTGTCGACGCTGACCTTCTTCCCCTTACTACTGTTGCGATCTTTTGCGCTCTCGGGTGATTTCTCGAGCGAATGGCGCGGCAGAGCGCTGTGGTGAAGTCGAGTGTGAAAGCTGTTGACGAAGTGCGGTTGAGTGTCCAGCCCGGTTGAGAGTTCACCAGTGATGGCCTCCGATGAAGTTACGCGCGTTGGATGTGAGCGTTGAAACGGATATGTCGGGCAGAAAATAGATGGGTAAAAATATATGGCTGACGAGCCCACCACCCCGACCGACTTTGAGACAAACTCCGTTAAGGGAGGCGAGAGCGCAAGCTCCGCAATGGGAAATGAGAGTGAAGGCCCGACGCAGGGCACTGACATGAGTGTGAATGAGAATGTGGACGAGCAACGCGGCGCTGAGGATGATGCGTTGACGTTGGACGACGTGATCTCCGCTGATTCGGTGGATGATTCGAGGGATAAGTCTGAGCCGACGACGAGCTCAGACGTGGCAGATAGCGCAGATGAGGCGCACACCGCTTCGACTGAAAACGGCGGTGACGAAACCCGTGCGGAGGATGCGCCTGAGCAGGAGAGCACGTCCGATCAGGATGCGCCGGCCAAAGAAACGTCGGACAAAGAAAACTCCGACGACGATGCGTCTGGCAAGGAATCGTCGGACAAAGAGGCATCAACGGACACCGATGATGACGAGGACGAGGGCCCGTCTTTCGACGACCTGGACTTGAGCGATGACGTCGTCCGTGCTGTGAAAAAGGTCGGATTTGAGACCCCGTCGCCGATTCAGGCGGCCACGATTCCGATCCTCGCTCAGGGGCGTGATGTTGTCGGCTTAGCTCAGACCGGTACCGGTAAGACCGCTGCTTTCGCGCTGCCGATCTTGTCGCGGTTGGATAGGTCGCAGAAGAAGCCCCAGGCATTGGTGTTGTCGCCGACGCGTGAGCTCGCGCTGCAGGTGGCGGATGCGTTCCAGGAGTTCGCTGACCATTTGGGTGGCGTTCATGTCCTCCCGATTTATGGTGGCCAGTCGTACGGCATCCAGTTGTCGGGCTTGCGGCGTGGAGCCCACATTGTGGTGGGTACGCCCGGTCGCGTGATTGATCACTTGGAACGCGGCAGCCTGGATCTTTCTGAGCTCAAATACCTCGTCTTGGATGAGGCGGATGAGATGCTCAACATGGGTTTCCAGGAGGACGTTGAGCGTATTCTCGCCGACACTCCGGAACATAAGCAGACGGCGTTGTTCTCTGCGACGATGCCGGCGTCGATCCGTCGGTTGTCAAAGCAGTACCTGGAGGATCCGCGTGAAGTCACGATTAAGTCGCAGCAGCGCACGGCGGACAACATCCATCAGCAGTATCTGCTGGTCAACCACCACTACAAGCTGGACGCGTTGACTCGTATCCTCGAGGTCACCGAGTTCGACGCGATGATCATGTTCGCTCGGACGAAGCAGAACACTGAGGAGCTCGCGGAGAAGCTTCGTGCTCGCGGGTTCTCTGCCGCCGCGATTAATGGTGACATGGCGCAGAATCAGCGTGAGCGGACCGTCGATCAATTGCGCGATGGTCGCCTGGACATTTTGGTGGCGACGGATGTGGCCGCTCGTGGCCTGGATGTGGAGCGCATTTCCCACGTCGTCAACTATGACATTCCGCACGATACGGAGTCCTATGTGCACCGTATTGGACGTACCGGCCGTGCGGGCCGTTCCGGCGAGGCGATATTGTTCGTGACCCCGCGTGAGCGGCGTTTGCTGCGGTCCATCGAGCGTGCGACCAAGTCCTCGATCGAGGAAATGCAATTGCCGACGGTTGATGAGGTCAATGAGACCCGCAAGGCCAAGTTCGCGCAGTCGATCACGGAGTCCTTGGCGGACCCGCAGGTTGATTTGTTCCGTGGCCTGATCAACTCCTACGCCGAAGAACACGAAACACCGCTGGCAGACATTGCTGCTGCACTTGCAACCCAATCGCAATCGGGCGATGAATTCCTGTTAAAGGAAGACACTATCCGGCGTAATGATCGTCGCAATGATCGACGCGGCCGCAGGAATGACCGCGAGCCCGATACTCGTAGCTTGAACGAGCGCTTCAGTGGCAAGGAGCCTCCGCGGTTCACTGATCGCACGGGTAAAGAAATGGCTGTGTACAAGATCGCCGTGGGGAAGCGCCAGCAGGTTCGGCCTGGGGCGATTGTGGGTGCCATCGCGAATGAGGGCGGCCTCAACTCCCGTGATTTCGGTAAGATTTCGATCTTCTCGGAGCACTCCTTGGTTGAGCTCCCTGCGGATTTGCCGATGGAGGTTTTTGAGGCGTTGGAGGACACGCGGGTGTCCGGCCAGCTCATTAAAATCGAGCCGGATCCGGGTGCGCCAGCAGGTCGGCCGGGTGCGCATAAGCGGGATCGCCAGTCGGGTGATCGACGCGGTGGCCGGTTCAATGATCGTGGTCATGGTGACCGTCGTTCACGTGGTCGTGATGGTGGCCGTGGTTTTAATGACCGTGGATTCCGTGGGCGTGGCCGTGACGATCGGGGCCGCGATGACCGCGGTCGCGGTGGACGCGATTCATGGGATCGTGGAGACCGACGTCGCGACGGTGGTCGTAATGATCGTCGTGACGGGGGCCGCAATGATCGGAACCGTGGTGGCCGGGATTGGAACGGCCGAGGCGGCCGTGGTTTTAACGACCGTGGATTCCGTGGGCGCGGTCGCGACGACCGGTACTAAACCGGAAATTGGGCGGGAGTGAACCCGCCCTGAACCAGTAATAAAACAAATGGAGGCCGGCAGCATTGCGCTGTCGGCCTCGTCGCAGTTATACGTCCTGTGGCGTCAACGACTTAAGGTCGGAAGAACATCAAGATAGCGGTGATAACCCACAGGGCGTTGAAAATTCCGGAGAACATGTTGAGCATCCCCGGGGTCTTATCCCATTGTGCGGGCGGAACCTCGTCGGGTTCGATGTCGTCGGCTTCGTCGAGAAGATTTAGGTCCGCGATCAGGGTCCTTTGCTTAGGAACGATGACGAAGAAGAGGATTCCCCACCCGATCACCGTCAGCAATATGCCGGTGTGGATGAAGTAGTTCTTGAGGGCACCATCGACGGTAAAGAGGGCACCAAATCCGATAAGGGGAACGAGCAAGGACCACAATCCGTAGGCTTTGGTGATCGAGTGCAGCGATTGGGCTCGGCCTCGCGCTAACTCATCACCGTTATGCGCTGCCTGTGCAGCTTTCGGGAATTGGGAGGTGGCTACCATGACAGGGCCGATCAGAATGATCGCCGCAATGACGTGGATAAGCACCATGAAATGTTCAGGCACGATGTGTCCTTTTCCTTGGGGTCAGGGGTCGTCAATGAATACGTCGTCTGTCAATAGGGTACCTGCCAGCGAATAGTGGCCGGTCGAAGGGTCGATGACATGACACGAAGTCAGATTCGACGTTCCGCGTGGTGGCGTGGCGACGCGCTGGGCCCGGTGTGCTGTTTGGTTTTCTCAACAGGCATCCCGCAGGGCACTGGCGTCCCGTTGAGTCAGGGCAAGGTCGTACGCGACAATCACCTTGGCGTAGGTGGTGGCATACCAGCAGGCTTGTCGCGCGCTCGGCGGCATCCATTCTTCCGGCGTTTTGTCGCTCTTTGTCCTGTTCACATGGGAATCGGTCACCACCAGATTCCGTTTCCTGTCATTGGCAAAGCTCATCCGTTCCTCGCGCGACCACTGTGCCGCACCCAAGTCCCACGCGGCAGCGAGCGGCACGATGTGGTCGATGTCGATAGATCCGATGGTGAGGTTCTTGCCTGTATAGGGGTCGAGTCCACGCCCGCCGACAACGTCGCAGGTGTCAGCCGTTTTTATGTCATCAAGTTGTTCACGAAGAACATGTTGCCGAGTGGTGCACCATGTTCCTTGCGGAGTAGGGGATCGCGCCCACCCGTCGCCGAATTTATCGCGCTGATATCCCAGAATTGTGGTCCGGTAGTCAATAATTCGTGCCGACGACAGAAGCGCGTCCAAGGAGCGACGCTCGCTGGTGTCGGGGCGATGCCTCATGGCGACGATCGTTACAACGAGAAGCCCTGCGACCAGGACGAGAGTGACGACGCTGAGCCTGCGTCGGCAATAAGCATGTGGAGATGAAAAAACGTGGAGCACGTCTGTTTAGACGCACTCCACGTGGTGAGGTTCCAAGGAAAGTCCAAGGAAAACTAGGCCTTGATGTTGCCTTCCTCGATCTTCTCCTGAGCTGTCGCGATGTTCAGCTCGGGGTTGGCTTCCGCGACACGGGCGAGGCGGGAGGCCTCGTCGAAGCCGTCGGTGATGCTCTTGTCAGGTTCGGGCGTCGCCAAGGTCACGGCGATCATAGCGATTGTGCTGCAAATGACGCCCGGGATCATCTCGTAGAGCCCGTTGCCGAACGGGGTGTCAACGATCCACTGGCCCCAAACGAAGGCCACGACCGCACCAGTGACCATTCCAGCCAGCGCACCCTGGTAGTTCAGACGACGCCAGTACAGTGCGGCCACCACCATCGGGCCGAATGCAGAACCGAAGCCGGCCCAGGCGAAGGACACCAGGTTGAGGATCTGGCTGTTCGGATCCAAAGCCAGCAGCGCGGCGACGACGGCCACCATGATCACGGCAGCGCGGGAGAGGTTGATCAACGTCTTGTGGCTCGCGTTCTTGTTGATCAGACCGTTGTAGATGTCCTCAACCAGCGCAGAGGAGACAACGAGCAGCTGGGAGGCGATCGTCGACATGATAGCCGCGAGAACCGCCGTCAAAATAAGACCAGCGATCAGCGGGTGGAACAGGATCTGCCCCATATCCAGGAAGATCGTCTCGTAGTTGACGGTGTCGTCGATGTGGATTGAGGGGTCCTGGCCGAAGAAGGAAGGCCCAATGACGGCCACCATAGTTGCGCCGATGATGCAAAGGGACATCCACACAACGCCGTAGCGACGTCCGGATCGTGCCTCGGAGGGCTTACGCAGGGCCATGAAGCGGACAATGATGTGTGGCTGTCCGAAGTAACCCAAGCCCCATGCCAATCCTGAGATGGCGGTGATGAAGGACACGCCGTTGAACAGGGAGAACCAGTGGGGGTTGGAGCTCAATGCTTCGTGGAAGCCGTAGTTGTGCTCGGTCTGGTAGGTCCAGATTGAGCCGGCGTCATGCATGTGCAGCAAAGCGAAGGTGGGGACCAGGATCAGCGCGATGAACATGATCAGGCCCTGGACCGTATCCGTGTAGGACACAGCCAAGAAACCACCGATGAAGGTGTACGCAACGGTCACACACGCAATGACCAGCATGCCGACGAGGTAGTCGCCACCGAATGTCGACTGGAAATACTTGCCGCCGGACACCATTCCCGACGCGACGTAGAAGGTGAAGAAAACCAGAATGATGAGGCCAGCGGCGATGCGGAGCGCATGGCTCTTGTCGTTGAGCCGCTTTTCCAAGAACGACGGAATGGTGATGGAGTTATCCGCGATCTCCGTGTAGGAACGCAACCGTGGGGCGGTCCACTTCCAGTTGGCCCAACAGCCGATCAGGAGGCCGATGGGCATCCATAGCTGGCCGAAGCCCGACACGTACATGGCGCCAGGCAGCCCCATGAGGAGCCAGCCGGACATGTCCGACGCCCCGGCGGAGAGGGCGGCGACGAACGGGTGCAGGCCGCGTCCGCCAAGCATGTAATCGTCGTATTCATCGGTTTGGCGGAACGAATACAGACCTATCGCAAGCATGGCGAGCAGATAAATCACCATGGCGATAATGAACCACGTTTGTTGACTCACAAAGACTCCTCGGTGGTTAGCGTGCTGGGACAGCAGTTCCATCAATCATGAACCGCTACGAATAGGGACAAAGAATACGAACAAATACGAATAGAAAAATTGGGGATTGATAAAAGAGCGTTTTCAGGGTGTCACGGATACGAAGGCGTATCAAATCCGGCGGGCTGTTTTGCCCACACTGATCCTTAGTTTTTTCGTGGTTTTCACGTCGTTGTCACGCGGTTTTGGCGACTCAATCGAAAATATGTTCAACGGTGTTATGTGGATGTCTCGACTGTTTGTCTCGTCGGCCTGGTATCAATGAAACCATGACTGCGTATCTTCTCCATGTTTTGTGGCCGGTGCATTCCGGCATGCATGTGTGGGTGGAGGAGACCGATGGTCACAAGGTGGTGGCTAATTATTCTGACCTACCGCGTGACCAATTTCCGCAGGTCATTCTGGATGCGTTAACCAATCATGGTCGACGGACGGTGGCGCCACGGCGTGCGCACGCTGTGCTATCAACGCCAAAAGGGCGTCTCCGCGAGTTGACGATCCCGACAGTGGAGTTCACTCCGGATCAGGCGGTCGAGTTCCTGATAGCGCTGGCCCGGTTGCAGGACAATGATGAGCTTCCGGACGACGTGGGTATCGCGCCGGAAACGGAATTCGTGCTTACCCTCTTGCGCGGATTGGAAAAACTCCGCATGTCCGGACGCGTCCTCTTCCGAATGCAGTGGGTTGACCAGGAATGGATTCCGATGTGGCAGCCCGCCGTCGGCATGGCGGAACGCGTCTGGCTGGCCCAGATGGTTGAGGCAACACCGGAGGTGCTAACGCTCTCCGGCGGTCGTGATCTCGCTGAACGAATTTCCGTCCCACTTATCGACGCCTTAGCACGGCGGACGTTGGTGTCTATGCCTGACCAGGAGGAGATTGTTCAGCCTCTGGTCCGCTCACTTATTGACGGATCACCGTTGGATCGGGCGACCGGGTCGATGGTCGTCGATATCAATACGTGGCGTAGCAAAATGTCGTCGGAAAGCTATGACCTCATCTTTATTGTTCACGAACCCGACGATGTGGAAACGGAAGAACCGCGTCTCAACCCGGCGGATCCGCGTGCCGCCCGTGAGCTGGCGGAGGCGGACATAACCCGAGATGACGTCGCATCCCGGCTGATCGATACAACCGACAACGTTCATGACTTCGGTACCACTGCGGAGCCTGAACCCGAGATTCAGTGGCGGATCCGTTTGGCTTACCGCTCGGGCACCGACGCGCCCGCACCGATTCCGCAGCCGATCAATGACCCTGCACTTCGCAAGCGTGTGGACGAGCAACTAGAGCGGGCATCGCATGTGTGGCCACAACTCGCCACGTATGGCATTGACCCTGATACGCGCGACTATCTCTTATCCACGAACGACATTGTGGAATTCATTGACAGGGGCGCAGATGCGCTTCGGAACATCGGGTTCCGCGTCCTCGTTCCGGCGCCATGGACAAAGGAAAAAGTCCGAGTGTCACTATCAGCGCAGCCCTCGGTGGTGAACGGGCCAGGTGACGCGAAACTGGGTTTCGACCAGCTCTTGGACTTCTCATGGTCCGCATCTATGGGCGGTACCCAACTATCGCCCGCCGAGGTAGATGACCTCCTCCAATCCAGCACGGACCTCGTCAACATCCGAGGGAAATGGGTGCAGGCCGATACTCGCGTGCTCAAAGCGGCATCGAAGCACTTATCGTCCCTGGTAAATAGGACTGCTGGCAAGGACAACAGCAGTACCGACGAGAGTCAGGTGACAGTAGGCCAACTCCGTCGCGCTACCGACGAGATTCGTCGCGATCTTCGCGACGATGGTGAAACAGGATCAATTATTGCCGACGGAATAGCCGCGTCACCTGGCGACGGTGACGAGGATTCCGACGATCCCAACGCGGACGACGCCAGCGTGATGGTAGAAGCAGCGACATGGATTAGTGCGCTCATCGGAGTGAATAAAGCCATAGCGCCTCAGCGCATGGACACGCCGTCGGGAATCACTGTTGAGCTGCGAGAATATCAGCGTCGAGGTTTTGACTGGCTCGTGTGGATGACGTCGCAACATCTTGGCTGCGTGCTGGCTGATGATATGGGTCTCGGAAAAACACTGCAGACACTGACGCTTTTGGCCTATGAAAAAGAAAATGCGGTGCCGTCGGGGCCAGTCCTTGTTGTTGCTCCGACATCGGTGATCGGGAATTGGATTGCGGAGGCGAAAAAATTCGCGCCAGGCCTGAGCACCTACTTGCACCATGGTCCAGAGCGGCTCGAAGGTGAAGCACTGACGGGTAAGATCGCCGAAACCGACCTCATTGTCACCACCTACGCCATCGCGACGCGTGATCAAGAGGTTTTAGGGAAAACGTACTTTCACCGCATCGTCATAGACGAAGCCCAGCAAGTGAAGAACCCCAGTACGAAGAACGCGAAAGCTCTTCGGACTTTGCAGGCATCTCACCGGCTTGCGCTGACCGGCACGCCCGTCGAAAACCGGTTGGATGAGCTGTGGGCAGTGATGGACTTTTGTAATCCCGGCCTCTTTGGGAAACGTAACGAGTTTCGTGACCGGTATTCTATCCCGATCGAGCGGTACCACGACGACAACCTCACAGCGGACTTAAAAACGCTCACGCAACCATTCATTCTCCGGCGAGTGAAAACCGATCCCGCTGTGGTCGACGATCTTCCCGAAAAGAACGAAGCTGTGTTGGTAGCAGAGATGCTTCCGCAACAGGCGAGTCTGTATAAAACCGTCACGGCCACCGTGGCTAAGGAACTCGAGTCCAAACAGGGAGGGATGGATCGTCGTGGACTCATATTTAAGCTGCTCACAGGTTTAAAGCAGATATGCAACCACCCCGCGCAGTACCTGGGGGACGACTCACCGTTTTTGGACGGAACCCACCATCGCTCCGGCAAAGTCGCCACCGCCGAACCCCTCGTGGATGAAGCGCTCCAGCAGGGGCGAAAGGTGCTGATCTTCACCCAATTCGTCGTGTTCGGGAATATGCTCAAAACATATTTCAACAACCGATATGGAATTGACGTGCCTTTTCTTAACGGCTCGGTAGAGCGAAAAGAACGGGACCGCATGGTGAATACTTTTAATTCCCCGGCGGGCCCGCCGATCATGATTCTGTCCCTCCGAGCAGGGGGAACCGGCCTGAATCTCACCGGAGCCAGTGTTGTTATTCACATGGACCGGTGGTGGAATCCGGCCGTCGAAAACCAAGCTACTGACCGTGCGTATCGCATTGGCCAAGAACACGACGTCAGCGTGTATAAGCTAATTAGTAAAGGAACGATCGAAGAAAAAATCAACGATATTATCGAAGGGAAACTCCAGCTGGCCAGCGCCGTTGTCGGCACTGGTGAGGCCTGGATTTCCGAGCTGTCAGACGATGAGCTTCTCCAGTTGGTCGCCATGAAGGAATCTACAAAGCCTATTCGGTCCGAATACACTAACGCTCGGGCGCGGCATAGCCTGCCAACGACCAGCAATGCCGGGAGACACCATGAGTGACACACCGCATAATCACTCGCGATCAGGCGATAAGCGACGTCGTCTCACCGTCGACGATAACGTTATCTACCTGAACTTCGGGCGAAACCGGGACACCGCTGACGTAGATGGTGAGGAGACCTCGGCCCCTCGACGTCGGGCACCCCAATCTCAGCGTGCTGTATCCGCCAAGACTGCGAACCGACAGGCAGGGGGAAAGCGACGCGTTAGTTCCCCTCGTGGTCGGGACGCCCGTAGCGCGCACCCGTGGCCAGCCTCAGTAGTCATGCGTCAGCTCGATGACAACACCGAGGCCGGGAGGAAGAAGCGAGGCCGCGATTACTTCCGACGAGACTCTATCCTGCGGGTAGATATGGAGGATTGGCAGATAGTCGCCCAGGTGATGGGGTCTCAGCCGGAGCCGTTCACCATCCACGCGTATGTTCCGCATGATCCCGATGCCGTCGACCACGCTATTAAATATTTGGCCGACGATGATCAGGCCTATGAAAGCTTTATGCAGCTGCAGGAAGATCGTCGCCTCGAAAGCATGCTGTTCCCGTTCGACGACGCACGGTGGTCATGCAGCTGCCCTGACCCGGACCCGTGGTGCAAACACATCTACGCCGTTGGCCTATATCTGCAAGAGCGGTTTACCAGCGACCCTTTCAGTATTCTCCGCGTGGCCAACACCACCGGAGCGGACATCTCTCGGCGAGTTCATCAGGCCCAGGGATACCCAGAGACTGGACGCGGGACGTCGTCATCGACTCCGGATCTCTCTAGTTCTGATGCATTCGGACAGAACAACGCAACAGCGCGACGTGGATGGGATGCAGGTGGGGGCAATTTGTCTGCTTATGGCGTCGATGGGCAGCAGACCGACCCCGAGACGTTTTGGGGCGTGCCCACCAACTACCCGGCTCCACCGGACGTGAAGAAAACATCGGCCCTGGAAGACCATGACCAACAAGCCCTTATGAAAGTTCTCAGTTGGGTTTCGTATGGGGCGGTGGGGCAGCTCAGTGCACGCAGTGACCTCGAAGACGCTTATCACCACCTCATGACCGCACCGCCAGAAATGGCTCACCCCGACGAACAACAAGAACACGCAGATCAGTCCCCGGATGACGA
>NZ_JAUMTY010000003.1:84857-89692 GCF_030530965.1 Corynebacterium sp. | reverse complement strand
TCCCTCACACTCTCACCCCGAGAAAGTAACACGCACGATTAATCACGGGCATTCCTCAGCGCGCGGTCATGCCCGTATCCTCCACACTTCCGACTGGCAGCTCGGAATGGAGCGGTGGTTCCTGAAAACAGACAAAAACACGGATAACGACGACGGTGGCCTTGATTCCCAAGCGCTCTACACACAAGCTCGGTTCACGGTCATTAAACGGATGGCAGATATAGCTCATGACCGGCAGTGCGATGCCGTCGTTGTCGCCGGCGACGTCTTTGACTCGCCGCAGGTAGGAGAGCGGATCCAGAGCCGCTTCATTGAGGCGATTGAACGCTTCGCTCCGATCCCCATCGTGTTTTTACCTGGTAACCATGACCCCTACCAGATCGGGAGCGTGTGGAACTCGCCATTTGCTACCCGCATAGAAGAGGCGGGTGGAATCATTATTTCCGACAATTCCATCCACCACCTTGGCGGTATTGAAGTTGTGGGAGCACCGCTGACCAGCAATAAACCAACCGAAGATACGGTCTCGGCAGCTTTACAGACATTAGATCCAGCGCCTGGTGTCCGTGTGTTAATCGGGCATGGCCAGCCCCGACGGGATTGGTATGAGTCTACGGCTCACGCAGATCACGCGGTCGACCTGGACAACGTTGATCAAGCATTAAGTACTCATAAGGTCGACTACATCGCCATGGGAGACACCCACTCTGTAGAAGAACTCGATGACCGTGGAGGTATGTGGTTCTCCGGTTCCCCTGAGCCAACCGATTTGGACGATCGTGAACGAGACTCCGGATACTGCTTAGTTGTTGATATTGATGTCGCCGATGGAACAACGACGTTGACCGTTGATCCTGTCCACGTGGCCGAGTGGTCCTTCCATTCCGATGTGCGCGAAGTGAACACTGACGCAGATATAGAACAATGGTTTTCTGATCTCAATAACATGCGTGACGCCTCAACGACCGTCGTACGAAGCACGCTCTCCGGAAGAATCAGCCTTGAACAAGATAGCCGGATAGAGGAGTACAGACAACGCTTAGCTTCTAAGTTCGCGGCCTTTTACGACCATGAGGGTAAAACCAAACTCAGCATTGTGCCGGATTCCCTCGATGCGGATGCCTTTAATTTGCACGGGTATTTTCGGAAAGTTCTCGACGATCTTGATCCTGAAGACGATACCGATAGGGAAGCGCTAAGAATTCTTTACCAACTTAATCAGAAGTATCAGGAAAGTGAGTAATGGTCATGCAAATCCACAAAATTGATATTAGTAACTTCCGTACTATCGACCACGTTACTTTAGAATTCCCGGACACTGGTGTAACAGTGATCTCTGGGCCGAATGAGGTGGGGAAATCTAGTGTTGTTAAAGCACTAACGATGTGGAAGTCTGCCTCGTATTCAAGCTCAAAAGCGGAAGTTAAAGCTGCCAAACCCGTGGACAAGGATGTTGCACCCGAAGTTGCCGTGGAGATGACCGTCGACGGACAGCACTTCTCGATGTACAAGAGGTGGCTGAAAAACTCTCAAGCAGAACTTAGGATTCTTAGTCCGCAGCGAACAACCATGACCGGAAAAGATGCAGAGTCATGGGTTGAGGAGGTGTTTTCCTCGAGCGACCAATCATTGCCTTTTGACGCCTTGACGGTCAGTCAGGCGAGTGGGACATGGGATTTCCTCGACGTCGGAAACTACGCGGCGCTTGAAAACAGTCTCTCCGAATCTGATAGTAATGACGACAGCGGCGCGGTTGGTTTGCGAGGAGACATCAAGAGTGAGTTTGACAAATACTTCACAGCAGTGGGCAAACCGCGAGCAGGTGTGCATAAAGACGCTATCAGTGAGTATAAAACGGCAACGAAAGATGAAGAAGATGCCGAAAAAGCTGCGGAAAAATTAGCGAATTTGCGAGCAGAGCTGGAGAGAATCACCCACAAACTCGAGGACAATAAAAAAACACTTATCGACGTGGGCGCGTTACTGGATAGTGCGCAAAATGAAAAAAAGAAAATCGATGAGGCTCAAGCGAAACTGAAGCAGGCGGAACAAGATCGGAAAGACGCTGAAACTGCGCTTCAACATCAGCAAGAGTTAAAACAAAGCCGGAAGCAGCTTCGCGACGACTATGCCGAACGGAAACAGCAGGCAGCGAAAGGAGAAGAAAGATATAACCAGGTAGCAAAACAAGCTGAATCCTATGAGGGGCGGCTCAAAGCTGCTCAAGATACGTATGACGATGCGCAGCGGGTTAAAACGTGTGCGGATTTAGCATTGGACAAGCTCAAAATTTACAGAGATTGGGCCGCGTCCACGAAGGAGGCCGAACAGGTTCGGACCAAGCTACTGTCAGGAGATGCTGCTCACAAGCGTCGGCAGGAAGCTGAGAGCAAACTCAATAACGCCTCATCCATTATCGACGATGGCGCTTTTGATGATTTGAAAAAGAGTCAAGAGGCGTGGCGTAACCAAGAAGGGGCTCTAGGTCTTGCGGTAGGAACTATCCATATCGAGGGGCCCGACGGGGACGACGCTGTAGGGGAATACCCTATGGATAGACCCCAGCGCATTGAACTAGGGAAATACACACTGGAAATCCGTCCCTCTGCTGAAATGAGCGACCGAAGGAAAGACGTCGATTCCGCTCACGAGGTCTTCAAAGGCTTGTTAAAAAAGCATGGGTTGGAATCCTTTGATGACGCCGAACAACGTCATAATGCCTATACCCAGGCTTGCAATGAACGTGATGCCGCACAGCGTGATCAGGAAATAGCCTGGGGAAACCAACCGCGTGAAGCCATCGAGGCGAAGCTACACGAGCTGAGTCATTCTGCCGACGACTGTGAAGAGCAGTATCAAGAACTCCTCGATCGGGAGGAACAGAGTGCTTCTGATCATGATTCAGGTAGTGACCTTACGTCCACAGGGCGAGCTCATGAGGTGTTAAAAGTTGACGGTGCGCCGTCGAGTGAGGACATTCATTTAGCTAGGGCGGAAAGGGACCGTGCTGAGCACGCTTGTGATGTGGCACGCGTCGACCTGGAGAAACTTCGTCAAGAAGATGTGTCCGCCCAGCTATCGCGTGAGAAAGCTAATCGCGATTCGGCGAACAAGGAACGCGACAGAGCTTTAGAAAAGTTAACCGAAGCGCAGGAGGCTCTGTCCGACGAGGCTCTGGCGAATAACTTCCATGAAGCGGAAGAACAGTGGGACTACCGACGCGGCGCATACGACAAAGCCGTCCAGAATCTCAAGGCGCTTGACCCTGAGCAGAACACTAAGAAACTCGAGGACGCCAAACGCCGAGAACGAGATCTTCTGCGCGCAATCGAAAACTCGAAGGCACAACAGCATCATCTTCGAGGACAGATTGAAGGATCTGGGTCGCCTGATGCAGATCTTCAGGAGAAAAAGACGATCCTCAAGCAAAAAGAAAACACTCTCAAGGCTGTCACGATGCGAGCCAACGCTATTCGCCGCTTGTACGAGCTGGTGGAAAAGCACTATGAGGATGCGAAGAAAGAGTACCTCGAGCCATATATCAACCTTCTTACTGAGAAGGCTGGCCACGTTTTCGGGCCGGACGTGTCATTTACGTCAGAGGACGATGCCGCTCACGGCGGATCAACAGGCAGGAAAAACAGGAGCAAACAAGCCGCTAGCGAGTCGACGATATCGAAGCGCGTTCTCAACGGTCGAGCAGTTAATCTCGCCGAACTCTCCGGTGGTGCAGCCGAGCAACTCCAGATCATCCAGCGCCTAGCAGTCGCGGAACTGGTCGGTGATCAAAGCGTGCCTGTGTTCCTCGACGATGCCCTGGGCTATGCGGATACCGAGCGTGCCACGAAAATGAATGAACTCCTGACGGAATCAGGAAAGAAACACCAGATCATCGTCATGACATGTGTTCCTGAAAGGTATAAATCTGTCCAAGCAGCGAAAACGATCGAAATGACCGGAACTAAGTAATTACCGAAACTGAGCGCTGTTGGCGCGGCCCCACCACGTTCTACATTGTGGATCGATACTTGAAAGGACGAGAATAGACAACATGTCAGACGACAAGAAAAATACTGAAAATGCGCGAGAAGCTGAAAGCGTGACCTCCAGTAGCGTCGATCAAGGCGAAAAGCCACGCGTGCCCGTCACCGATGTCCTCAATACTCCGCCTCAACGCGACGACCCCATCTCTTTCCTGACAGATATGGATGGTGTGTTGGTCAAAGAAGGCGAGATTATTCCCGGCGCGGATGAGTTCCTTAACGAGCTCCGCGACAATGACGTCGAATATATGGTGCTCACCAACAATTCGATCTATACCCCGCGAGACCTGTCGGCTCGTTTAGAGCGAACGGGGATTGATATTCCCGCCGAGCGTATCTGGACATCGGCCAAAGCCACTGCAGCTTTTCTCGCTAGCCAGAAAGAAGTGTCGACAGCGTACGTCGTCGGTGAATCCGGATTAACCACTGCGCTTCACGAAATAGGGTGGATTCTGACTGACTCGGATCCCGAATACGTTGTGCTCGGGGAAACCCGTACCTATTCCTTCGAGGCGATTACGACAGCGATTCGGCTCATCCGCCGAGGTGCAAAGTTTATTTGTACTAACCCCGATATCACGGGCCCATCGCCGGAAGGTGTGCTACCCGCTACCGGTGCTGTTGCGTCTCTGATTCAGACGGCGTCGTTGAAGGAACCCTATTATGTCGGTAAGCCGAATCCGATGATGATGAGGTCGGCCCTTCGTCGTATCGGTGTCCACTCCGAGAACACCATCATGGTGGGCGATCGCATGGATACTGACATCAAGGCCGGGATGGAAGCCGGTATGA
>NZ_JAUMTY010000003.1:0-84757 GCF_030530965.1 Corynebacterium sp. | reverse complement strand
ATGGTGGGCGATCGCATGGATACTGACATCAAGGCCGGGATGGAAGCCGGTATGAAGACAATCCTCGTCCGGTCCGGTATTACCGACGACGACATGATCGAGGACTTCCCCTACCGGCCTAGCCGCGTGATTGACTCAGTCAAAGACCTCGTTGGGAATGTTCACGATCCCTGCGGTGAATTCGAGGAGTAGAAGAAGGCTATTGGTCGACGAGCCAGGGCAAACCCTCGGCGGCGTTCGCTCGGATCGACCACGTAGCTAACTGGGTGAGGTCGGTCTCGGCCGGGCTGACCTCCACGATGGGGGTGCCACGGCGCGCGGCAAGCGTCGGCAATGATGCTGCCGGATAAACGACGCCGGACGTTCCGATGATGACCACCAGGTCGGCGTCGGTCATGGCTGCTTCTGCCTCTGACCAATCTTTGGATGGCAGGGCCTCGCCAAACCACACGACGCTTGGGCGGACTGTTCCTCCGCACTCCGCGCAGCGAGGGGGAGCGAGCCGCTCAACGGGATGGGTAGGGGGTTCTTCACCAGGCGCGGGCTTTCCACACACACTGCACCGATATTCGTTCAGGCGGCCGTGGAGGTGTGCCACATTCTGTGCTCCCGCGCGTTCGTGCAGGTCATCGATATTTTGAGTCGTGGTGTGCATAGACACCCCATTGCGCGCACCCCACCGGGCCAACGCTTTATGTCCGGCATGAGGTTGCGCTTCACGCGCACAGTGTTCCCGCCACTGATACCAGGCCCACATGGGATCGGGATCCTCCCGCCACGAATCAATACTGGCCATTGCCTGGGGGTCCACGTGACTCCATAAACCAGTCTCTGCATCGCGGAAAGTATCTAAACCGCTATCAGCGCTCATCCCCGCTCCCGTGAATATTTCAACGCTGCGCGCTCTGTCTCGGGCGGTGCGGAGACTAGATGGAAGTGGGTCAGTAGGAGAGATAACAGTTGTATTGGGAAACATCAGATTCACTCGATGCTCGCGCAGTGGGAGAGTGGTACTGCTGGGAATTGTGGTGTGATTAACGGAGCCCGAGAGAAGAGCACCGGCTATTACGCTTTCCCTGCTCGCTCACAGTAAGTGGCGAGGGATATTAAGCCACGTGCTCTTCGTGGGCCGTTCTTTATTGCTCCGAACTATTCCGAGTAAGAATGACGCTCAGAAATAGTGCCGTCCAGATTCTTGATGATGTGGTCACCCTTGCGCTCTTTGGCGAGGTTACGGCCGTATTCAACAGCTTCCTCTTTGGTCTCGTGGGTGCTGGTCGCGCGCTCGTTACCCTGAGGGCGGTTCTTCCACTCACCATCTTCGTTGTAGGTCTCGATAACGGTATCTGCCATTGCTGTGTCCTTTCATCTCAATCAATTGACGACGCTTATTCCGGTAGGCGACCGAATGAATTCAGTCGTATCCGAACACCAAGCAGTGCTATGTATCAAGTATAGAGACAGGTCATTTGATGCGCTGTGCGTTCATCGAGATTATGGCCACAGTAATAGAGGCCCTCTGGGATTACTCGTTTTCTCGGGCAAGGTATTTTGCGTTTTTAGAAACCGGTAATAGTCGGGGAGAGCAACAGGTAATGGCTGTTGAGCATCACCCCGGGGGGAGCTGTGATTTTCAGATCTGTGGCTTTTCACCCTTTAGTGACACTGTTCACAGTAAGCTGTTGATATTCTTTCATCGCGACGATCAGTTGTGACGGTTCTGTGAGTCCGCGCGCCGGGGCTATCTACGAAAGATACTGACCGTTCATCGGTGGTTATCTCAGCGTGGACAACCCGGCGGTGGGGTACAACCGTCGCACTCGGACACCGGGACCAGGATTGCCGCGACTTAATGACGAGCTTGAATTGATGAGGAGAGATCTACGATGTCGCCAGTTCCTCCACCCCCACCGGGGAGCCCATCCCCATCGGAGGCCTCGAAAAAACGTGCCCCAGCCGCGTCTGACAGCGACGACACGACGACGGAGGCGGTGGAGCCGCGCGAGGTCGATAGCACAACCACCCAGGGTGACGACGCTGGGTCGGGCGACAAACCGAAGCTCAGCGCTAAGTCGCAAGCTCCTGGTGCTCCGGCAGCACCAGGTGCGCCGAAAGCTCCCGGCGCTCCGAAGGCTCCGTCGGCATCTGGCGACGTGAAGGAAGGGGGAGCGCCCTCGGCTGCTAAGGCAGGCGGTGCTCCCAAGGCCCCCGGTGCGCCAAAAGCGCCATCTGCATCAGGCGCGCCAAAAGCGCCGACGTCCGCTAAAGCGGGTGGAGCACCTCAAGCTCCTGGTGCGCCTAAAGCGCCGTCTGCACCGGGTGCTCCGAAGGCTCCAGCCTCTGCCAAGGCAGGTGGAGCTCCCAAGGCCCCCGGTGCTCCTAAAGCCCCATCAGCTCCGGGTGCTCCGGGTGCTCCGAAGGCACCCTCGGCGGCTGGAGCAGCTGCTCCCGGTGCCCCCAGTAAACCCGGAGCTAACAAACCTGGTGCGCCAGGGAAGCCAGGTAAACCGAGCGCAGGCGCACCAGGCAAGCCGGGCGCAAAAGCCCCAGCTGCAAATAAACCCGGCGGTCCGAAAGCGCCGGGCAATAAGAAATCAGGCACTGGCAAGGCCGGAAAAGGCAAGACCGGCAAAGACGCTGCCAAGAAGTCCGGGAAGAAGGACTCGAAGAAGCAGCGCGAACCGATCATGATCGGTGAAAAGAGTCTGGTGCAGTGGGGCAAGATCGCAGGCCTCATTGCCGCTGGACTTATTGTCCTCGGCGTCATCGTCGTTCTTGGCGCCCGATGGCTGATGAGCCTAGATGCCGTCTCTCGATGGGTGGACAAGTATCCCGGCGAATACGATCCTTCGCCCGAGCCGGATCCTGGTTTCCCACTGTGGGCCCGATGGCAGCATTACCTCAACTTTTTCTTCATGCTGCTGATTATCCGGACTGGTCTACAAGTGCGTCATCAGCAAAAGCCTCCCGCTGTGTGGCAATCGAAGCGCGGCGGTAAGAAAATCAGCATCTTCTTGTGGCTGCACACCTCACTTGATGTGTTGTGGCTGGTCAACGGCGTGGTTTTCGTCGTGCTCTTGTTCTCCACGGGTCACTGGACGCGCCTCGTACCGACCAGCTGGAAAGTCTTCCCGAACGCCCTGTCCGCAGCATTGCAGTATGCGTCGTTCGAGTGGCCGGCGGAACATGGTTGGGAGAACTTCAATAGTTTGCAGCAGATTATGTACTTCCTGGTGATCTTCGTCGCGGCCCCGCTCGCTGCGATCTCGGGCGTGCGCATGAGTGAATGGTGGCCGAAGAAGGCAAAAACCCTGAACAAGCTGTACCCGGCCCCGGTCGCTCGTCATATTCACTACCCGACGATGATCTTCTTCGTGTTCTTCGTTTTCGTTCACGTTTTCCTCGTCTTCACGACGGGCTTCCGCGAAAACCTGAATCACATGTTCGCTGGTAATGACTCAGCGAACTGGGGTGGTTTCCTCTGGTTCATCGGTGGCCTAGCTGTTGCAGTCGCGGCTGTGATGGCGGCACGACCGCTCGTTCTGGCTCCGATCGCAAGTCGATTTGGCCAGGTGAGCGCGCGCTAGAACTCACACGCACCCGCAAGACTGAGCGCCCATTCGTCGTCGATAAAGAGATTATCGACGACGAATTTCGCGTTTCTGGCATGCGTTGGCACGTCCCGAGACGCGCCGGCACGCGTCTGAGCCTCTGCCGAGAGTGAATGTCAGTGTAATTGTGGCTTCTTCCTGGGGTGTTGGGGATGTGAATCCGGGGGTACTAGTGTGTGGACGGATCACAAGCGTTCCGGGCTACGGCCCGTTGTAAACGTTGGCGATGATGACGCGGTCGCGCCCGTTGATTCACCTGTTTACGCGTGAGTAGAAAGCCTCGATTTTTGTTTGCACTGCAGATATTGATCGTCTTGGCGGCTATTGTCCTGGGGGCCCGGTTAGGTTCAATAGCAATCGGCTTCGCCGGCGGCCTGGGGGTACTTGTCCTCGGACTGACCGGAGTTCCGGTGTCCCATGAACAGATCCCGTTCGACGTCATCAGCATTATTATGTCCGTCATTTCGGCAATTGCCGCGATGCAATTGGCCGGAGGAATGGACTACCTGGTTCACGTAGCTGAACGTTTCTTGCGGAAAAATCCCAAACGAGTCACATTCCTTGCCCCGATTGTCACGTATTTAATGACGTTATTGGCCGGTACAGGGCATACCGCTTTTTCGACGCTTCCGGTCATTGCTGAAGTAGCGAAAGAGGGTGGTGTCCGCCCGTCCAGGCCGTTATCCATTTCCGTTGTCGCATCTCAGATTGCGATTACCGCGTCGCCGATTTCGGCTGCGGTCGTTTTGATGGCGTCGTTAATGGAGCCGCATGGGGTGAGCTACCTGACGCTCCTTGCTGTGGTTATTCCGTCCACTTTCGTGGCTATTTTTCCTGCAGCGTTCATTACCAATCACCTTGGTAAAGAGTTAAGCGAAGACCCGATTTATCAAGATCGGCTAGCTAAAGGTCTAGTGAAGCGGACACAAGGTCAGACAGCGTATGTCCCCACAAAGAATTCCAAACTTTCGGTGTGGATTTTCCTTGTCGCAATTATTGCGGTGATGGTCTACGCGACCCTGATTTCCGACCAAGTGGGCTTAATTTCATATCCGACATTGCCTCGGAATGAAGCCATCATTTCATTGATGCTGGCCACGGCCACGATAATTACGCTTGTGTGCAAGCTACCGGCTGCTGAAATCTTGACGACCCAGGTGTTTAAGTCGGGCATGTCCGCGTGCATATGCGTCATGGGTGTTGCATGGCTGGGGACAACCATTATCGACGCGCACCTGGACCAGATTAAAGACCTAGCCGGGAACGTGTTGAAGGACTATCCGTGGATGCTCGCCGTGGTGTTGTTCCTTGCTGCGGCCTTGCTGTACTCCCAGGCGGCTACGACGAAGGCTCTCATGCCCGCAGCATTGGCGGTGGGGGTAAGCCCCGTCATAGCCGTGGCATCGTTTGCAGCAGTAAGTTCTTTGTTTATTTTGCCGACATATCCGACGCTTCTCGCGGCCGTGGAAATGGACGACACGGGAACCACACGGATCGGAAAATACGTGTTTAACCACCCATTCCTCATACCGGGCACGGTGGCTATTGCAACGGCGGTTGCTTCAGGCTTTGTTTTGGGGGAACTCCTGATTTAGCTGATTCACACCCCGCCGCACGCCGTCCTCCGAGGCGTGTATTCCGAATAATTTTCATTCTCATCGGGTTTAAAGCAATACAATAGAAAGCGATATACCGGCTTTGACCGAGGAAAAGAAGGATGGTGGGTTAATAATGTCTACTTTTACTGTCACAGCCGAACCAGGAACGAGTAGTGATGTCTGGGTCCTCGTGTGCCCCGAAGTGGGTGCCGTGTCCCAGGTGGAAAACCTCGATGATGCCGCGGATGAAATGCGGGAAGCGATCGCTTATCTTGCAGGAATAAAAGAAGATGACGTGGATATTGAGGTAGAGACGATTAAGCAAGCTAGCTAGGTAACACGCTAGTTAGAAAAGACTAAGCCCCGCTTTGACCAAGTATCTGTACTGATCAAAGCGGGGTTTTACTGTGCCCCCGACAGGATTCGAACCTGCGACCTTTGGTACCGGAAACCAACGCTCTATCCCCTGAGCTACGGAGGCATCACCGGCAAAACACCACGATCCTTTGACACTGATTCAACGGATAACGGGGTGTTCACCGCACGACGAAACTACCTTAGCACTCCGCCGTGAAAGTACGAACACGCGGGGTAACTCGCGTCGCCAATCACGCGAGAATGCCTTATCTACCAGTCACTTCCGAACAATCAACACGATCAGAGTTCGTGGTCCGTGAACCCCTTCAACACGACTCAACTCAATATCAGAGGTCGCCGACGGGCCAGAGACAAGAGTGATCGGCATCTCCGGGTTGAGGCGATCAATAGCCTCAGGAACACCGTAGACAATCGACTCCTCGCGCACGATGCACAAATGGCAGTCAGGGACCAGCGTCAGGGCACGGCGGCCATTCGTCGCCGATCCATCCAGGTAGATCGTGCCCGTCTGCGCGGAACTGACGTGAGACTCCGTGATAATCGCATCAAAGCGCCCCAACTTATGAGGATCCGTGGAGCGATCATCCTTCTCAACGTCAGCTGAGACTGAGGAATAAATCGATTCGTCGATGCCCTCGGCTACTCCGAGCTTAGAGAAGCCATGTTCGCGGCAAAGGTCAGCCACTGTGGACGGCAGGTCAGCCTCTTTCACGATGTGAACGTCGGCCTTATAATCCACCAATCGATCTTCGAGGAGATCGACCAGTTCGTCGGTGGACCGAGTTCGGTTGGTCCTGTAGTCCCGTGGAATGGGGTAGGGCTCCGACGGCACACCAGCCAGTTTGTTTGCGTTGCGGATTCGCCCGAGGATTTCTTCTTTAGCGGACGTAGACCGGAATCCCATGACTACTTCCCCTCCTTCGACGAATTCTTAGCGCTGCTGTCGTCGTGTGCCTGTGGCTCAGAAGTAGCGTCGTCCAGCACATGCTCGAGAGGCTTCGATGACGTCTTCCGCTCGCCAGGTTCACTGACCTTTACTTCGGCGGCGTCGCCAGTGTTGTGATCGGCATGGCGGAAACTGTTATCCGGAATGCCTTCCTTCCGGGCAGCGGCCAGAGTCCTCTTGCCTTCCTCGGAAGCGAACCACGCACGGAACGATTTCTTCGGCGGAATTGCCGTATCCCGCACATTCGACCACCCAGAGAGGAAGCCGGGCAGGCTCGTGATCTTCCCCTTCGGCCACCCGAGAGCCCGTCCCAACACAGCGGCTCGGGCGGAGAAGTTCCAAATCTGTTTGTTCCCGAAGACAAGTCCCATGCTGCTCATGATCATGCCCTCGAACTTCGGCCGGTGGTGCTCAATCTTCTGGTGGCGAAGCTCCAGCAACGCGGACGGGATGTCGATCTCGACGGGGCAGACTTCAAAGCAGGCACCGCATAATGAGGAGGCATAGGGGAGAGAAGCATTGGGATCCTCGGCGGATTCCATACCGGCCAGCTGTGGGGTCAAAATGGCGCCAATGGGGCCTGGGTAGGTTGACCCGTAGGCGTGTCCGCCAGCCCGTTCGTACACCGGGCACACGTTCAAGCACGCGGAGCAGCGGATGCACTTCAATGCTTCACGGCCGATGGCATTCGCCAGCGCATGTGTGCGTCCATTGTCAATGAGCACGATGTGGAAGTTCTTCGGCCCGTCGCCTTCAGTCGTTCCCGACCACAGGCTGGTGTAGGGGTTCATGCGCTCGCCGGTGGAGGACCGGGGAAGCAGCTGCAGGAACACCTCGAGGTCCTTGAACGTCGGCAAGAGCTTTTCAATCCCCATCACGGAGATCAACGTCTCAGGCAAAGTCAGGCACATGCGGCCATTGCCCTCAGACTCGACGATGGACAGGGTGCCCGTCTCTGCGATACCGAAGTTAGCGCCAGAAATGGCGACCTTCGCGTCCATAAACTGCTTGCGCAAGAAGAGCCGCGATGCCTCGGCCAAGTCCGCAGGGTTATCCGTCAAACTCTCATCTGTGTTGGGCATCTCCTTGATGAAGATGTCCCGGATCTCAGCGCGGTTACGGTGAATCGCAGGGACCACGATGTGCGACGGACGGTCATGACCAAGCTGGACAATCAGCTCGGCCAGGTCCGTTTCGCGCGCCTCAATTCCAGCTTCCTTGAGGGCATCGTTGAGGCCGATCTCCATCGTCGCCATCGACTTAATCTTGACGACCTTCTTCTCACCTGTCTCCTTAACAAGACCGGTGATGATCTCATTGGCCTCTTTCGCGTCGCGGGCCCAGTGCACATGTCCACCACGGGCGGTGACGGCTTCCTCAAACTGCTCCAGAAGCTCAGGCATCCGAGCCATCACATCGCGCTTAATGGCCGAACCGGCGTCGCGAAGCTGCTGCCAATCGTCGATTTCACCGACGACACGGGCGCGCTTATCGCGAATCGTGTGCGTCGCCATCCGCAAGTTGTGGCGCTGGACCGAATTCTTTAGATCATGGCGGGCAGCTTGCTGGAATCTCTCCGTACCACGAAGATTGCCGACGCCGTCAGGAGCGGTGGGTGGCATCGTCGGCATACCAAGACTGATGGTCACAGCATTGCCTCCTTGGAATAGAACGCGCCTTCCGGCGTCCAGGGGTGTTCTTCAGTCGATGCGAGGATTTCCGCAATGTGCAGGGCGCGGACTCCAGAGCGCTGGCGGGACAAGCTACCGCCGATATTCATGAGGCAGCTCGGGTCGCCGGCGGTGACGAATTCCGCACCGGTCGAGACAACATTGCGAGCCTTATCGCCCACCATGGCGGCCGACGTATCCGCGTTCTTGACTGAGAACGTTCCGCCGAATCCGCAGCATTCCTCCGCGCCGGGCAGGCGGACAAGATCCAGGCTCTTGACCTGTTTGAGCAGCTGATAGGGGCGGTCGCCCACCTTCACCATGCGCAGCGAGTGGCAGGTTGAGTGGTACGTCACGCGGTGGGGGAAATAAGCACCAATATTCGTTTTCCCCTCGATATCAACGAGGAACTCCGAGAGATCCAAGGTCTTCGGTGCCGTCTTCTTCACACCGTCGACGAGTGCTTTATCGCCATAGCGTTCCGCAACCATTTGGTGCTGGTGGCGGACCGCACCCGTGCATGAGCCCGATGGCGCGATGACGTAGTCAATGGATGGATCCGAGAATGCGTCAACATAATCGCGGATCTGGGGGATGATTTCTCTTTGATAGCCAGTGTTGACGTGCATCTGTCCGCAGCACGTCTGGCCTTCGGGGAATACTACTTCGTGGCCAAGCCGGGACAAGATCACTGCCGTCGCCTTGGAAGCGTCAGGAAATAGGGCATCCCCGATACACGTGGAAAATAGTGCGATACGCACAAGCCCTCCTCAGGGTTAAAGTCGTCATCATCAGTTTAGGACTAAAACTTCATTCCTCAGAGGTGGTGAACGCGTATCGACGCAGGTAAATGAGTTGATAATGAAATGAAAATGATTGTCGCGAGACTTTATTAAGCATTCGCGCAGTGCATGGAAATTCCCTAGAAAGGTATGTGCATTAACGCAATACCAACGTTTCGGAAATAAAAAACTCAGAGTTACCCACTTTCGGGGTGAAAATCGATGAGCTAGCACCAGCGCTCAGCCCTGACAAACGGTTCAATCAACCGAAACCGACAGCGAGCTGAACCAGCACTTGGCAGTGATAGGGAACCCCGGCGCGGTGCCGTACACTGTGGGCCTATGACTCCCGAAGAATTGTCGACTCTCATTGCCACGCGTGCTGAATCCGTCTTGTCACACCACGGGAAAGATGCCTCGGTACTACCGCCGACGGTGACAGTAGAACGACCCCGTAACCCAGAACATGGCGACTACGCAACGAACTTGGCCTTGCAGATTGCCAAGAAAGTGGGAACATCACCACGGGAGCTAGCCGGTTGGCTGGCAGAAGACTTAGCCACCAACTCCGCCATCGAGACTGTTGACGTCGCCGGCCCGGGGTTTCTCAACATTCGCCTGGCTGCCGCCGCTCAGGGAGAAATCGTCGGGCGCATCCTCGCCGAAGGGGAACGGTTCGGAAGCAGCTCAGAACTTAGCGACGAGGTCATCAACCTCGAATTCGTATCCGCAAACCCCACCGGGCCGATCCACCTGGGCGGTACACGCTGGGCCGCAGTTGGTGACGCTCTCGGACGCATTTTTGCATTCCGTGGCGCGTCGATTACCAGGGAGTACTACTTCAACGACCACGGGCGGCAGATCGATCGCTTCGCACGCTCACTCGTCGCAGCGGCCCTCGGCCAGCCCACTCCGGAGGACGGCTACGGAGGGGAATACATCCAGGACATCGCGTCGTCCGTCGTCGATAAGCACCCGGAAGCAACGCAACTGCCACCCGAGGAACGCCAGGAACTCTTCCGTAAAGAAGGCGTCGACCTCATGTTTGCGCATATCAAGCGCACCCTCCACGAATTCGGCACCGATTTCGACGTGTTCTTCCACGAGAATTCGCTCTTCGAATCCGGCGCGGTGGATCAAGCGATACAAAAGCTGAAAGACAATGGCAACCTCTACGAGGCCGACGGGGCATGGTGGCTGCGCAGCACCTCGTTTGGCGACGACAAAGACCGCGTCGTGATCAAGTCCGACGGCGACGCAGCATATATCGCGGGCGATATCGCCTACATCAGGGACAAAATCGAACGTGGCCACAACCTGTGCATCTATATGTTGGGAGCCGACCACCACGGTTATATCGCTCGCCTCAAGGCGGCCGCGCAGGCACTGGGCTATGACCCGATCCAGGTCGAGGTCCTGATCGGGCAGATGGTGAACCTGGTGCGCGATGGCAAAGCTGTCAAGATGTCGAAGCGCGCCGGGACGGTCATCACCCTCGATGACCTTGTCGAACTTATTGGTGTCGACGCCGCCCGCTATGCGCTTATCCGCAGCTCAGTGGACCAAACGCTGGATATTGATATGGACCTGTGGGCCCGCCAAACTAACGACAACCCCGTGTTTTATGTGCAGTATGCGCACGCGCGGTTGTGCTCGTTGGGGAGGAAGGCACAGGCAGCGGGGATCGCGGTCAAGGACCCCGATTACTCTCTCCTGACCAATGACTACGAGGGTGCGCTCATTCGCACTTTGGGCGAGTTCCCGTCTGTAGTGGGGACTGCGGCGGAGCTCCGTGAACCGCACCGCATCGCGCGCTACATGGAGGAGCTGGCTGGGACATTCCACCGGTTCTACGATTCCTGCCAAATCCTTCCCAAGAAATCCGAGCCGACGGGCGACGACGCAGCACCGATTGTTCACGCACGGCTGGCATTAGCGCAGGCAACGCGCCAAACGATCGCTAACGCATTGAACCTTCTCGGTGTCAGCGCACCCGAACGCATGTAGGAGCCCCCGTGGATCTACTCAGTAAAGGACCAGGCTTTGCGCATCTATACGCCGACGCGAGCCTGCCCGAGTTTTCAACCGACCAATTCAATGCTCTGCCACCGCATGTGTGGCCCATGAACGCACACCGCGACGACGACGGCCAGGTGTCGATTGCCGGTGTTCGCCTGGTCGACTTGGCCAATAAGTACGGAACTCCACTCATGGTCGTGGATGAGGACGATTTCCGTGCTCGATGCCGGGCCATGGCCGATGCCTTCGACGGCCCCGGCCATGTTCATTACGCATCCAAAGCGTTCCTTACCGTGGGCATTGCCCGATGGGTGGCGAGCGAGGGACTGTGCCTCGACGTCGCCTCCGATGGTGAGCTGGACGTGGCATTGCGCGCAGGTTTTCCACCCGAGCGCATCACCGTGCATGGCAATAACAAGTTGGACAGCACGTTGACCAAGGCCGTTCAGGCAGGCGTGGGCCACATTGTGATCGACTCCCGCCAGGAAGTGGATCGGCTAGGGAAGATTGCGCGGGATGCTGGCGTCCGCCAAGAAGTGTTGATCCGCGTGACACCAGGTGTTCACGCGGATACTCACGAATTCATTGCGACGTCACACGAAGACCAGAAATTCGGCCTGTCGTTGGCTTCCGGTGCAGCTAAGGACGCTGTCCTTGCGGCGATGGACTACGACTCGCTGGCCGTCGCTGGGTTGCACTGTCACGTCGGGTCACAGGTTTTCGACGCCGACGGGTTCTCCCTCGCGGCCGAACGTTTGCTTGGCTTGATGGCTGATCTGCACCACCAACTCGGTCGATTCGGCAGCGACGGTGGCGTCGAGAAAAAAGATGTCAAGGATTCCTTGGACATCCTGGATCTGGGTGGCGGTTACGGTATTGCCTACAGTGCTTCAGATTCGCCCCTGGATGTCCGGTCGGTGGCCGACGATCTTAAAGCTCGCGTCCACAAAGCGGCCCATGACCTGCACTTTGACCCGCCGACGTTGATGGTTGAGCCTGGCCGAGCCATTGCCGGCCCGTCAACCGTGACCGTCTACACCGTGGGGACAATTAAAGATGTGCCCACGGATGAGCGATCCACGCGGCGTTACCTCGCCGTCGACGGTGGGATGTCGGATAATATCCGCCCCGCGCTGTACAACGCCCATTACGACGGACGGGTGATTAATCGCCTGATGCACGGAAACCCGATTCCCACGCGCCTAGTGGGATCGCACTGTGAATCCGGAGATATCCTCGTCGAAGACGGGATTTATCCCGACGATATCGAGGTCGGGGACCGTATCGCCCTCGCGGGGACTGGCGCGTACTGCTTCTCTATGTCGTCGCGGTACAACATGTTTTGCCGTCCGGCTGTTGTCGCGGTGCGCGACGGTCACGAACGCGTGATGGTCCGTCGGGAAACTATCGATGATCTTCTTGCGCTCGACGAAGATTGCTGACCACAGCGGACAATTGCTGACCACTGCTGACGATAGGTCGAAACCGTCGATCTGATCTGTCGGTTACATAAAACCTGAGTAGACCAGCATAAATACTAGATATAGTATCCTTCATACAGCTTTGTCTGCCGACGCATACAGGACAACGACGTTGAGCCAACAACGTTGTAAACCGAACACCACACAAGGGAACCAACACAAGGGAAGCACAAGGGATAGGAATATGACCCAGCAAACTAGCTACAACACCGGAAAAGGGGCCGGGGAAACCGTCGGAGTTGCCCTCCTCGGCTTTGGCACCGTCGGGCAGGCTGCCTATCGGCTCATGAACGAGTATGCCGACGAATTTACCGAACGAGCTGGTGGGCCAATAGAAATCCGCGGTGTGGCCGTGTCCGATCTATCCCGCCCGCGCGAAGGCGTTGATCCCGACCTCCTCACCGACGATGCCATGAGCTTGGTTCTTCGCGACGATATCGACCTCGTCGTGGAAGTCATCGGCGGTATTGACCTGCCACGAAAGCTCGTGTTGGCGGCGTTGCGGGCCGGGAAGTCCGTCGTCACTGCGAACAAAGCCCTGGTGGCGGCTCATGCCGACGAATTAGCCGAAGCAGCGGACGCGTCGGGCGCAGATTTGTTCTTCGAAGCAGCAGTGGCGGCGGCGATCCCAGTGGTGGGGCCTCTGCGCCGCTCTCTTGCTGGTGACCGCGTCAACCGCGTCATGGGCATTGTCAACGGGACCACGAACTTCATCCTCGACGCGATGGATGAGTCGGGCGCGTCCTATGACGAGATGCTTGCTGAAGCGACCCGTTTGGGATATGCCGAGGCAGACCCCACCGCCGACGTCGACGGATATGACGCAGCATCGAAGGCGGCCATCCTTGCGTCCATCGCTTTCCACACGCGCGTGTCCGCCGACGACGTCTACCGCGAGGGCATTCGTGAGATCACCGCAGCGGATATCGCGTCGGCAAAAGCAGTGGGATGCACTATTAAGTTGCTGGCTCTCTGTGAGCGACTTGTTGATAGCGATGGCAAGGAATCCGTCTCTGCCAGGGTGTACCCGGCGCTGGTCTCGCGTAACCACCCGTTGGCGAGCGTGTCGCAGTCGTTCAACGCGGTGTTCGTTGAGGCGGAGGCCGCTGGGCGTCTGATGTTCTACGGAAATGGTGCCGGCGGAAACCCGACCGCATCTGCTGTCTTGGGTGACGTGATTGGTGCGTCACGAAACATCGTTTTGGGTGGTCGTGCTCCGGGAGAGTCGGTGTACGCGTCGTTGCCTATCGCACCTTTCGGTTCTATCGACACCCGCTACCACGTTGTGATGCACGTGAAGGACCAGGTTGGTGTTCTTGCCGACGTCGCCAAGTGTTTCGCAAACCGCGGCATATCGCTGAAGACGGTCCGCCAGGAGGGCAGCGAAAACGGCGCTCGGTTGGTCGTTGTGACCCACATGGCTCGGGAAGACGACCTCGAGAAAACCGTGGCCGACGTTTCATCCATCGATACGGTGCTGTCCGTCGAGCGTGTACTGCGCATGGAGGGGGACGACTAAGTGCCACACGATATCCCGGTGGGGCGCTCGGTCACGGTCCGCGTGCCAGCGTCGTCGGCCAATCTTGGGCCTGGATTCGACACCCTCGGCTTGGCTGTGGGGCTCTATGACCTGGTAACCGTCGAGGTCACTGCGTCTGGGTTAACCGTTGACGTGCAGGGCGAAGGCGCTGGCGAGGTTCCCCTCGACGGAACACATTTGGTGGTGCGAGCGATTCGTGAAGGGCTTCGTGTTGCCCATGCCGATGTGCCCGGCCTGGCGGTCTCCTGCGAAAACTCGATTCCCCAATCGCGTGGTCTCGGGTCGTCCGCGGCGGCGGCAGCGGCTGGAGTCTGTGCTGCTAATGCCCTTGCAGATAATGCCCTCACCACTGATCAGGTTGTTCAGGTTGTGAGTTCTTTTGAGGGTCACCCCGATAATGCGGCCGCATCTGTGCTGGGTGGGGCAGTGGTCTCCTGGACGGATACGCCCGTCGATGGTGAAACGGCCCCTCAGTACCACGCGATCGGCGTGGATGTTCACCCCGACATTCGCGCGACGGCCTTTATCCCGGATTTCACGGCGTCGACGAATGCGGTGCGCCGAGTGCTGCCCAGTGATGTGAGCCATGTTGACGCACGATTCAATGTGTCACGAACGGCAGTCATGACGGTTGCGTTGCGCACCAACCCCGAGCTGTTGTGGGAGGGCACGAGGGATCGCCTTCACCAGCCCTACCGCGCAGACGCCTTACCGGTCTCTGCGGAATGGGTGAATCGCCTGCGTAACCGGGGTTATGCGGCGTATTTGTCGGGTGCCGGCCCCACCATCATGGTTCTCTCCACCGAGGATCTGCCTGCCGAAATCATCCACACCGCATCCTCCGAGGGGCTTCGCGTTCTCACACTCCCCATCGCTGGGCCTATCCAGGTGAATCGTAAAGAACTGGGATAGATGCGTGGGATGAGTGCGTGGCGGGCTTTCCCGCCCACACGCTAGGCCTGCGATGCTGAGCTAGAGGAACCATTGTCGCCGTAGCTATCGCCACTACGGCGGGGACCTTGCAGGGAAATGACATCCAGCTTCCCGTCGGCAAGGTGCTGCCGCAGGTCCTTCTTGTCATATTTATCGACGCTCGTCTTATCGATAGTGTCAACGAACGCCCAGTACTCGGGGATCATCCACCCGGGAATGACCCCGCGCAATCGTGTGCGAAGACGCTCTGCCGTCGCCGCCGACCGCTCAACCCCGTCGGCAAGAACAGTCACCGCCAACGGGCGCTCACCCCAGGTCTCATCGGGATATCCGATAACGGCACACTCAAGAACCGGGGGAGCGTCGACAACATAGTTCTCGAGCTCGGCCGAATAAATCCATTCCCCACCTGAGCGGATGACATCGCGAATGCGATCATTGACCGTTAAGAACCCATCGCGGTTAATAGAGCCGACGTCTCCTGTGCGGAACCACCCGTCGTCGGTGAAACGATCATCGGCGTAGTCAATGGGCTCGCCGCGGAAACGGGAAGCGGGGCCGTCGCCCTCGCCCGTCGGTGAATGGAAGTAGGAGCCGGTCACCCAATTGCCGCGCACCTGGATTTCGCCCTGGTTGCGGTCGTGTCCTTCCAGCACGCGGCCGGCGTCGTCGGCAATTCGGAAATTCATGGCCACGGGGAAGCGTCCCTGGGACTCGCGGTAGAGGTCTCTCGTTTCCCCACTCAAGCCTGCTGGTGGGCGCGATACTGTTCCCACAGGTGATGTTTCTGTCATTCCCCAACAATGAATGACGTCGACACCAAACTTTTCTTCCCACACCTTAATGAGTACCGGCGGGACAGGAGCCCCGCCAGCGAAAATCTCCCGAAGACTCATACGCTTCGGTGGGTTTTGGAAATAGTAAGAAAAGAGCGATACCCACAGTGTTGGGACCCCGTGTGCCGTGCGAGGCATCGAGGTTGCGATCACCCGCGCAAGACGAGGCGCCGAAAGGTCCTCGCCGGGGAAGATAAGCGGCGCACCAGCCATCCACGCGGCTAGGGGAACGCCCCAGCTCAGGACGTGATAAATGGGCACACAACAAAGGAAGGACACGCCATTAGTGATGGCGAAAGAATCCACACCCAACAACGACTGCGAGTGCAAGAACATAGACCGGTGAGAATATGCCACACCCTTGGGCGCCCCCTCGGTGCCCGTCGAAAAGCAGAGGGCAGCGGCGGTGTCTTCGGGGAGATCCGGCCACGGAAACTCGGTGGCTTGACCGTCGATAAAAGCCTCATAATCGGTGACCGAAAAATGGGGGTCAGGGATGGCATCGAAGGCAGCGACGCCCTCAGCGCGCTGTGCCGACGACCCGGACGCGATGATGATGTGATTGACTCCCGGACACTCGGTGATCAGCCGTGCCAGGCGGGGTGCATTGCGGGGCGAAACAACGATGACCTTCTGATCCGCATAGTTAATGATGTGGACGATTTGATCGTCGGAAAGGTGCGAGTTCAGCGGGCTAAAGACGGCTCCCATGCAGGACGAGGCGAAAAATACTTCGAGGTGTTCCGCGCAGTTGTCCATCATGGTTCCGATGCGTTGGTCAGCGTCGATACCGCAGAGCGACCGCAGGGCATGAGCACAGGCGGCGGCTCGGCCGGCGAGTGCGGAAAACGTGATGGTCTCTGGCCCGGATTCGCCCCAACTCGTTACCTCTGTGTCCCCGAAAACAGTGGCACCGTAGGTGAAAATTTGGGTGACAGAAAGAGGCACGTCCATCATCGTCGACTTCATGCCGTTTACTTTAAGTCAGACAGACCGTAAATACAGGTGAAGCCCATCCGTGTGCCATTGCAGCGACTTGTGCTGGAAAGTGGTACGGTTATGAGCGATTCCTTTGGTTGTAGTTTTCGGACTGCTCATCAGGTTGTGTATTCTCCGCTAGGGCATCGAGCCGAACGATGTGTAACATCGGCTTCCGGCCTAGCAAGCGCGGTGGATCCAGGGGATTTCTCATCCACCCTGAATGCAACACCGATGACCGGACGCTACAAAGAATCCTTCATTTCGTAATCGCGCGTAGTGTCGCGAATCTGCATCGCCCGCGATGGCTAATGGTAAAAACCGCGATAGCAGTTCGGGCAGGTCACGTGTCTTTCGGCACATTGGCACAAGCGGACACGAAATGACGCACATTCCGTTGACATGCTGCACCATCGGAGAAACACCATCGTGAGGCCACCGACGGTAGAGCGATGAAGCAGCGTCGCGATAGGACAACACCACAGGGCTAACCCTCCAGCGCGTGATGAGACACGTATCCACTGACAAATATTGATAATTGTCCCGGAGGGGCTGGCAACGAAAGGACATCCGTGACTGATACGGACACGAACAACCTGGCCGCTATGCGCATCCCGGAATTAAAGGCGCTAGCTGCCGAAAAGGGGATTCGAGGACTCTCAGGGCTGCGCAAGGGGGATATTATCGCAGCCATTCAGGCCGCCGACGCTGGTCAGCCGTATTCTCGGCCTCGTCGATCCACACGGAAAGCGGGGGAACCGAAGGCCGAGTCCCACCATTCGGATAACTCTGAATCGCCGAACTCCGATTCATTTAATGCTGGATCGTCGGCAAATAACGACGGACATGGCTCCGGACACGGTTCCGGCTCCGATAACCGGCACAACGGCAACGACGACCGTCGTGGGGATGAGCACTCGGGTGGCTCCGATTCCCACTCGGACTCCAGCTCGGACAATGACAACGGCCGCGACGACGATTCTGACGATTCCCGCCACCACGGCTACAAATCGCGCTCCCAGGCACGTCGCGCACGTCGTCACCGAGCCCGGCACAACGGTCATTCCAATGACGGTGATGACCGGAACAATTCGTCCCGTGATTCTTCCGACGATTCGGATGACAACAACTCCCGCCGGGATGACGATCGGAATAACAATAATGATCACCGACGGTCCAATGACGACCGTGATGACCGTTATGGCCACAATGACGACAACTCCGGTGACAACAACGACCACAATGGTCGCGGTGGCCGCAATAACCAGGACCACCGGGGTGGCCGCAACAACCGCAATGATCGTGACAACCGGAACGATCGCGGAGGTCGCAATAACCGCAACGACCGTAATAACCGCGGCAATCGGCGCAACCGCCGAAACCGGGATAATCGCGACAACCAGAACCCGAACCAGCTGCGCGAAGGGGAAACCTTCCAGCCGATCGCGGGAATCCTCGATGTTGTCGACAACAACACCGCGTTCATTCGCACGTCGGGGTACCAGTCCGGCCCGAATGATGTGTATGTGTCCATGAACATGGTTCGGTCCCAGGGAATGCGCCGTGGCGACGCTGTGACCGGGCAGATCAAGGTCCGTGAGGACGGCTCCAGCCGCCCGCAGCATGGTCGCGGCCGTAACCGGCAGAAGTTCGCCCCCTTGGCGCGCGTTGACACAGTCAACGGCATGACGCCGGAGGAGGCCAAGGCCCGCCCCGAGTTCGCCAAGCTCACACCGCTGTACCCGAACCAGCGGCTGCGGTTGGAGACGGACCAGAAGAAGCTCACGACGCGCGTGATTGACCTCATCATGCCGATCGGTAAGGGGCAGCGCGCGCTGATCGTGTCCCCGCCGAAGGCTGGTAAAACGACAATTCTGCAGGACGTCGCTAACGCCATCACGACCAACAATCAAGAGTGCTACCTCATGGTTGTTCTTGTCGACGAGCGCCCTGAGGAAGTCACCGATATGCAGCGCTCGGTCAATGGCGAAGTGATCGCCTCGACGTTTGACCGTCCGCCGAGCGAGCACACCACCGTCGCTGAGCTAGCGATTGAGAGGGCTAAGCGCCTTGTTGAGGCTGGTCAGGACGTCGTTGTGCTGTTGGACTCCATTACGCGATTGGGCCGTGCGTACAACAACTCGTCCCCGGCGTCGGGACGTATCCTGTCCGGTGGTGTGGATTCCAACGCCCTCTACCCGCCGAAGCGATTCCTGGGTGCGGCACGCAACATCGAAAACGGTGGTTCGCTGACCATTATCGCGACAGCCATGGTCGAGACCGGTTCCGCCGGTGACACCGTCATCTTCGAGGAATTCAAGGGCACGGGTAACGCAGAGCTGAAGCTTGACCGGAAGATTTCGGAGCGCCGCGTCTTCCCAGCTGTCGACGTGAATCCGTCGGGTACCCGTAAGGATGAGCTGCTCTTGGCGCCCGACGAGGCACGCGTCATGCACAAGCTGCGTCGGATCTTGTCGGCACTGGACCCGCAGCAGGCCATCGACTTGCTTATCAAGCAGCTGCGCAAGACCAAGAACAATGGCGAGTTCCTCATGCAGATCGCATCGTCGGCACCCATGAGTGTTCCCGACGATGATGACGAGTAATTCGTCCCCCTTATGCGCGACGCTAAGCCGTGAAGCCAGGCAGTGATGTGAAGTAGTGGCGCCAGGAGGTAAAGCTCTCCTGGTCACGGTGCGGGCGGTGGTTCGGTTGAGCCGCCGCCGTCGCGCTATATTCGTGTAGTTACCGGTATTTGTAGTGAGCAGTTAAAGGAGCACTCTGGGTCATGGCGACGCATGTTTCGGCGGTCGACGACATTGTTTCGGAATATCAAGGGCTCGAAGCTCAATTAGCTGATCCTGATTTACACAACGACGCTGCTCGCGCGCGGAAGGTGGGGAAGCGGTTCTCTGAACTCCAGCCCATCATTCAGACGAATGACCGGTTAAACGCTGTGACCGACGATCTCGAAGCCGCCGAGGAAATGGCCCACGAAGACCAGGAATTCGCGGCTGAGGCCGAGCGTCTTCGGGCAGAAAAAGAGGAGCTATCGGATAAGCTAGCTGACCTTTTGGCACCGCGGGATCCCCATGATGGCGATGACATCGTGATGGAAGTGAAGTCCGGTGCGGGCGGAGAAGAAGCAGCCCTCTTCGCCGGCGAATTAGTGCGGATGTACCAGCGCTACGCGGACAAACACGGCTTCGCGATCGACGTCCTGGACGACGCTCCCACGGACCTCGGGGGAATTAAAGACATCACCATGTCTATTCGCTCCAAGAAGCCGTCTCGGGACGGTGCGTGGAGCGTGTTCAAGTTTGAGGGTGGCGTTCACCGTGTTCAGCGAGTTCCCGTCACCGAATCCCAGGGACGTATCCAGACTTCCGCTGCCGGTGTCCTCGTCTATCCGGAACCTGATGAAATCGAGGATGTCGAGATTGATGACAAAGACATCCGCGTCGATGTGTACCGCTCATCCGGTAAAGGTGGCCAGGGTGTGAACACCACCGACTCCGCTGTCCGCATCACACACTTGCCGACGGGGCTGATCGTGACCTGTCAGAAAGAACGTAGCCAGATCCAAAACAAGGCGCGCGCGATGCAGGTCCTGGCCGCCCGGTTGCAGCAGATGAAGGAAGAAGAAGCCGAGGCTGCGGCGTCGGCCGATCGTGCTGCTCAGGTGCGGACCATGGATCGGTCGGAGCGCATCCGTACCTACAATTTCCCCGAAAACCGCATCTCTGACCACAGAATTAATTACAAGGCGCACAACCTCGACCAGGTTCTCGACGGCGATCTGGATGATCTCTTCTCTGCGCTGCAGTCCGCGGAGCGCGCCGAACGGCTCGAGGCAGAATGACATATCCCCGTACATCTGTTCGCCAGATGATCAACAATGCCGGCGGACGACTGCGCGCTGCGGGGGTGGATTCTCCACGAGTCGATGCTGAGCTACTGATGGCACATGCGCTCACTGTTAAGGGCGCGCCGGGTGCGGAACCGGTCACACGGTCGTCATTATTCTTCCGACGCCAAGACCACGTCGATTCCGACACGGCCGAGTTTTTCGAAGCGTGTATTAGCCGACGTGAGCAGCGGGAACCCTTGCAGCACATTATGGGGACGGTGCGTTTCGCGGGGATCGACCTGCTGGTCGGCCCGGGGGCTTTTGTTCCCCGTCCGGAAACCGAATTGATTGTGGAATGGGCGGGAGACCAACTCCGCAGGGCGTTGGATAACCGGTCCGAGAAATCCGGACCGTCGAAGTCTGTGCCCGCGGATTACACCATCGTTGACTTGTGTACCGGGCCCGGAACCTTGGCGTTGGGTGTTGCGCACGCGGCGGGAAACGCGTTGTTGTCTCTTCATCGTGACTTTCGGGAGCAGAAGACAGCCAATCCGCACGTGGGAAGCGTCGGCAAGCTCCCACGAATCCGCATTATGGGCGTTGACACGAGCGACGTCGCGCTGGATTATGCCCGTCGCAATGTCGAGGCCTTCATGCAGAATTGGCGGACGGAAGCGCTGGACGCTGGCCTGTCAGAGGACGACGCCGATCAGCTCTCTGTGAGCCTGTGCGCAGGGGATGCTACGGATCCCACTATCGTGAAAAGCATTCGAGACTTGTGTGACCGGGACACGCGTGACGGTGACAATCCTGAACCGACGCGTGAAACGACGCCTGAGCTGAAGGTGGATATGGTCGTCTCGAATCCACCCTATGTGCCCGAGAACACGACGATTTCGCCCGAAGTCGCGGCCGATCCTCATGATGCCGTTTTCGCTGGTGCGGACGGAATGAGCGTGATCGTGCCGATGATGGCCGTGGTTGAGGATTTGTCTAGCCCCGGCACCGTCGTGGCTGTGGAACACGACGAGCTCAGCGGGCCTGTGACCTCACAATGCTTGAATGATCACGGCTTCACCGATCTAGAAATACATAAGGACTTAGCTGGACGCGATAGGTTTGTGACGGGCATTCGGGCCGCACACACGAGGAAAGCGTAGTAAAACTCATGAGCACAATTTACGATTGCACTGACCAAGACGAACGACGTCGCGGCCTCGAGGCTGCCCAGAGCGCAGTAAAAGGCGGGCGCCTGGTCGTTATGCCCACCGACACCGTCTACGGGATCGGGTGCGATGCATTCGATAACGACGCTGTTGCCGCGCTGTTGCGGGCAAAACATCGTGGCCCTGACATGCCAGTTCCCGTGTTGATTGGGTCATGGGACACCGTCGACGGCCTGGTGCAAACAGTCACCCCGCGGATGCGTGAATTAGTCCAAGCATTCTGGCCGGGCGGGCTGTCCTTCGTGGTGACGCAGGCGCCGTCGTTGCCCTGGGACCTTGGGGATACTAACGGATCAGTGATGCTTCGGATGCCGCTACAGCCGGTCGCGATCGAGCTACTGAGAGCCACAGGCCCCATGGCAGTGAGCTCGGCCAATATTTCGGGGCAGCCGCCTGCGACTTCGGCAATTGCCGCGAAGCAGATGCTGGGAAGCGAAGTATCCGTCTATTTGGATGACGGGGAGGCGACGATTGGGGAGCCGTCAACCATCATTGATCTGACCTCGCCCACCCCTCATCTTTTGCGTGAAGGGGCGATTTCTGCAGAACGCATTTCCGAGGTCATCGGAACGAGCCCTGCTACGCTGCGTCAGAGATAGTTCGAGGGGAAAAGAACGGCCTCACGTGCGCGGATAGTCCAGGGAATGCGGGGTAGAGAAACATCATGATCGTTTGTGCACAATCAGCGGTGGGGGGAACCGGTGTGCCCATTCGGGAACTCATCCTTGTTCTCTGCACGGGCTGCATCGTGACGTTCCTGACAACAGGATGCATACGATCCGTCATGGTGCGGACCGGGAGAGTAGCTATCCCGCGTGCCCGCGACGTCCATAAACAACCCCGACCGCGGTTGGGGGGAGTCGCGATGTTCACCGGCGTCATTGCAGCCTTACTGGTGGCCAACCAATTACCGGCGTTGAACCGCGGATTTCCTCCCATGACTCCGGACTTGAGAGCCGTGTTATGGGCTGCCCTCATCATCGTTGTTGTTGGCATTATCGATGATTTGTATGACATTCCGGCTCTCGTGAAACTGGTCGGGCAGATCGCGGGCGCGACGGTCATGAGTCTGCTGGGGCTGAGCTGGTACCTCCTCTATGTTCCCTGGCATGGTGGCACCACGGTCATTCTGGATCAAGTCCAGTCCACAGTTCTGACCGTTGTCTTCACCGTCACCCTGATCAACGCGATTAACTTTGTCGACGGTCTCGACGGGTTGGCGGCCGGCGTCGGGGGGATCGCTGGAATCTCGCTCTTCGCATTTTCGCTCACCATTCTCCACGACCAAGGGGGAGCGGTGAGCGCTTATCCGCCGGCCATTATTTCCGCCGTGTTGATTGGAGCCTGCGCGGGTTTCTTGCCCCATAACTTTGAGCCGAGCCGGATTTTCATGGGTGACACGGGATCCATGCTGATCGGCCTTCTCCTTGCGGCGGCGTCGACCTCAGCGTCTGGCCGCATCACGATGTCGCTTTATGGTGCCGCCGACATTTTCGCGCTGCTGAGTCCGATCATCGTGGTGGCAGCGAGTGTGTTCATCCCGATGCTTGACCTCATCATGGCCGTTATCCGCCGTGTCGGCCACGGGAAAAGCCCGTTCGCCCCTGATAAAAAGCACCTGCACCACAGGCTGCTCCAGCTCGGACACACGCACCGACGGGTGGTCCTTGTGCTCTACACGTGGGTGAGTGTCGTCGCATTCAGCGCAGTGGCAGCAACAATTTTGCCGACGGACATTACCCTCATTGCGGTGGGGCTAGCGATCATCATCGCCGTCGGGATTACGTCTGTACCGCGCTCGCGTGATCGTCGGCACCCGGACCGCTACAATCAGCCAGCGTGACTGATTCCCACTCCTCTGGCGAACCAAACAACGCCTCGTCTAAGCCGACGTCTCCATATTCCACTTTCGCATCGGGGGATTCCGGTGCGAGTACACCGGAACAATCTGATGGACAGAACTCTTCTGAAACGTCGAACTCGTCGGCTAGCTCGTCTACCGACGGTGGTTCGCCTATCGACGACGTGATTGCGAAGAGGAACCGGCATGTGTCGGATCCACGGTGGCCGCTGCTGAAGGCTGCGCGGCTGGGGGGTATCGCAATTGCCTGTTTAGCCGTGGTTTCGTTGTTGGCCTGGGGTGGGCAATCCGGGATGCGAGGTGTCTGGGGAGCGCTCATCGGGTCGGTCATCGGTGGTGCCTTCGTTTTGCTCACTATTGTGAGTGTGCTCGTCACCTCCCGAACTAATCCCCAAACGACGATGGCTGTGGTGATGGGGACGTGGCTGCTCAAAGTTGTCGTCGTCTTACTTGTCTTGGTTGTTCTGAAGAACATGTATTTCTATGACCACCTAGCGTTGGCTGTCACGGTGATCGCCGCGTTAATCGTCGGATTGGTCTCAGAAACATGGGGTGTTTTAACCGCGCGTGTGACCTATATCGCTGACCGAGAATGGGCAGAAGAACGGGACCACCAGCAATAGCCTGCATGGGGGTGAATCAGGTGTAGTTTTAGGGGGGTCGGATTGAGAGATCGCTTGGGAAAAACCTGAATTAAGCTGCTATCGTCAACTGCGGGTTATAAGGAAAAGTCGCTATGCGTAGCCACCCCCGAATAACCCCCGGGCCCCCGCGATGATGTGCGACGGAATCCGCGGTGGGCTATGCACATAGACCTCCATCGCACCGCTTCCTGTTTGGCAGAAAGCGGCCCGAACACGGGAGAGAACGCTGAGCGTTACAACCTTGTCCATGAAGGGGCATTTCCACGCCCCAGATCTGGACCACGACTTTTTCCCGGGGTTCGTTTGTGGGACCGGCAGTGACGGTGAGTCACGCTGTCCCGAGACGGCGCATGGTGATCACATCAACCTCTGGTTCGGTAATTTTGCCGACGGTTGGTTCGCCATCGACCGCATCATGTTCGTCCGACTCCTCGTGATGGTGCTCATGGGGCTGTTCTTCTTCTTCGCTATGCGGAAGCCGAAGTTAGTTCCGCGTGGCGTGCAGAACGTCGCTGAGTACTTGTTGGATTTCGTCCGTATCCACATCAGTGAGGAGATTCTTGGTCGAAAAGAAGGACGTCGCTTCCTTCCGATTATTTCCACGATCTTCTTCCTTGTGCTGTTCATGAACGCACCATCGGTGATCCCGTTCTTGAACGTTTCCCCCAATGCTCGTATCGGTATGCCACTGCTCTTGGCCGTGGTTGCCTACATCTGCATGATTTACGCAGGTGCCAAACGGTACGGGTTCGGGAAGTACATGAAGAGCTCTCTGGTAATTCCGGGGTTGCCTTTCCTTCTCTATTTCTTGGTCGTACCGATTGAGTTCTTCTCGACCTTCATTTTGAGGCCTGTCACGCTGACCATTCGTCTTATGGCCAATATGCTGTCAGGTCACATCGTGCTGGTGCTCTTGTACTCGGCAACCAACTTCTTCTTCTGGCAGATGAACGGCTGGCTTGTTGCGTCCGGCTTTACCATCGCGGCAGCTTTTGCCTTCTCGCTGTTTGAGATTTTGGTGATTTTCCTGCAGGCGTACATTTTCGCCCTGCTGACTGCGGTGTACATTGAGCTTTCCCTGCATGCGGACGAACACTAACTGAACACCCCACTCGAAGTTTTTCACGAATACGTCGTTGGAAAACCAACGGCATTTTGAAAGGGAACGGAACACCCCATGAACGAGATCCTTCTCGCTGCAGACTCCACCAGCTATGACGGCTTCGGTGCTATTGGCTACGGCCTTGCTGCTATCGGCCCTGGTATCGGTATCGGTATTGTCGCCGGAAAGACGGTGGAAGGCATGGCACGTCAGCCGGAAATGGCTGGCCAGTTGCGTACCACAATGTTCCTGGGCATCGCCTTCACTGAGGCCCTTGCCCTTATCGGCTTGGTCGCCGGCTTCCTGTTCTAATCAGGTTGTTTTCACTACATCCTGATATTCGAAATAGCGAAAGCTGGAGACTATGACGAACTCACTCATTTTGGCTGAGGACAACACGCTGCCTCTCGAAAAAGGCAACTTGCCGCTTCTCCCTTTGCCATACGACCTCGTCTGGTCCATCGTCTGCTTCGTACTGATCCTATGGCTTTTCTGGAAGTTTGTTCTTCCGAAGTTCCAAGAGGTTCTTTCTGAGCGTGAAGATCGCATTGAAGGCGGTATTCAACGTGCGGAGGCCGCGCAATCCGAGGCGAAGGCTGCGTTGCAAAAATACAATGACCAGCTCGCTGAGGCTCGTGCAGAGGCCGCTCGTATTCGCGACGAAGCTCGTGCTGACGGGCAAAAGATCGTTGCGGATATGAAGACCGAAGCAACGGAGGAAAGCAACCGCATTATCGCTCAAGGCGAAAAGCAACTTGCTGCTCAGCGTGATGCCGTCGTCGCTGACCTGCGTAAGGACATGGGTCAGAATTCGGTCGATCTGGCGGAGAAGCTCCTCGGCTCTCATCTATCCGACGATGCCAAGCGCGCGGAGACAGTGGATTCTTTCCTGTCTTCCTTGGATGACATTCCGGCAGGGAAGTGATCAGTATGCACGCAGCGAGCCGAGAATCGATGACCGAGTTGGCGACTACCCTCGACAACACCGTTGCTCAGTCCAATGCCGCCGTCGACGGCGCACAGATCGGACCCGAGCTCTTCGACGTCGTTGAGGTTTTGGACTCCAACCGTGACTTGCGTGTGGCGCTTATTGATCCCGCAGCGTCCTCCGAGAAACGTGCAGACCTTGCCGATCGCGTTTTCGGTGAGAAGCTCAATCAGGCTTCGCGCAGCGTGTTGCGTTCTGCAGTAGATAAAGACTGGTCGAATACGCGCGATTTCCGTAATGGGCTTGTTCAACTTGGCCGCCGGGCTCTGTTCCGCGCCGCCGAGGCAGACGACAAGCTCACGACCGTCGAATCTGAGTTGTTCCAGTTGGCGAGGGTCCTTGAAGACGCCCCGCAGCTGGAGATGCTTTTGGCAGACCGACAAGCTCGTGCGGACCGACGTCGCCAATTGTTGGCCTCAGTCTTGTACGGCAAAGTTACTTCAATTACAGAAACTCTTGCCTTGCAGGCGATTTCTCGTGCTAAACAACGTCCTGTCGAAGCATGTGAAACGCTATCGCGGGAGGCAGCGCAGCTGCGTGGGTACGAAGTTGCTCATGTTGTGACTGCCGGCGAATTGAGCGATACCCAACGATCCACCCTGGCTGACAAGCTCGGTCGAATTTATGGTCACAAGATGTCCATCCACGGAGAGGTCGATCCCAGCATCCTCGGTGGAATGGTCATCCGGGTCGGAGATGAGCGTATCGATGGCAGCACATCGGGCAAACTCGAGAAACTACGGCGAGCTTTTGCCTGACGCCCACGGCGGACGGAATGCCGGTCGTGACCACGACCAGAAATACGACGTAATAAACAAGTAATGCTGGAAGAGACTACCGAGAGCAGGAAGAACATGGCGGAGCTGACGATCTCCTCCGACGAGATCCGTAGCGCGATTGCGAACTACACCTCGAGCTACTCCGCGGAGGCCTCCCGTGAGGAGGTCGGCGTGGTCATTAGTGCGGCTGACGGTATCGCCCAGGTTTCGGGTATGCCATCAGTCATGGCTAATGAGTTGCTCGAGTTCCCAGGTGGCGTCATCGGCGTCGCCCAAAACCTTGACACCGATAAAGTCGGTGTCGTGGTCTTGGGAAGCTACGAGACCTTGCGGGAAGGCGACGAAGTAAAAAGGACCGGAGAGGTCCTATCCATTCCGGTTGGGGACAAATTCCTCGGCCGCGTTATTAACCCCCTGGGCCAGCCAATCGACGGCCTGGGATCCATCGAGGCAGAAGAAGATCGCGTCCTGGAACTGCAGGCGCCCTCAGTGTTGATGCGTCAACCAGTCGAGGAACCACTCCAGACCGGTATTAAAGCTATCGACGCGATGACCCCGATCGGGCGAGGCCAGCGACAGCTCATCATTGGCGACCGTAAAACCGGTAAGACGGCTGTTTGCCTCGATACCATCATTAACCAGAAAGCCAACTGGGAATCCGGGGACCCGGAAAAGCAGGTCCGCTGCATTTATGTCGCCATCGGTCAGAAGGGCTCCACAATCGCTGGTGTCCGTAAGACCTTAGAGGACAACGGCGCCCTGGACTACACCACCATTGTCGCTGCTCCCGCATCAGATTCGGCTGGTTTTAAGTGGCTCGCACCCTTCGCTGGTGCCGCACTGGGACAGCACTGGATGTACAAGGGCAAGCACGTGCTGGTCATCTACGATGACCTCACCAAGCAGGCTGAGGCCTACCGTGCGATCTCCTTGCTGCTGCGTCGTCCGCCGGGACGCGAAGCGTACCCAGGTGACGTTTTCTACCTCCACTCCCGCTTGTTGGAGCGTGCAGCTAAGCTCTCCGACGACTTGGGTGGCGGCTCTATGACGGCCCTGCCGATCATCGAGACCAAAGCGAACGACGTGTCCGCCTTCATTCCGACCAACGTCATTTCTATTACCGACGGTCAGGTCTTCTTGGAGTCAGACCTCTTCAACCAGGGTGTTCGCCCCGCTATTAACGTCGGTGTGTCGGTCTCCCGTGTCGGTGGTGCCGCCCAGACGAAGGGTATGAAGAAGGTTTCGGGTTCGCTGCGTATTGACCTCGCCGCATACCGCGACTTGGAAGCATTCGCTGCATTCGCCTCGGACCTCGACGATTCTTCCAAGGCACAGCTGGAGCGCGGATCTCGCCTTGTTGAGCTGCTGAAGCAGCCGGAGAACCACCCGCAAGCTGTGGAAGACCAGATGGTGTCGATCTACCTTGCTGGTAACGGCGACTTTGACTCCGTTCCCGTCGAAGATATTCGTCGGTTCGAATCTGAACTCCTCGAGCACCTCCATTCGAAGCATGCTGGTGTCTTCGAGCAAGTCGAGGGTGGATCCCCACTCAATGACGAATCCAAGGCAGAGCTTTCCTCCGCTGTGGATGAGTTCAAGCAGAACTTCCAGGCGTCCGACGGCAAACCTGTTATCAACGAGCCCGATGTAGACCCAATGGAGCAATCCGAGTTGGGTAAAGAACAAATCACTGTGTCGCGTAAGTCCTCGGGCAAGTAAGGGCGGTGCGCGCAATGGATAAGAACGAAGGGAGGCGATGAGTGTAAATGGCTACGTTACGTGAACTACGAGACCGGATTAAGTCCGTCAACTCGACTAAGAAGATCACGAAGGCCCAGGAGCTGATCGCCACTTCGAAGATCACGAAAGCGCAGGCCAGGGTAGCTGCCTCGCAACCGTACGCGGAGGAAATTACCAAGGTCGTCCATCGCTTGTCATCGGCAAGTTCACTGGACCACCCCATGCTCCGCGAACGCGAAGGCGGAAACCGTGCCGCTATCTTGGTGGTCTCCAGCGACCGAGGAATGTGTGGCGGGTACAACCACAACGTTTTCAAGAAAGTTGCTGAACTACGCGCTTTGTTGGAAAAACAGGGCTATGAGGTTGTCCTCTATGTCTTCGGCAACAAGGGGCTGACCTACTACCGCTTCCGCGGTGAGGCCCTTGAAGGCGCATGGACCGGATACTCCCAGGACCCCGAGTACGAAGGCACGCACCAGATGCGTCGGCACCTTATCGACGCATTCGTTGCTAGCTCATCGGGCAAAGCAGAGTGGCGCCCCGGGCTCACCGCGCCTGAGGGCGAGAGTGTGCAAGGCTTCGACCAGCTCCATGTCGTGTACACGAAGTTCGAGTCGATGCTGTCTCAGAAGGCCGTCGCACGGCAGATGCTTCCGATGGAAGCCGTCATCGACTATGAGGAAGTAGAGACTGGCGAAGACATGCTGTCTGACCCAGACGATTCCGAAATTAGTGCCAACTACGAATTTGAGCCCGACGCGACCACGTTGCTGTCGGAGCTCCTCCCGCACTACGTGTCACGTGCTTTGTATGCCTTGCTGCTGGAGTCAGCTGCGTCAGAATCCGCAGCACGCCGTACAGCTATGAGTTCGGCGACGGATAACGCAACTGAGCTTGCCACCACGTTGTCTCGTACAGCTAACCAAGCTCGTCAGGCACAAATTACCCAGGAAATTACAGAGATCGTCGGTGGCGCGGGAGCGCTCGACGACAGCGGAGAAAGTGACTAACCAATGACTACAGCTCTTAGTGAGCAGCAGACGGGCCTCAGCGGCCGTGTCGCACGCGTCATCGGCCCGGTTGTCGACGTGGAATTCCCTCGCGGAGAACTACCGGCGCTATTCAACGCGCTGACCGTCGACGTTGATCTAGAGGCCGTCGCCAAGACAATTACCCTCGAGGTTGCCCAGCACCTCGGTGACAACATCGTCCGTGCCGTATCGATGGCACCGACCGATGGTTTGATCCGCGGTGCCGAAGTGAAAGACACCGGCAAACCGATTTCTGTTCCCGTCGGGGACACCGTCAAGGGGCACGTTTTCAACGCCCTCGGTGACTGCCTTGACGAGCCAGGGCTCGGCCGTGACGGCGAGCAATGGTCCATCCACCGTAAGCCACCGGCTTTCGATCAACTCGAAGGTAAGACCGAAATCCTCGAGACCGGTATTAAGGTCATCGACCTTCTCACCCCGTATGTGAAGGGTGGAAAGATTGGTCTGTTCGGTGGTGCTGGTGTGGGCAAGACCGTGCTCATCCAGGAAATGATCACCCGTATTGCCCGCGAGTTCTCCGGTACGTCAGTATTCGCCGGCGTCGGTGAGCGTACCCGTGAAGGCACGGACCTCTTCCTCGAAATGGAAGAGATGGGCGTGCTCCAAGATACGGCCCTCGTGTTCGGCCAGATGGACGAGCCGCCGGGAGTTCGTATGCGTGTGGCTCTCTCGGGGCTGACGATGGCGGAGTACTTCCGTGACGTTCAGCACCAAGACGTGCTGCTCTTCATCGATAACATCTTCCGTTTCAGCCAGGCAGGTTCCGAGGTTTCCACGCTGCTGGGCCGTATGCCTTCTGCTGTGGGTTACCAGCCAACATTGGCTGACGAGATGGGTGAGCTCCAGGAGCGCATTACGTCGACCAAGGGCCGTTCGATTACCTCTCTGCAGGCTGTCTACGTCCCCGCCGACGACTACACCGACCCGGCTCCTGCGACCGTGTTCGCCCACTTGGATGCGACCACGGAGCTTGACCGTTCCATCGCGTCAAAGGGTATTTACCCCGCTGTGAACCCGCTGACCTCCACGTCTCGTATCCTCGAGCCTGGAATCGTCGGCGAGGAGCACTACCAAGTTGCGCAGCGAGTCATCAATATCCTTCAGAAGAACAAGGAACTGCAGGATATTATCGCCATTCTTGGTATGGACGAGCTGTCTGAAGAAGACAAGATCACCGTCCAGCGTGCACGTCGTATCGAGCGCTTCCTCGGCCAGAACTTCTTCGTTGCTGAAAAGTTCACCGGCCTGCCAGGCTCCTACGTCCCGCTGAAGGACACCATCGACGCCTTCCGCCGTATTTGCGATGGCGAATATGACGCATACCCCGAGCGCTGCTTCAACGGCCTCGGCGGTCTGGACGACGTCGAAGCCGAATACAAGAAGCTGCAAGAGAAGTAAGGTAGGGACACCATGGCTGAAATTGCCACTGAGTTAGTCTCCGTTGAGCGAGCGCTATGGTCCGGTGCTGCGACGTCTGTCACCGCACAGACCACAGAAGGTGAAATCGGCATACTTCCCGGACACGAACCCATCCTTGGGCAGCTTGTAGAAAACGGTGTGGTCATCATCCGTACCACCGACGGCGAAAAGAAAGTCGCTGCAGTACAGGGCGGGTTCCTGTCCGTCGGCAAGCACAAAGTATCTATTCTGGCGGACCACGCCACGTGGTCATCAGAAGTGGATGTTTCCAGCGCAGAGCAGAGCTACAAAGGCTCCGACACGGATTCACATGACCGTGCTCAAGCTCAATCCGAGCTGCGAGCAGTCCAGCGTGCGAAAGAAAAGTAGGTCGACTATATAGCTCTCACCTACGCCCCCGTAGTTTCTAAGGCCAATTCTTAGGAACACGGGGGTTTCGTCGTTTATACTCAGCTCAAGGAACGACGTGCATGACGAGCCGTCGCCGGACGTAATGGGAGAGGTGGCCCATGGTTCTCTTCACCGTGACAATGGCGTGTATGGCCATCCTCGTATGGGGAATGGGAGTCGCCATATGGCGATTTTCGTGGATCCGGCCCCGTGGCATACCAGTCTGTACCGCCGTTTATCGTGACGGACGACGACATCGCTGGCACCACGGGGTCATCATTTTGGGGGAAGACGCCGCAAAGCTTTACTTGCTACGGTCTCTTAAACCGGGGGCAGACTTATCGTGTGAAAGGCACAACATAGAAATTGTTGGCCGACGAGACGTCAAAACGGGGGTATTACGGCTATTAGCTGATCCGCGGATAGTCGAACTTCAAGCGGGGGATGTACGAGTGGATGTAGCCGGGGGACACGCTATGGATATGGCATTGGTGGCGTGGTTGGAGTCCGCCCCGAGCACCAGGATTCAGCGGCTCAGTAAACACCCTCGACGGGTTAAAGAACGGGGCCACAGGTTTCATCGCCACAGTTAACGACGGTGGCCATTGAGCGTGGCTTGATCGCCTACATCGCTAGACGCAGCGCCTTGCTCGACGCTGTGACGTAATAGGTTCTGAGATAACGCGATTTGGTACTCTCTCGCTCATGCGCCTTGTCATCGCTACGTGTTCCGTCGATTATGTTGGTCGTTTAACCGCCCACTTGCCCAAAGCGACTCGTCTACTCATGGTTAAAGCTGACGGATCAGTGTCAGTCCACGCCGATGACCGGGCCTATAAACCGCTCAATTGGATGACTCCGCCGTGTACGCTCACGGTCCACCCGATTGCCATCGACGACTCCGACGCCGGCCTTACCGACGGTAGCTCCGTCGGCAATTCTGAAGGACCGGAGACCGACGGCTCGGATCAAACCACGCATGAGGAAGAGCTTTGGGTCGTCGAGAATAAAAAGGGGGAACAGCTCCGCATTACGGTGCATGACAAGATTTCTGACACCACGTATGACCTGGGCGAGGATCCAGGTCTCACGAAGGATGGTGTGGAAGCGCATCTTCAGGAGCTGTTAGCGCAGCATCCGGAAGCGTTGGGGGAGGGGTTTACGCTCGTTCGGCGCGAATATCCGACGCCTATTGGGCCCGTTGATATTTTGACCAGGGACGCGAGCGGGAAGACCGTGGCCGTTGAGGTGAAACGCCGCGGTGGTATCGATGGCGTTGAGCAACTCACACGGTACGTCGAATTGCTGAACAGGGATGAAATCTTAGCCCCGGTAAAGGGACTTTTCGCGGCTCAGGAGATCAAACCGCAGGCGCGGACGCTCGCGGAGGATCGTGGGTTCACGTGCGTGACCGTCGACTACGACGAGCTGCGTGGTACCCCGTCGCAGGAGCTTCGTCTTTTTTAGCACGCCAAGGCGGTGCTGCCCGCTCATCCAGTGAAAACGGGGCCCCAACAAAGGTCCCGCCATCACCGTCGAACCCAACAAAAATGGGGCCCACCAACGTGGACCCCACAGCGACAGGAAAACTTACTTTCCGGGCTGAGTCAGTTCGAGAAGGACTCCGCCTGCATCCTTTGGGTGGACGAAGTTGATGCGAGCACCAGCGGTTCCGTTCTTCGGCTCGTCATAAAGAAGCCGTGTACCTTGCTTACGCAGGTGGTCACAGAGAGCATCGATATCGGTCGTGCGCAGACACATCTGCTGCAAACCCGGGCCCTTTTTGTCGAGGAACTTAGCGATCGTCGACTTCTCGTTCAGCGGAGCCAGAACCTGAATCATTCCCTGCAGCTCCGTGAGGGTCTTCGGGCCAACCATGGCCTCCTGAACACCCTGTTCTTCATTTGTTTCGACGTGGTGGCAGATCCACCCCATGTTCGTGCGGTACCACTCCAGCGTGGCATCCAAGTCAGCTGTGGCGATACCTACGTGATCCAGGCAGTTGACTAGTTCGTGCGGTACTTCGGTGCTGTACTCGTTGTTACTCATGCTTCTATGCTATGCCCCTCGCGGCCAATATTGCTTCTTCGCAGGCGTATTCAGGGGTGTGATTTTGTACGACATTGTCCGTCAGGCTGGACTAGCATCGGGGCCATGATTGTTGCGTTTTCTGTTGCTCCGACTACTTCTACTGACGACGATGGTGGTGTCGCGGATGCGGTTGCTGAGGCAATCCGAGTTGTTCGGGAGTCTGGTCTTCCAAACGAGACAAACGCCATGTTCACTCTGATCGAAGGTGAATGGGACGAGGTTTTCGACGTCGTGAAGCGGGCAACGGAAGCTGTCAGCTCGGTGAGTCCGCGAACGTCCTTAGTGGTGAAGGCCGATATTCGCCCGGGCTATGACCACCAGCTCACCGAGAAGGTGGACGCGGTGAACCGTCGTCTCGAGTCGTCATCTGAGAAGTGAACGGCGGACGGGCGGAGCGTCGAACCATGTAGTAGCGTCCGACGGGATCGCCAAGAATATAGTGACGACACAGAACAATTAGACATTCTTACTGAGAGGGGTACAAGACAGTAATGACATCTCCGGGAAAAGGCCCTGAGCGGTTTATAGCTGGTGCAGTTGATTTAGGCGAAGTTAAAGCACGGGCCGAAGCTCGGGCGGAGGCGGAAAAGCAACGTCAGCGCCAAGCGCGCGGGACCGCCAGTACGGCGGGTTCAAGCGCGGGGAATAATGCACCTGGCGGTGCCGGCGTTCCTCGTGACGGCTCTAGTAGTGGCACAGCCCAGATGGCCGTCGATGTTACCGAGGCCAATTTTGAAAATGACGTCCTCAAGCGGTCTATGCAGGTCCCGGTTATTGTCGCGATTAGTTCGACGCGGTCGCCAGATTCTCAAGACATCGTCCAGAATCTTGAGTCCATGGCACGGCAGGCGAATTACAAGTGGATCTTTGCCAATGTGAGTGCAGATACAGTTCCCCAGATTGCTCAGGCCTTTGGTGTTCGCGCTATTCCGACAGTCATAGCATTGGGAAATGGCCGCCCGATTTCGGTTCTCGAAGGGCAACAGCCGAAAGAACAATTACAAGAGTGGATCGACCAAATTCTGCAGGCAGTCGGTGACCAATTGCCCGGTATTCCCGACGCCGAGAAAGGGTCGACGACCACTGAGGACGAACAACCCCCATCGGATCCTCGGTTTGATGCTGCTGAAGAGGCTCTCAATAACGGCGACTTCGATGCTGCGCTTGCCGCCTACGACAAGATTATCGACGCCGAGCCGCACAACACTGAGGCCAAGGCTGCGCGCGCGAACGTGTCCCTCCTCAAACGAGTGTCAGAGACGCAGGCATCCGACGACCCGACGTCAGAACCGGAGAAGACCTTCGCCCAGGCCGACCAGTACATGATCTCGTCGAAGGAAGAGGACGCCTTTCGCGTGCTTCTAGACCTCTTGCGGGTATCGGCAGGAGATCAAAAGACTCAGGTTAAGGATCGTTTGATCGAACTGTTCACGCTGTGCGATCCCGCCGACCCGCGCGTAGCCACAGCCAGGCGGGAAATGGCGAGCGCCCTGTTCTAAAGCGCCGGCCAGGCTGGCCATCCCGCCAGCCGGGCTACACCGTCCCCGTCGCTACCCGTCGAAGCGGAAGAACAGGGCGCTCATGGCGGGCACGAAGATAGTCGCTGAGGCAGGGTAGCCGTCGTATTCACCACTATTCGCCGTGATCTGCCCCAAGTTGCCGCCACCGGCGCCTTCATAATCGGACGAGTCGGTGTTGAGAATCTCCGTCCACCGTCCAGCATTGGTGAGACCCAATTGGTACTGGGGATATGTGGTTCCCGAGAAATTGAATACGCACGCGACTCGCTGTCCATTCGATCCGTACCGCATGAAGCTCAGCACGCCGCGTTGGGCGTCGCTAGCGTTAATCCACGAAAAACCGCTGGGTTCGTTGTCTTGTGTGTAGAGCGCAGGGGTAGTCGAGTAAAGGCCATTAAGGTCCTTGACCAGGCGCGATATGGCGGCGTGGTATTCGCCTTCCCAGCCTTCTTGCTGCCCCCACGGCAGAGACTCGTCGTGGTTCCACTCGGTGGTTTGCCCAAAGTCTTGCCCTTGGAACAAGAGTTGCTTACCGGGGTGCGCCCACATGAACGCAAGATAGGTACGCAGCCCTGCTGCCTTATTCCACGTATCGCCCGGCATCCGCGACCATAGCGTCCCCTTCCCATAAACCACTTCATCATGGCTAATGGGGAGAATGAACTTTTCAGACCACGCGTAGACCAGCGAAAACGTGATATCCCCATGGTGCCAGGGGCGGTAAATGGGGTCGTTGGAGATGTATTCGAGGGTGTCGTGCATCCACCCCATGTTCCACTTAAACGTGAATCCCAGGCCGCCGTCGTACGTGGGGGCCGTCACCCCTGGCCACGAGGTAGATTCCTCCGCCACGGTCATTGTCCCTGGATAGGCCCTCTCGACGGTAGCGTTCATCTCCTGCAGGAATTGAACGGCATCAAGGTTCTCGCGCCCACCGTACTGGTTGGGGAGCCATTCGCCCTCTTTACGGCTGTAATCCAGGTACAAAATCGAAGCGACGGCGTCGACACGCAGTCCGTCGATGTGGAACTGATCCACCCAGTACAACGCGTTGGCTACGAGGAAGTTGCGTACTTCCGCTCGTCCGAAGTCGAAGACGTAGGTGCCCCAGTCCTTTTGTTCCCCTCGTCGCCAATCGGGGTGCTCGTAGCAGGCGCGGCCGTCGAAGCGGGCGAGTGCCCACTCGTCCTTGGGGAAGTGCCCGGGGACCCAGTCCATGATGACGCCGATACCCGCTTCGTGGAAGGCATCGACAAGGGCGCGGAACTCGTCGGGAGTGCCGAAACGCGAAGTGGGGGCGTAATACGAGGTGACTTGGTACCCCCACGACCCCGAGAACGGATATTCGGTGACCGGCATGAATTCCACATGCGTGTATCCCATATCCGAAACATAGGACACCAATTCATCCGCGAGCTCTGTGTAGGAAAGACCCTTATGCCAGGACTCCAGGTGCACTTCGTAAATAGAAATGGGTGAGTCCTGGAGATTCTTCCGCGTTTTCTCAGCCATCCACTCGTCATCGGACCATGCGTAATCACTATCGGCCACGATCGACGCCGTAGCCGGCGGCACCTCAGCCCGGCGCGCCATAGGATCGGCCTTATCGATTCGATTCCCATCAGGCGTGGTCACGCAGAATTTGTAGTACGCCCCGGCGGAGACGTTGGGGACGAAAACTTCCCAAATTCCCGACGACCCCAGCGAGCGCATGGGGAACTGGTTCTTATTCCACGCGCAGAACGATCCGGTCACGGTGACGCCTTGAGCATTCGGCGCCCACACAGCGAACGATGTGCCGTCGACGCTCCCCATCTCGGTGTCGTAATGGCGGACATGAGCACCCAGCACTTCCCACAGGCGCTCGTGTCGTCCCTCGCCGATGAGGTGGATATCCATTTCCCCGAGTGTGGGTAGCCACGTGTACCCGTTAGCAATCGTTACGGTCTCACCATCGGGATAGGTGATGTGCAGCCGGTGGTCAGTCACTCCACCGTGGATGGACGCGGAAAAGAAGCCATCACCGTCGTTAACCGCGTCGACAGTCTCGGACGGGGTCTCCACGGTGACTGATTCCGCGCCGGGCCGAAACGCCGTGATCGTCGTCGTTCCGTCGTCGTGTGGGTGAGCCCCAAGAACGGAGTGCGGGTTGTAATGGGTACCTGCAAGTATTCGTGCGCGGTCATTCGGGTCGATAGTTGGCATGGTCTCTCCTCAGGAGGTGGGCGGCGTGTACGGGTACCGTCGTTTTTGCAGGTCTTAGCAGGTGTAGCGATACTCGTGGTGAGGAGCAAAGCCGCTGCGGTCGCGATAGTCAGTGGGGATTTCGGGCAATTTAACGATGTGACACACGTTGAAGGTCGGATCGAGGCGAACATAATTGTCCTCACCCCACGTCCACGTTTGGTCAGTAATAAGGTCGTGAACCTCAACAGTCGAGGGCAGCCCAAGCGACTCTAGGTCAAGGTGAATTGTGGTCTCTTGGACGTTCTCAGAATCTAGATTGACGACGATGGCCAGCGCATTTCCAGTGAGCGGATCAACCTTGGTGTACGCCATGATCTTGTCGTTATCTGACGGCACGAGCCTGAGTGTCCGGAGCTGTTGAAGAGCGGGCTGCTCCCGGCGGATCGTGTTGAGCACCGTCACGAACGGTTCCAGTGATTCACCGCGGAGGCGAGCTCCCTCAAAATCACGCGGCCTGAGCTGGTACTTTTCGCTATCGAGGTATTCTTCGCTGCCCTCTTTGACTGCGACGTGTTCGTAGATCTCGAAACCGGAGTACATGCCCCACGATGGGCTCAGAGTGGTGGCGAGAGCCGCACGGATCGCGAACATCGCCTTTCCGCCGTGCTGAAGGCTTGCATGGAGAATGTCGGGTGTATTTACGAATAGATTTGGCCGGCAGGCATCGGCCGCATCCCGAATTTCCTCAGCAAACGCTTCCAGTTCTTTTTTCGACGTCTGCCATGTGAAATAGGTGTACGACTGCGAAAAACCAGCTTTTGCCAGGCCATAGAGGATGGGCCGACGGGTAAACGCTTCCGCGAGGAACACGATGTCGGGGTAGGTCTGGTGGATCGTGGAAATCAGCCGCGCCCAAAACGCGGTGGGCTTGGTGTGGGGGTTATCCACACGGAAGATGTGGACTCCGCGTTTGATCCAGAACACCAGGACGCGGTGAATTTCGGCGAATAATCCTTCGGGATCGTTATCGAAATTCAAGGGGTAGATGTCTTGGTACTTCTTCGGCGGGTTTTCCGCGTAGGCAATGGTGCCGTCGGGAAGAACGGTAAACCATTCGGGGTGAGGCGCAGCCCACGGGTGGTCAGGGGCGCACTGCAACGCAAAATCGAGCGCTACCTCGAGGTTGAGTTCACGAGCCCGGGCAACAAACGCGTCAAAATCGTCGAGAGTGCCAAGGTCGGGGTGGACCGCGTCATGGCCACCCTCAGATGATCCGATTGCCCAGGGGGAGCCGACGTCATCCGGCGTGGGGTCAAGGGTGTTATTTTTCCCCTTGCGGTTGATATGCCCGATGGGGTGGATCGGCGGGAGATACACGACGTCAAAGTTCATTCTCGCGATCCGGTCGAGAGACTCGGCGGCGGTCGCGAACGTTCCGTGCACCGGTTCGCCATTTTCCACGCCTCCGGTGGAGCGCGGGAAGAACTCGTACCAGGATCCGACGAGCGCGCGCCGACGTTCCACGTACACCTCGTAGGTGCGGCCGCGCGTCAACAGTTCGCGGAGAGGTGTCCGTCGGAAAATGCTTGTTGTCTCTGCCGAGAGTGCCGGGGCAATGCGCGCACGAATATCGCGATCGGACCGCAACGACGCGGCCACAGACAACAGGTGGGGCCGGTCGGTGACGGAGGCAACGTTGTTGGCGGTGTTCTCCATAATCCGCGCGCCAATTTCCAGGTCATTCGCGACCTCCTCGGCGCTTTGACCAGCTTCAACCTTGGCCTCGATGGCGTGCCGCCACGTGCGGTAGGGGTCCGACCACGCATCGATACGGAAAGTCCACGTCCCCGGGCAGTCGGGCACGAATATGGCGTTGACCAGGTCGGGATCGCCATGCGCCGGCACCATGGGGATGCGCTGAACGGCGGAGGGCCCAGACGCGGAGGTAGGCCCCTTCACGATGGCTGTGGCAGAGACCGCGTCGTGCCCCTCGCGCCACACAACGGCGCTGAGGGGGATGACCTCTCCGACCACTGCCTTGGCGGGTACTTCGCCACTGGATACGCGGGGGCGGACGTCGTCAATGCCGAGTCGTCCAACGGTTCCGAGCCGTCCGGTCACAGGTATCTCCTTTTTGTCGTGCTCCGCACTCGTTCTCTCCAACAGAGTAGAGGACAACCCAGATATCGCGCAGCACAGAACCCCTTTTTGGGCTGATCATTTCCGGCGGCAGTCCGTCGAAAGTGACGACGCTTTGTGCAAAGTGACGGAACGTGTCGTGGGTTAGCCCTAAGATGGTGATGTGACTCGACACGACACTTCTTCCCACACGCACGGTTCCGATGATTCTCAGCCTCACGCGACGGTTCGCTCTCGTGAGGAGCTTGATGCACTTCCGATTGACCCCGACGCTCTTATTTCCCTTGACGACGTGAGCGTCGTTCGGAATGGTTCGATGCTGTTGCAGCCCATGAACTGGGTGGTGAAGCCCGGGCAGCGTTGGGTCATTATCGGCCCGAATGGTGCTGGTAAGACGACGCTGATGAAGGTTGCGGGTGCGGAAACGTATCCGACGACGGGCCGCAGCGTGATCATGGGCGAGGTCTTAGGCAAGACCGATGTGCGGGATGTGCGCACGATGATCGGTATGTCGTCGTCCGCATTGGCCCAGCGTATTCCCGGTCGAGAGCGTGTTCTCGACTTAGTGATCTCCGCTGGATACAACATTCTCGGTCGGTGGCGTGAGCAGTACGACGACGTCGATAAGGAACAAGCAACGCTCATCCTCGAGGATCTCGGCGCGATGCATCTAGCCGACCGAACATGGTCGACCCTTTCGGAGGGAGAGCGCAAACGGGTTTTAATCGCGCGCTCGTTAATGACTGATCCGGAACTACTTCTTCTCGACGAGCCCGGCGCTGGTCTTGACCTCGGCGGGCGTGAGGACCTTGTTGAGCGACTGTCCACACTGGCGAATAACCCTGATGCCCCCGTGATCGTTATGGTTACTCACCACGTGGAAGAAATCCCTCAGGGATTCACCCACGCAATGCTCCTTGACGAGGGCAAACAGGTTGTCGCCGGACCTATCGACGAGGTCCTCACCGGAGAGAATTTAACGAAGACGTTCCATCAGCCGATTACGTTAGATACCGTCGATGGCCGTTTCTTTGCTCACCGAGTGAAATCCTCGCGGCGTCATCGTCGATAATTCCGGTAGTGTTTGAGCTAATCTACGATGCTCACTGAGAACGATGCTCGCAGAAGATGCTCACGGACGAACCTGTGAGATAGCAGTGTGGTGTACAAGTTGTCTGCTTGGCAGAAAGGGAGGGTCATGTTTCTGACACCGACAGGTGAGAGACGTGCCTCTACCGTTCTGTTGCTGCGGGACACGGTGTGGGGGATGGAGGTTTACGTTCAAGAACGCGCCTCCACCATGGTCCACTACCCGGAAATGACCGTTTTCCCTGGAGGCGGCGTTGACCAGCGCGATCTTCCCGGGGATGTTGACGGTGATGGTGTGGATTCACCGGAGCTTCGGTGGGTTGGCCACGATACATCCTGGTGGGCACGTCATTTGAAAGTTCCGCGAGACGATGCCCGTGCGTTGGTCTGTGCCGCTGTGCGAGAAACATTTGAAGAATCGGGAACCCTCCTGGCCGGCCTGCACGACGGCAATGTTGTCGGCGATACCGACCCCTACATTCCTTTCCGCTCGCGCCTAGAAAGCCACGAGTTGGCGTTCTCTAATTTCCTGGACGACACCGGTCTGTATCTCCGCGCTGACCTGCTCCGCCCCTGGGCAAACTGGGTGAGCCCTCCCGGAGACACGGCACGCTATGACACCCACTTCTTTGTGGCCGCGCAGCCGGAAGGACAGAATACGCACGATGATGCGATAGAGGCCGCGTCGAGTGGGTGGTTTAGGCCGTCAACATTGCTCGATGGCTGGCGTTACCGCAAAATCCGTCTCCTCCCGCCGACGTGGGTGCAGCTGCGCATGCTGGATACATTCCGAACGGTTGATGAAGTGCTGGGGTACGCCTCGGATCTGACCGTTGAACCTGTGACCGGCGCGGTTCGGGATCGTCCCTTTATGGATGAATATTTCACTGTGGAACGCTCCTTTGACACGTACTACGCCCGCGGGTGGGCCTAACGGTGTTATCGCGAGACGACGTTGCGTGGATAACCAGCCATCCGGACGCGTGCGCCGAGGCTGAACCGCTGGAGTTTTCGAAGGCCACCGAGTTTGCCGACGGGGCTCTGTTGCGTTCGAAATATGGGCAATATGGTCGCGCGTTGGCTGAGTTAATGGTTGCTCGACGGTCGGCGCGGGGTCCTCGACCGGTGGACGCCAAAGTATCTGAGGATGTTGTTGACGAGTGGCTTGTCGACGCGGAGTCGGTTCAGCAGGCAACCGCCCTGGTGATTGCCCAGTACAGGGCGAGGCGGCTGGCATTGGCGCCATCGTTGCAGGCAGGCGGGCTGGTGCATGATGTCACATGTTCCATTGGTAGTGAGCTTGCTGCTCTTGCTGGTGAGGGGTTGACTGCGATCGGGTCTGATATCGATCCCGGCAGGGTAGCGATGGCCCGGCACAATATGTCGGTTCTTGAGAAGGCGGTGTGTGAGACAGCGGCGCGAGAGGATGCAGGCTCGGGAATAAGTGGCGAAGCCCAGGCGCGGTTCATTCGCCCGCTAATTGTCCGCGCTGATGCTTTGTGCCCAGTGTCGTTTCCGGCGGTTGTTATTGCCGATCCCGCACGACGTGCTCAAGGCCGACGAATTTCTCAGCCTCAGGATTTAATCCCGCCGCTACCCGGGTTGATCGATATATGGCGTGGTCTGCGGCCTGGGGAGCAAGCGGGGCCTCACGCCGATCGTTCGCCGGAACTCGTCGTGAAGTGCGCACCTGGGATCGATTACTCCAGTTGGGATGGGGAAGTAGAGATTATCTCCGTCGCCGGTGCGGTGAAAGAGGCATGTTTGTGGACGCCCGAAATTGCGGCGTCAACGTCGGGTATTCGTGCGCTACTTACGGGCAATGGCAAGACGGACGATCAAAACAGCACCGATCACGACAGCCCGGATCAGCAGCGACGGATTACGCGCCGGGCAACCCTGATTCGTGCAGATGGATCCGTCGATATGTTTACTGATACGGATCCAGAAGTCCCGCAAACGGCAGATTCTTCGGCGCCGTCATCGGATGTAGACGACGACACCGGAAGCCGAAAGAAGAGCCTGGCCGACCGGTACATCGTCGATCCGGATGGAGCGATTGTTCGGGCGGGATTGGTGCGCCAAGCCGCGTACCGGTGGGGGATGCGTCAGATCGATCCCCATATTGCCTTCTTAACTGGCGATACACCGCCAGCAGGTGTTTTAGCGTGTGAGGTGCTGGATGCTGTGCCACTGTCCAAACTGACGTCGACGATGGCGAAGCGTGCTCCTGAGCAGATCGAAATTCTCGTCCGTGGTGTGGCAGCGAACCCCGATCATGTTCGGGCAAAAATCATGTCTGCCGCGCGGAAACATTCGGGGAAGAAGGCGCGTAATCAGCGCAACAACCGCAACAAAGAAGCCTCTGCTTACGGGGTGGCTCGAGGAAAGGCGAACGCGGACTCACCGTCGGATGGGTCGTCGGACGGCAGTTACACGATCGTGATCACGCAGGTGGGGGATAGACAGGGAAAGAATTCGTCGGTTGCGTTCATTTGTGGTCCGCGAGAAGTCCATTAATAAAGTCCATTGACAACAACGCCAGTAATCCCGGTGAGACCGCGGGAAGCAGATCGGATCGCGGGAATGATGTCGGCGCTGTGGCCCACACAAACGGGGGCATTGGTCACGGGTCTAGAGAGTTTGAACACACTTTTGTGTGCTAGGCCACAAAAGTGCGTTAAAGTGGTCTTCAAAACGAGCGAGATATTGATGTGAGGTACGCCGGCGACGGCTGCAGCCTCCGGTTTTTCGCCCCGACACCATGAGAAAGGTGAATGAATGTCGAACATTGTCGTGTTAGTTAAGCAAGTACCGGACACCTACTCCGAGCGGCAGCTCACCGAGGACGATTACACCGTTGACCGCGAGAGCACCGATCAGGTTCTCGACGAGATCAATGAAAACGCCGTGGAAGCAGCCCTTCAGCTCAAGGAAGCAGGAGGGGATTACACAGTCACCGCGTTGACCGTCGGCCCCGAAAGTGCCAAGGAAGCACTGCGGAAGGCACTGTCGCTCGGCTGCGACGAAGCTATCCACGTGTGTGATGATGCCCTCGCTGGCTCCGATGTCCTGGGAACTGCATGGACACTGTCGCAGGCCCTCAACTTGGTTGACGACATCGAACTCATTATCTGCGGCAACGAGTCCACCGACGGCAATATGGGAACTGTGCCCGGGTTGATCTCGGAATACCGCCAGATCCCCGCGGTGACTGGTCTGCGTTCATTCTCCGTCGAAAATGGCACGGTCACCGGCGAAAGCGCTCGTGAAGAGGGCGTCTACAGCCTGGAGGCTCCGACACCGGCCATTATCTCCGTAACTGAGAAGGCCAATGAGCCCCGTTTCGCTGCTTTCAAGGGAATCATGGCAGCCAAGAAGAAGAAGATTCAGCAGGTCGGTCTCGAAGATATTGGAGTCGACGCTGCCAACGTCGGATTGGAGAATGCTGCGACGTCCGTGACCGGATACGCACCCAAGCCGGAAAAGTCCGCTGGTGAAATCATTACCGACGAAGGCGATGGCGGAACGAAGTTCGTGGAATTCTTGGCCAACGAAAAGCTCATCTAAACGTGGCATCGAGACCATAACTCACCATCGTTGTTTGTCTACTAACAGGAATATCCGGTCAGTAATGGCCGGTAACGAAAGGACTTTCCCATGACTGATGTACTAGTTCTCGTTGAACATGCTGATGGAGCCTTGTCCAACAACACCAATGAACTGATTACCGCTGGTCGCGTGTTTGGTTCCGTGGGCGCGGTTGTTGTTGGTGCTGAGGGCACAGCAGAAGCCTTGAAGGACGACTTAGCCGCTGCGGGTGCGGAAACCATTTACGCAGCAGAAAACGATTACGCTGCTAACTACTTGGTCACGCCTTCTGTCGACGCCTTGTCCGCCCTGGCAGCTGGCCTCGAAGTGCCCGTCATCATTTCCTCCTCCGCGACGGGCAAAGAGATCGGTGGGCGCGTCGGTGCTCGCGTAGCATCCGGTGTTCTCTGCGACGTGACCGAGATTAATGCCGACCACACCGCAGCCAGCTCTATCTTCGGTGGCGATTACACCGTCGAGCTCTCCGTTGGAGGATCCTCTCCGATCTTCCTCCTCCGTCCCGGTTCGGTGGATCCCGAGCCCCAGGCGGCCGCAGGAAATATTGAGCCCGTCGAGATGCCTGAGCCCGGCCCGGTTGCCGTGAAGGTCACGTCCTTCTCCCCGGCAGAGGCTGGCGACCGCCCCGAGCTCACCGAAGCGAAGATCGTGGTCTCTGGTGGTCGCGGCGTCGGATCCGCCGACGGGTTCGCCGACGTTATCGAGCCCCTGGCCGATGCTCTCGGCGCTGCAGTGGGCGCCTCCCGTGCCGCCGTCGACTCTGACTACTACCCAGGCAAGTTCCAGGTGGGACAAACGGGTAAGACAGTGTCGCCAGACCTCTACGTTGCGCTCGGAATTTCGGGCGCTATCCAGCACAAGGCAGGTATGCAGACATCCAAGACCATTGTTGCGGTCAACAAGGATGAGGAAGCAGCCATTTTTGAGATCGCCGACTTCGGTATCGTCGGTGACCTGTTCGATGTAGCTCCCCAGGCTACCGAGGCTATTAAAAGCCGCTAGATGAATCAGCACCGCTCGGCGCGTGAGCACTAGATGAAGGCTTGAACGAGCTGTATTACCCTTCGAAGGGTGACTACAGCTCGTTTTTTTATGGATCATGCCGCAACAAGTCCTCTCCGACAGGTTGCCAAAGACGCCATCATGGACTCGTGGGATCTGTTGAACCCCGGGGGCCAGTACGCGTCAGGGCGTGATGCACGCAAAGCTGTGGAAGAAGCCCGCGAAACCATCGCGCGTTTGCTCGGTGCCGAGCCGATCGAGGTCATTTTCACGGCATCCGGAACAGAGGCCGATAACCTTGCTGTGCAGGGGCTTTATGCCGAACGTGCCCATGAAAGTTCATCGCCCCACCGTGTCATCGTCGGATCGGTGGAACACCCCGCCGTGTTAGAACCGGCCAAAGCGCTGGGCACAGATCCTTCATCCCCGGGGCCAGAAGCTGATGTTATCGAGGTGCCCGTCGATTCCAGCGGCCATTACCGCACCGATTTTCTTGCCGACGTTCTTGCCGACGGCCCAGCTGCGCTCATGGCTCTCCAGTGGGCGAATAATGAAACCGGCGCGCTGCAACCGGTTGATGAGATTGCATCGCTGGCCGCAGAGCACAACGTCCCGTGGCATGCTGATGCCGTGCAGGGCGTTGGCCACGTTCCCGTGGATTTCCATTCGTCGGGGGCGACGACGATTGCGGCGTCGGCACACAAGTTTGGTGGCCCGCGATCAACCGGCCTGTTGTTGTGCGGGCGCGCGACGAATCTGCATAAGATTCTGCGTGGTGGCGGGCAGGAAAGGTCCATTCGCCCAGGAACACTGAATGTTGCCGGTGCGGTGGGGACCGCTGCCGCCTTGACCGAGGCCTGTCAGGAGATGGATGCCGAACGCGCTCGGCTTTCCGGCCTTCGGGACCGCTTACTGTCCTTTATTAGCCGAGAGATTCCGGATTCGTTAATTCATACCGCGGAGCCAGCACTGCCGGGACACGTTCACGTGAGTTTTCCGGGCGCGGAAGGCGATAGCCTCATTATGTTGTTGGATCAAGCGGGTTTCGACGCGTCGACGGGATCGGCATGTGCGGCTGGCGTGAATCGGGTGAGCCACGTGGTCATGGCGATTGGAGTGGAACCCGTCGCCGCCCGCGGAACGCTGCGGTTTACCTTGGGTCGGGCGACGTCGGAGAATGACGTCGCCACTCTGGAAGCGGTCCTCCCGAAGATCGTCGAACAGGCGCGTGCTGCCGGGATGGCATAAATCGGCGGAGGCCGTAAGCCGCGGGATGGCATAAGCAGGGTTGTCCTGGTGAGCACAACTACCTAAAGTGTGTGGCTTAGTTTCGTATTCAACAGATGGGATTGTCATGCGTGTAATGGCAGCAATGAGCGGCGGTGTTGATTCATCCGTTGCCGCTGCGCGATTGGTCGCCGAGGGGCATGAGGTCATCGGCGTTCATTTAGCACTAGCCTCGACGCCGACGACGTTGCGCGTCGGTTCGCGCGGGTGCTGTTCGCTGGAAGACTCCGGCGATGCTCGCCGCGTCGCCGACGCGTTGGGAATCCCTTTCTACGTCTGGGACTTCTCCGATCGATTCCGTGAGGACGTCGTCGATCCTTTTATTAATTCGTACGAGATGGGGGAGACCCCCAACCCTTGCCTGCGGTGTAATGAGAAGATCAAATTCCAGGCGCTGCTCGACCGTGGTATCGCGCTGGGGTTTGATGCCGTGGCGACGGGCCATTATGCGCGGTTGAAGGATGGCGAACTCCGCCGGGCCATCGACGATAAGAAAGACCAGTCGTATGTCCTGGGTGTTTTGAACGATGAGCAGCTGGCCCATTGTTTATTCCCTCTGGGAGACACCCGCAAGCCTGATATCCGCAAAGAGGCGGAGGCTGCTGGACTCGTGACGGCCTCGAAGCCCGATAGCCATGACATTTGCTTCATCCCGGATGGGAATACGAAGGCCTTCTTGGGCAACCACATCGGCGTCCGGTCGGGTGACTTGAAAGACCAGGATGGCAACGTGATCGGCCATCACGATGGCATCTACGGTTTCACCATTGGGCAGCGTAAGGGCCTCGGTCTACCTGGTCCAGCGCCCGACGGTAAACCCAGGTATGTCACCGATATTGATGCTGACACCGGAACTGTCACCGTCGGCACGCGCGACGATCTTCGCGTCGGGCGGTTGTATGCCGACCGTCTCATCCGCCTCGATGAGCATGAAGGATCGACGCAGGAGTGCCAGGTCCAGGTTCGTGCCCATGGCGGTGTTGTCGACGCCACGGTAACTATTGACGACGGCGTGGCAACGATTGATCTCCATTCACCTCTGACTGGTGTTGCGCGCGGTCAAGCCGCGGTGATTTACCGTCCCGACCCTGATGGCGACATTGTGTTGGGTTCGGGGACGATTTGTGACACGGTGTCGGTCTCTAAGCTGCAACCAACCACCGCGGGCGCGTCCTCGAACAGCTAATATGCTGGCCATGAACCAGAAATCGGCCGGCGCGACGTGGGCGTCGGGGTGGGGAGCCCTGGAGACTCATGATCCGCGCGAAGCGGCTCGCATTATTGCGGGGGAGGCTGCGTTGCCGTTCATCCCGCAGTTGATTAACCGTGGTGTGGGGTCGTCCTTGTCGGGATCGACGTTGTCATTGCTCTCGTCCTCCTATATTCAGGGACCACGATCGTGGCAAATGTCGGGCCCGACGGTGGCATCACGCCGCCGCAACGATGAGATCCATCGCGATATCGATGTGTACGAGGAAGCGTGGGAAGGTGGTTCTGCGCTCTCTAGCCAGGAGATGAAGGTCCAGGTCATGGGCCCGTGGTCACTGGCGGTCGCGACGGAATTATCGGACGGTCACCGTATTGTGTCGGATAGATCGGCGGTTCGCGGTTTTCACGACGAGTGGAGTGGCGGCGTCGCCGAGTACCTTTCGGAGATTCACCGCCGGTTTGGCAAGCGTATTGTCCTGCATATTGAGGAGCCCTACGTGGGCACGCTCGTCCGGGGACGTATCGCCGGAACCACCGATTGGGACATTATTCCTCCCGTCCACAACGATGTTCTGAGTACTGAGTGGGACAGGACTATCGAGGGCGTGTTCGACGAGCTAGGAGGGGTTACTACCGACGACGCCTCTCAGGGTGTTGTTGCTGATGTTGTGATGTCTTGCGGGGCATCGCTACCGGATGATCTCGAGATGCCAGCGTGGGCAATGCCGCTGATCGGGTTGGATGAACTGGAACGCGCTGCGGCGGACGGGTCGTCGACGCACCACATGCTCGACCGAGTGGGTGAGCTTATCGACGCTGATGGTCGGACATTGGTGATCGGCGTGGCGGGCGACAACAGTGCTGCCGATGATGCTGCTGGTGTCGGTCCCGGGGCTACTGCCGACGGTGCTGGTGCTCGTGCCGGTGTTGACACTGGTGACCACGATCGCGACCAGGTCATCGTGACAACCGCGTACGCTAGTGAGGATCCCGCCCGTGATCGTGCGGTGCGCATTGCCCGCGTGTGGAAGGCGATGGGGATTACCCCGACTCTCATGGGGGAGCGGGTGAGCATTGTCGAAGGGCATGGCCGACGTGGGCGGGAGCAGTCCACTGCGGAATCGCTGCGTTTAGCTGACGATGTGAGGGATATGCTCCGCCGCGATAGCGGAGATCTATAGTCGCGGCAGGATCAACCCTGCTAGCAGCCCCGCCGACCCCGCATTTACTTGGATTGAGTTGGGCGCTGCACAGAACTCTGTGCGGCAGTGATCACAGCCTGAATAGCGGTGACGTACCAATCTTCCACTTCGGTGTTATCCAGCGGTTCAACAGCACGAGTGTTCTCGGTTTCCACCGCGGTGTGGTGCTGCATCACGGGGACAGAATCGTGCCCGGACTCGGCATTATCCTCACCAGAGGAACCTGAGGTGACTTCGCGACCGTGAGGCCCCTTGGCCCCACCATGGCCATTCATGGAACCGCCCATCGCGGTGACACCAGCATTAATAAGCGACTGGATACTCGAGATCAGCTCCGGCTTCAATTCCGCCGGAATGTCGGGCAGTTTATCCACCTCACGCGCCAGAGCCTGGGTCAATTTGGCGTGCAGACGTCCAATTCGTGCTCGTGCGTCGTCGTCAAGATGAACCCGGGAAAGAGCGGATCGCCACGAGTGCCGGGACTCGCGGGCTTCGCGGAAGCTGGCGCGGGCATAGGCCTCGATAGCGTCGAGCGGCCCTGGCGCATCGTCCATTTGGTCGGTGATGACCTGGGCGCGTCGGGGGAAATCCCGAACGACGACGGCCTCGATCATGTCGTCGACATTGTTGTGATACCGGTAGAGGCTTGACCTGCCCATACCGAGGCGCTTGGCGACAGTCCCGACAGTGAGCGGGGCTGCGTTCTGGTCGGTTTGGGATTCTTCGAGGATTTCTTCGACGGCATCGAGAATTTTCTCGGACGTTTGACGCCGGTGTTCAATCACTGACTTCGCTGAAATCCTTGGCATGAGGCTATCCTAACCTTTAATTGTGGTGAGTGAAAGTAGCGGGGAAGAAAAACCCCATCATTGTGTAGCAGCCCTACTGTTGCATGTGGGTCACGTGCGTGAACCATCCCGCATGGGCCACGCGGTGGAGAAATCCGTCATCTCCCGACCTTGTGATGCGAAATAGTCACGCAGATGTATTTGGTAGTCGAAATAAGAAACGGCCTGAAACTCCATCAACTCATCGGACGTTTTCTTGACCAAATCAGGCCACATCCGCGCCATTTTCCACGCCACCCGAGCCGCCGCGAGGGCATCTGCGCTGGCATTGTGGGCATTATCCAACTGAATTCCATAACGCTTCACCAAGGTCCCCAACTTACGCGGACCCGTCCGTTGTGGCTCCAACGCCCGGTCCATCACGAGGGGATCGAACACTAATCCACTGCAGACAAATGACGGCTCCAGGTGCCGCAAAATCGTGAGGTCATAGGCCGCATTGAAGACGATGAGCGTCTGCCCGCGCTCCCATCCGTCGTAAATCGCACGAATCGTCTTGTGCAAGACATCGTCATGAGGTTCACCATGTTCCCTCGCGTACTCCGTCGAAATCCCATGAATTTTCGACGCCGACTCGGGAATCTCAATGCCAGGGTCGGCGAGTAGCTCGGTGGAATTGGCCGATCCACCATGGATGGACACAAGTGCCGACGTCACAATTCTCGCCTGTAGAGGGTTGGTGCCCGTGGTCTCCAGATCGAAGCTGAGCATAGAGGCGGGATCAAAGTGACTCGGCGCGGACGATGGAAGCGGCATAGGCATAGATTAGACGACGGGTCGGACACGGGGATAGGTGTTCGGTCCGCGCCGGCATTGCCCGTGGTAGGACCTGTGGTAGCACCTGCGACGTTGTCCACGGCGTGCGCTGGCGGTGGCAGCTGTGATGTGGGCCGGCGGTGAAATCCCTCTATGCTGGGCGTGTGAATAATTCCGGGAATTCCACTGACGTGAGCACCGATCTTCAAGCGTATTGGAACCAACTTGCTGCTGATGTTCGGCACCACCGTGACTTGTACTACAACAGTGAGCCCGTGATCTCGGATGCCGAATTCGATCACCTTTTCAAGATCCTCCAAGACCTGGAAGCGGACCATCCGGAGCTGGCCAAGAATGGTTCACCGACGGCTGAAGTGGGCGCTCCCGTTCCAACCCCTGCCAAGACCAGTGCAGGCGAAGTAACTTTCGCCCCGGTCCGCCACATCGAGCGCTTGTACAGCCTGGACAATGTTTTTTCGAAATCAGAGTTGCTGGAGTGGCTGCATAGAACCCCCGCGCCGACGTACTTAACAGAGTTAAAGATCGACGGTTTATCCATCGATCTGGTGTATCGCGATGGTGAACTCGTCTCCGCCGCCACTCGAGGCGACGGCGTCACCGGCGAAGACATCACTCCGAACGCCCGGACGATCTCCGATATCCCTCAAACAATTTCCCCGACGGACGAGTATCCCGTACCAGCGTTGCTGGAAGTGCGCGGCGAGGTATTTATCGGCGTCGAAGAGTTCGCCGTGATTAACGCCGACCGCGTGGAGCAAGGCCGGAAGCCCTTTGCCAACCCGCGCAATGCCGCCGCGGGATCCTTGCGTCAAAAGAACCCGGCGGAAACCGCTAAGCGGAATTTGTCGATGATCTGCCACGGGATCGGCGCGCGCGAAGGCTGGGAGCCTGCAACTCAACATGATGCGTACACTGCTTTGGCCGCGTGGGGTTTCCGGGTATCTCCGTACACCAAGCGCGTGACCTCGGCCGATGAGGTCATTGCCCAAATGGAGTACTGGGGCGAGCACCGTCACGACGCGACCCACGAAATGGACGGTCTAGTCGTCAAAGTTGATGACCTCGCTGAGCAGGAGGATTTGGGGGAGACCTCGCGCGCTCCCCGTTGGGCTATTGCCTACAAATATCCGCCCGAAGAGGTCGTGACGACGCTGCGCGATATTCGCATCGGCATCGGCCGGACTGGTCGCGCGACGACGTACGCCGTGCTGGATCCCGTCCTGGTGGCCGGGTCAACGGTTGCTCGGGCGACGCTGCACAACCCATCGGAAGTTCACGACAAAGGTGTGCTGATCGGTGATAGGGTCACCATCCGCAAGGCCGGTGAGGTCATCCCTGAAGTCCTGGGCCCGGTGGCGGATGCGCGTGACGGGTCCGAAAAACCATTCGTGTTCTCTACTGTCTGCCCTGAGTGCGGCACACCGTTGGTGCAGGCCAAGGCGGATGACGCTGATTGGAGATGCCCTAATACACAAGGGTGCCCCGGTCAGTTGCTCGCCCGTATGACGTATTTGGCCGGCCGGTCCGCCTTCGATATCGATGCCTTGGGCGTGTCGGGTATCCAGGATCTGATCAGGTCGGGAGCGTTGACTAACGAGTCCGAACTCTTTGATCTCGATGAATCCCATCTTCTGATGACCTCGGTGTTTACTACCAAGGCTGGGAAGGTCAATGCGACGGGGAAGGCGTTGCTGAAAAACCTCGAGGAGGCGAAATCCACCGAGCTATGGCGGGTTATCGTGGCGCTCTCCATTCGTCACGTGGGCCCTACAGCTGCCCGCGCGCTGGCCACCAAGTATGGCTCTCTCGACGCCATTCGTAACGCGTCCGAGGAAGAATTGGCGCGGATCGATGGAGTGGGCAGCATCATCGCGGCGTCGTTGCGCTCATGGTTTGCCGTCGATTGGCATATAAAAATTGTCGACGCCTGGGCCGCGGCCGGTGTCCGCATGGAGGAAGACCAGCAGCAGGCGCAACCTCAGACTTTGGAGAACACGACCGTCGTCGTCACAGGTACTTTGGAGGACTTCACGCGCGACTCGGCGAAGGAAGCGATCATCTCTCGGGGAGGTCGGGCAGCGGGGTCCGTGTCCAAGAAGACGGATTATGTCGTGGTCGGGGCTAATGCTGGATCGAAGGAGACGAAGGCACGGGACCTCGGGTTGCGTATTCTCGACGAGGACGAATTTAAAGAGCTTTTAGAAACAGGCCATGTGAGTGACCCGGCTTAAGCAGCGGCTTTCCCTTTAGCCGACTTTTCGGTCATGATGCTAACGACGACATAGACGACATGAGATAGACGACACTCAGGAGTAACACAATGTCCCCCGCCCAGAACCCCCACCCTTCCAATTCTGATTATTTGAGCCTGGTTGTCCGAGCTCCTGTGTATGACGCCGCGGAGAGGACCCTGCTGGAGCCGATGCCGCGGATGTCGCAGCGGTTGGGCAATGACGTCTATGTCAAGCGCGAGGACACCCAGCCGGTCCATAGTTTCAAGGTCCGCGGCGCCTACGCCCGCATGGCGGCCCTCACCGACGACGAGAAACGCCGTGGCGTGGTCACTGCCTCGGCAGGTAACCATGCGCAGGGTATCGCCTTGTCCGGCAGCATCATGGATGTCTCGGCACTCATCGTTATGCCGACGATGACCCCGCAGATTAAGGTCGATGCGGTCCGGAACTTCGGCGGCGAGGTCCTCCTCTTCGGCGACAACTTCGACGAGGCCAAGGAACGCGCCTCTGAAATTGCCCAATCCGAGGGCCGGGTTTTCGTCCCTCCGTTCGACGACCCGCATGTCATCGCTGGTCAGGGGACCATCGGGTTGGAAATCTTCCAGCAAGCGTCGACAGTTGACCGTGTTTTCGTTCCCGTCGGTGGCGGTGGTCTAGCTGCTGGCGTGGCCGTCGTGTTGAAGCAGCTGAACCCGCGCATCAGCGTTATCGGTGTGGAGCCTGAGGGCTCGGCCTGCTTGACCGCGGCTATGAAGGCCGGCGAGCCCGTCACATTAGACCGCGTGTCCTTGTATGCGGAAGGTGTGGCAGTCGCCCGCATCGGTGACGAGACCTTCCGCGTGTGCCGGGATAATCTCGACGAGGTCATCACGGTCAATTCCGACGAAATCAGTGCTGCCGTCAAAGATATTTTCGACGACACTCGCGCGGTGGCTGAGCCATCGGGGGCCGTTGCTCTCGCGGGGTTAAAGAAATACGTGACGACCCATGGAGTGCATGGTGAGAGGCTGGCCCACGTGCTCTCTGGTGCGAACCTGAATTTCCATGGCCTCCGGTACATTTCCGAACGTGCTGAGCTGGGTGAACATGGCGAAGCGCTTCTGGGTGTGACTATTCCGGAGCGTAAAGGTGCGTTCCTCGAGTTCTGTCAGGTTCTCGGCGGGCGGTCGGTGACGGAATTCAACTACCGCGTGGATGACCATGATCGTGCCCGCATCTTCGTGGGTGTTCAGCTCCACGAGGGAGATCAAGAGCGCGATGACATCATCGCGGACTTGCAGGAGCGCTCCTATGACGTCGTCGATTTATCCAGCGACGATGCCGCGAAGGAACATGTCCGCTACATGATCGGCGGGCGCGCCCCAAGGCATTTCAACGAGCGCGTGTTCTCCATCCAGTTCCCGGAGCACCCCGGTGCCTTGCTCCACTTCCTGAAGGTTCTGGGCACGCACTGGAATATCAGCCTTTTCCACTACCGGAGCCACGGTATGGATTACGGCCGCGTGCTCTGCGGATTCGATGACACGGAGAACCCGGCGGGCGATGGGTCGGACGATGATTTCGACCATCACATGCAAGAGCTGGGGTACCAGTTCAAGGAGGTCACGGACTCTGTGGCCTACACGTACTTCCTCAAGTCGTAGGCCACTAGTCCATCATTGCGTTCAGGATGGTGCCGAGCTTGCCGAGATGCTCAACCTCACCGGCAAGGAAATCCGGCCCGCCCGGGCGGCCGATGACAAGAACGTCGTCCTTGTCGCTAATCGGTGCGGCAGCAAGCGCGGAATCCATAACCGTCCAGCTTTCGGGCAGCCAATCGTCATCCTCGCGGTCGAGGCACCGGGCCGTCGTCACCGGGGTGGACTGAAGGATGCGCCCATCATCCTCGGGGGCGGCCATGGATGCAGCAACGCGATGCACATCGGTCCGCCCGCTCAGCACAATGGCCCAGCCCGCCGACATCGTCGTCGGAAGTCCGTCGACAAGAAGCTGGAGAGCCTTGCTTCGGGATGGTGCTTGGGCGATCGAGGCCAACATGGCGACCTGACCGGAACGGTTCACCGACCCGGAGAATGGGCGGATGGAATCGACCTCGACGCCGTCGACCTGCTGAGCTGCGGTAATGAGGGTGTCGGGCAGGGACGTGGGCGGGAGATCGATGACAATATCGTCCACAACGGCACCGTCGGAAAAATTGTGGCTGACGATATCGACGCTGCGGATATCTCCGCCGACCTCACCGATGGATGCGGCAAGACGGCCTAAGCTGCCGGGAGCATCAGGCAGGAAGACGCGGAGGAGGAACGACATAGAAAACCCTTTATTCGACGGTGCGGTGTGATCATTGCCTGTGATCAACTAGACAGTGTAGGCGTTCTCTGTGACACGCGTGGGAACCGGGTGACAGAAATAGACAGATTGGTGCATTCCTTGCCGTCGTGCCCCGGTTCGCGTGGCCAGCGTCGGCGGCCGTCCCCCTAAGGCCACATGAATCCCGGAACCGGCTAAGCTAGGGGAGTCATCATTGTCACACCAGGTGAAGGAACCACTGTGTCTTCTATTTCCCGCGACGAGGTCGCGCACCTTGCGCGCTTGTCTCGGCTCTCTCTCACCGACGACGAGCTGAATGAATTCGCTGACCAGATCGACGGCATTATCGAGCACGTCCAGAAAGTATCGAATGTTGATACCGAGGGCGTTGAGCCGATGAGCCATCCCTCTGATCTTGCCGGTGTTATGCGCGAGGATGAAGTTCATCCGACGTTGACGGCTGAGCAGGCCTTGGATCAGGCCCCGGCTAGCCAGCGTGACCGTTTCGAAGTACCGCGGATTCTGGGGGAGTAAACCATGGAGACCACATATCGCGTTGCGAACTTCAATGCTGACGATTTAACGACGTACACCGCGGCGGATCTGGCGGAAAAAATCCATTCCGGCGACGTGTCCTCGGTGGAAGCGACCCAGGCGCACCTGGATCGTATTTCACAGATCGACGGCGATATCCACGCTTTCCTGCATGTTTCTGCCGACGAAGCTCTTGCGGCGGCCAAGAAAGTTGATGACAGTATCGCTCGCGGCGAGAAGCCGTCATCACCCCTCGCCGGTGTTCCTTTAGCCTTAAAAGACGTCTTTACGACGACGGACGCGCCGACGACGTGTGCGTCGAAAATCCTTGAAGGGTACATGAGCCCGTATGACGCGACGGTGACGAAGCGTCTGCGTGAGGCCGGTATCCCTATCGTCGGAAAGACCAACATGGACGAGTTTGCCATGGGGTCGTCCACGGAAAACTCCGCGTATGGGCCGACGCACAATCCGTGGGATCTTGCCCGGACCCCAGGTGGCTCCGGCGGTGGCTCGGCCGCAGCGTTGGCGTCGGGAATGGCACCCCTCGCGATCGGTACCGACACCGGTGGATCTATCCGCCAGCCAGCGGCGCTGACCAACACCGTCGGGGTGAAGCCGACCTACGGCACAGTGTCGCGGTATGGCCTCGTTGCGTGTGCGTCGTCGCTTGATCAGGGTGGCCCGACCGGCCGCACAGTGCTGGATACCGCCCTGTTGCACGAGGTCATCGCTGGATACGATCCGCACGATTCAACCTCGGTCAACCGCCCCGTTGCGCCGGTGGTTCAGGCCGCTCGCGAGGGCGCGAAGGGGGATCTGTCCGGCTTGAAGGTCGGCGTCGTGAAGCAATTGGCTGGCGATGGCTACCAGGACGGCGTCCTCGAGTCCTATAACGAAGCCGTGGCCACGCTCTCTCGCCTGGGTGCGGAGGTCGTAGATGTGGATTGTCCTCACTTCGATGACGCCTTGAGCGCGTACTACCTCATTCTTCCGTGTGAGGTGAGCTCGAACCTCGCCCGGTTCGACGGCATGCGCTACGGTCTGCGTGTCGGTGATGATGGCCATCACTCGGCCAACGACGTGATGGAGCTGTCCCGTGAAGAGGGCTTCGGCTCCGAGGTCAAGCGACGCATCATCCTGGGAACGTATGCGCTCTCTGTCGGATACTATGACGCCTACTACCTGCAGGCTCAGCGTGTCCGTGCGCTGATTGCTCGCGATTTTGCCAAGGCGTACGAGAAGGTCGATGTGCTGGTCTCTCCGACGACGCCGACGACGGCGTTCAAGTTGGGCACCAAGGTCGATGACCCCATTTCGATGTACCGATTCGACCTGTGCACGCTGCCGCTGAACCTTGCGGGCCTGTGCGGTATGTCTGTTCCGTCGGGGCTGGCCTCCGATACGAATCTTCCCGTTGGCCTGCAGATTATGGCCCCAGCACACCAGGATGATCGGCTGTATCGCGTCGGTGCTGCATATGAGGCTGCTCGCTCGGGAGAGTCACAAGAGTAGGTTAGGGCCTATGGACCACAGTGGAGACGGTTGGGCAATTCAAGCAAACGGTGCGCGCTTCTGGGGAGTCGAAGGAGCAGCGGGATTGTTGCTCCGAGCGCCGGGGCCTGATGGTCTTCCCATGGTCCTCATGCAATATCGTGCCGAGTGGACATCAATGCCTCTCACCTGGGGTGTACCGGGCGGGGCACGTGATGCGGATGAAACAGTCGAAGAAGCCGCGTTACGTGAAGCCATTGAAGAAGCCGGTCTCAATCCCGACGATGTCACCGTCGTACAAAAACAAGTGACGACGCGGGTCCCCGTGGATTATGCGGTGCGGAGGGCGCCAGCTGAAGAATGGCCGCGTTTGCCCTGGTACACCTCACTGACGGGGAAGCGTTGGGTAGGGCTCATGGACCCCAGTGTGCGCGAGTGGACATATACGACCGTGTCCGCCTTTGCCTCTCATCCACTTGAGGTGCACAAGAATAATGAATCCATTGAACTGGTGTGGGTGCCGGAATCTGAGATCGAAAGCTTGGATTTAATGGCTCCGTTCCGGAGTTCGTTGCCGATGACGTCGAGTGTCGTCCAGCATGGCGATGTTTCTCAGCCGACGATGCGTGCTAATGAGTCTGGCGAGGGAGCGCTCTGGGTGGTGCCTCGATAGCTTGATGTACGACCCCAAGATCCGTGGTCACCATCTGATCGCGGACCCGAATTAAGGTTTCGCGATGATCTTTATGTGCGCGTAACCTGTCTGGATGGACTAGGTGAAGTCAATGCTGGAGGCACGGCTTTCACCTTAAATAGTTCGCTTTTCGAGTAGTTTCGGGTAGTTCCGTGAAGGCTCAGCGGACACATGCGCTGACTTTCACGGGATAGCAACCCCGAAATTCCGTCAGCGTTCACTCTTTTCTTTTGTAGCGATGAGTAGATAAATAGTGGTGAATAATTAAGAGGTAAGGAAGCTTTTTTGACTGGTAACCTCAACGGATCGTCGCACCAAGAGACGACGACCAACACAGCAACGAATAATCCCTCAGCCACCTCCGCTCAGGCGGGACAACCCCAAGGGATGATCCCAGAAAAAGACGCGTGGCGCGCGCTAGTGGCGCTCTGCATCGGCTTTTTTATGATCCTTCTGGATCAGACCATTGTGGCAGTGGCAACCCCTGATTTTCAGAGTGCGCTGAATGCCGACTATAGCCAAGTGCTGTGGGTCACGTCGGTGTACCTCCTGACCTATGCAGTCCCACTGCTGGTCACAGGCCGACTGGGGGATCAGATCGGGCCGAAGAACGTCTATGTCGCCGGCATGGTCGTCTTCACTCTCTCGTCCCTGGGCTGTGGTTTAGCACCCGATATTCATTGGCTGATCGCCGCGCGTGCTGTTCAGGGGCTGGGTGCTGCTCTGTTGACCCCTCAAACCATGAGCGTGATTAACCGAATCTTCGCTCGTGAGCGTCGCGGTGCCGCCATGGGACTGTGGGGTGCCACCGCCGGAATGGCAGGTTTGGCCGGCCCGGTTCTCGGTGGGTTACTCACCACGTGGATCGGCTGGGAATGGATTTTCTTCGTTAACGTCCCGATCGGTGTGGTCTCAGTCATCATGGTGCTCAAGTGGGTGCCACAATTGCCGACGAGAAACCACGGCTACGACTGGGGCGGCATCGTGACCTCTGTCATCGCGGTGTTCTTGCTGGTCTTCGCGCTCCAAGAGGGTGGCAACGCAAACTGGGCACCGTGGATCTGGATCATGATCGCAGCGTCCGTCGTCGTCTTCGGTATTTTCATCATGATCGAAAAGTGGGGCGCTCAGCGCGGCGTCGAAGTGCTCGTCCCGCTGTCGCTCTTTAAGGACAAGAATTTCTCGGTGGGGAATATTTCGATCACGACGATGGGCTTCGCTGTGGCAGGTCCGATGGTCCCGATCATGATTTACTTCCAGCAGTTCCACCACATGTCGGCCTTGAAGGCCGGCCTGATGATGGTGCCGATGGCTCTGATATCAGGTTTGCTATCCCCGTTCGTCGGCCGTCTGTCAGATACGGTGCCACCGCGTCGGCTATCGCTGACCGGATTTACCTTCATGACGCTGTCCATGCTCTGCTACTTCCTCGTGATGAAGCCGGACACGTCCGTGTGGTGGATGTTTGTGCCCATCGCTCTGCAGGGGTTGGGCAACGCGTTCGTGTGGGCGCCCAATTCGACGACCACCATGCGCGACCTCCCGATGGAAAAAACAGGCGCGGGTTCAGGTGTGTACAACACCACGCGCCAAGTTGGTTCAGTGATCGGTTCCGCGACCGTTGCAGCGACGCTCGACGTGTTCATGCAGCATACCGACCCAGTGTCGTCATTGGGTTGGACGATGATTTTCCCGGCAGCGGTGTTGTTGATCGGTTTGGTCGTCGTTACGCAATTCCAAGGAACAACAGCTGCAACGCGCGGAAAGTAGTAGGTGGTCCCGGATAGGCAACGCGCCGGCGATCCGGCTAGGGTAGTCACTATGCGTATTGCGACTCTTACCTCCGGTGGTGATTGCCCGGGACTGAACGCGGTGATTCGTGGAATTGTCCGCACCGCGAGTTCTGAATATGGCTCCACCGTGGTCGGCTATGAAGATGGCTGGGTGGGGCTCCTCGAGGATCGCCGAATTCAGCTCTACGACGATGAGGAGATTGACCGGGTTCTCCTCCGGGGCGGAACTATCTTGGGCACGGGCCGTTTACACCCTGACAAATTCCGCGAAGGAATTGAACAGATTAAGGAAAACTTAGAGAACGCGGGGGTCGACGCGTTGATCCCCATCGGCGGCGAGGGAACGCTGAAAGGTGCTCTCTGGCTCCACGAAAACGGAATCCCGGTGGTCGGCGTCCCTAAGACCATCGATAACGACGTTAACGCGACGGACTACACCTTCGGTTTCGACACCGCGGTGTCCGTCGCCACTGATGCGATTGACCGTTTGCACACCACCGCGGAGTCGCACAATCGTGTGATGGTCGTGGAGGTCATGGGCCGGCATGTGGGCTGGATTGCGCTCCACGCAGGTATGGCCGGCGGTGCTCACTACACCGTGATCCCCGAGGTTCCGTTTGATATCGACGCGATCTGTAAAGCCATGGAGCGTCGTTTCCAGATGGGGGAGAAGTACGGAATCGTCGTCGTTGCCGAGGGTGCCCGTCCGAAAGAAGGCACCATGGAGCTGAAGGCTGGCGGGATTGACCAGTTCGGTCACGAGGTTTTCACCGGCGTTGGCCAGCAAGTTGCCGACGCTATCCATGAGCGCCTGGGCCACGATGTCCGTACCACGGTGTTGGGGCATATTCAGCGCGGTGGTACGCCGACGGCTTATGACCGCGTCCTGGCCACGCGCTACGGTGTTCACGCTTGCCGCGCAGCTCACGAAGGTAAGTACGGAACCGTCGCTTCCCTCCAGGGAGAGAACATCGGGCTGGTCAGCCTCCAGGATGCCGTGGGCACGCTGAAGGTTGTTCCGATCGAGCGGTACGAGGCCGCGGCCGCCCTGTTCGGATAATCATCTTCCGGTAGCTACCCGCCCACGCGGGCATTACCCGCCCATGACGGCTCCTTCCCGACGCGGATCCGCTCCGCCGAGGAGGTGCCCGTCGCGAGTGCGGACAATGGCGGATAGTCCACTTGATTGTTCGTCGAGGTTGACGGTGTGCCCTCGACGCGTGAGACCGTCGACCAGTTCCTGAGCCTCTGGCGTAGCTTGTCCATCATGGCCGATGTCTGGATGTTCACCACCAATGCCGGTTTCCGGTTTATTTCGGGCGCCGAAGTTCGGCAGAGCGACGGCTTGCTGCGGGTCAAGTCCCCAGTCGAGGATGCCGATCAGTGTTTTGATGACAAATTGCGGGATGACCGCTCCACCGGGAGACCCGACGACGGCATAGAGATCTCCCCGCTCGCCGGTCTTCGTCATGGTGTACACGATCGTGGGGGACATCGACGACCGTGGCCGTTTCCCGCCCTCAACTCGGTTTGCTTTGAGCTGACCGTCGTCGTCGCGAGGTGTGGCCTCAAAATCGGTGAGCTGGTTGTTCAACATGAACCCATCGACCATGTGGAATGAGCCGAATGCCGATTCCACACTTGTTGTCATGCTGGCAGCGTTCCCATAAGAATCGACGACGGAAATGTGGCTGGTTCCGTGTTCGGGCTGATCCTCACCGCGGGCGTGGTCCGTATCGAAGGTTCCGGCTTTCGCTGTTCCCATGGATTTTTCTGGATTGATCTGCGAATACCGCTGCGCCAGGTACTCCGGGTTGAGTAATTTCGTGTAATCGCCATCGGGGAGGTTCTCAAAAGCGGTATCGGCAAGGTAGGCGTCGCGGTCCGCGTAGGCGAGGCGCTCCGCTTCAGAAATGATATGGACCGCCTCAGGGGAGGGCACGCCACCATTGTTGTCGACCTTGAGTGGCTTCATCGCGGACAGATCCGCGTGAGAAAGAATCCCCAGCGTAGATGCTACTGTGACGCCGCCCGAGGTGGATGGCGGTGCGCCACAGACAATATGGGTGCGGTAGGGGCCGCACAGCGCTTGTTTAACAGTGGGGTTATATTTCGCGAGATCAGCCGTCGTTAAGGACGATGGTGTTGTTCCGCCGTGTTCGCTGCGTGCTCGGGCGACGATGTCGTCGGCTATTTTCCCTGTATATAGCGCTTGTGGGCCATTGACCTTGAGGGATGTGAGTGTTTTGGCATAGGCCGGGTTGGTGAGACGCGTCCCGGTTTTCTTTCCGGTTCCATCCGGGTTGAGGTAATAGGCCGCGGCTTCCGGATCGCGGGCGAGGTCGGCAGCATTGTCCTCAATCGTTGTCGCGAGGCGTGGGCTGATGTCGAAACCATTTTCAGACAGGGTGATGGCAGGTTGGACAAGGTCGCCCCACTGCGTTTTCCCGTGTTGCGCGTGGAGGGTGCCTAAGGCGGCCATGATCCCCGGTACGCCGATTGACCTGCCGGAACGTCGCGCGTCGGGCTCGGGTGCGCGGGTGTCGGTGGCGGATATCTGCGACAGATAGGTGTCGGATGCGTTATCGGGTGCGGTTTCACGGCCATCGATGGCGGTGACAGAGTCGCTCGCCGCGTCATGGTACAGGATGTAGCCACCTCCGCCGATCCCTGACGATTGAGGCTCTACCAGCCCTAACACGAGTTGCGCTGTGACCAACGCATCAGCAGCGGTTCCACCGGCGGCCAACACATCGCGGGCGGCAGCCGTCGAGACAGGGTTCGCGGTGGACACGGAGTACGAGTCCGTCTGTACCGCCGTCATGTCCGGGCGGTAGTCGGTATTTGATTCGGGAGCGACGGAAATATCCCGGTTGGGCGCTGGCGGCTCAGCGTGCGCTGTGCGCGTGGCCGGCGCGTATCCACTGGCAATAAGCAGGACGAGCGTGCTCATCATCGACGCCCATAGTCGTCTGCGGCGAGGTAATTGTTGTGGTCTCGTCGCAACCAGTGTCGCAACCGGTGTCGTCGACGAGTTTTGCTGGCTTTTCGACGTTTGTCGGCGGGGGAGCGGATTCATTCTTTTACCCTATGGAGCCGCTGTGACAGCCATCATATTTTTTCATTAATTGTGTGTTACAAATGCGAGCGATCATGTTAAATGGCGGTTTTTGTCCCCGCGGTCGAGTAACCTTTGCCGGTGGTAGTCGAGCCGTCCCGGCTCTCTGGTGATTTTGTTCCAAGGAGAACCCCTCATGTTCAGAAATACGCTTTCGATCGCTTTAGCTTTTGTGGGGCTGATCGTTGGCGCGGGAACAGCCTCTGGGCAGGAGGGGCTGCAGTTTTTCGTCGCCTTTGGGCGCTGGGGCTTGTGGGGCGTTGTCCTCGCGGCGATCTTGATGAGCATTGCCGGCACCTCTGTCTTTATCCTCGGTAGCTATTACCGAGCTCAAGAGCACAAACGAGTCATTGACAGTTCCGCGACCAAGTTCCTGGCCATCTTCTTGGACATCGGCATCCTGGTCACCCTGTTTTCGCTCGGGTTCGTGATGTTCGCGGGTGCGGGCTCTAACCTCAACCAGCAATTTGGCCTACCGACGTGGGTCGGCGCGACAATTCTTCTGGCCCTCGTCCTGTCATCAGGGATGCTGGATATCTCTAAAGTCTCGGCCATTATCGGAGCGATTACGCCGTTCATCATTGTTTGCATCACGATTGTCGGGCTGGTGACATTAATCGGAATTCACCCCGACTACAGCCACTTAGATGCGTCCGCGGCCACCATTAATACGAATCTGCCCAACTGGTGGATTTCGGCGCTCAACTACGTGGGCTTCAACCTTATTTGTGGTGTGTCCATGGCCATCGTGATCGGGGGTTCCTATTTTTACCCGCGCCAGGCCGGAATTGGTGGCGGCCTCGGAGGCCTGATCTTCGGGTTCCTGCTGATCGTCATCGCATTCTCGCTGTACGTGAAGGTCGACGATGTTAAAGATGCGGACCTTCCGATGCTTGCTCTCGCATCGAATTTCAACGGCCCGTTCGGTTGGGTCATGTCGATTGTCATTTACGGCATGATCTTCAATACAGCACTGGGCGTTTTCTACGCTCTGGCCCGTCGGTTGACTGCGAACCATGAGGAACGCTTCCGCCCGACGCTCGTTGTGACAGCCCTGGTGGCCTTCGTGATCAGCTTCTTCGGGTTCAAAACGCTGGTGTCGAATGTCTATCCAATCTTGGGATATGTCGGTGTCGTCCTCATGATTGTGTTGGTTTATTCGTGGAGGAAATCGCGGATCCAGATTCAGGAAGAGGGGGATCGACGTCGGAAGCTGCATGAATTAGCTGAGCGGAAGTTGGACCCCACCAAGCGGTTCACCTCTAAACAGAAGCGCCAGCTCCGGCACCTCATCGGCGAGTCGAATATTGACGACGATGTGTTGCGCGACATCCTCGACCGCAACGACGTGTAGGCGTTCGGCTCTGTTGTCCCTTTACAAGTTGTTGAACACTCTGGCGCTACACTGTTGGTTATGACTTCTCCCGCTCAGTCGATTCAGGATTATTCCGACGATGTTATGGACTATGACGACGTCGTCGCGCAGTTTGATCCCGTTATGGGAATGGAAATTCACGTTGAGCTCGCGACGAAATCGAAGATGTTTTCGTCGTCCTCGGTTGAGTTCGGTGACGCCCCTAATTCCCACGCCGACCCGTGCTGTTTAGGTTTGCCGGGTGCTTTGCCCGTGGTGAACAAGAAGGGCGTCGAATGGGCAATCAAAATTGGTTTAGCCCTCAATTGCTCTATCGCCGAGCGGTCGCGGTTTGCGCGAAAAAATTACTTCTACCCGGATCAGCCGAAGAATTACCAGATCAGCCAGTACGACGAGCCCATCGCATACGACGGCTATTTGGATGTTCAGCTCGACGATGGCTCGACGTTCCGCGTGGAGATTGAGCGCGCCCACATGGAGGAAGACACCTGTAAATTGACCCACATCGGTGGGCAGGGTGGCCGTATCGCTGGTGCAACAAAATCCCTTGTCGACGCTAACCGCGCTGGTGTGCCACTGATCGAGATCGTGACCAAGCCCATCGTGGGTGCGGGCGAGCGCGCACCGGAGGTTGCTCGTGCGTATGTCACAGCCGTGCGCGATCTGATGAAGGCCCTCAAGGTCTCGGACGCCCGCATGGACCAGGGCTCGATGCGTGTTGACTCGAACCTGTCTCTGCGGCCGATCGGTACGGAAGAATTCGGCACCCGTACGGAGACAAAGAACATCAATTCGCTGCGTTCGGTGGAACAGGCTGTGCGGTTTGAGATGCAGCGTCAGGCTCAGTGCCTGAAGCACGGCGTCGAGATCGTTCAGGAGACACGGCACTACCAGGAGACCGACGGCACGACGTCGAAGGGCCGTCCGAAGGAAACGATGGCGGATTACCGCTACTTCAACGATCCCGACTTGCCGCCCGTCGTCGCTCCATCTGAATGGGTGGAAGAAATTCGTGCGACGCTGCCCGAGCTTCCGTGGGTACGTCGTGCCCGGATTCAGAAGGAATGGAAGCTTTCCGACGAGGAGCTCCGCGATCTCGTGAACGCGGGCGCCTTGGATCTCGTGGCTGACACGGTGGAAGCCGGCGCTACGCCAACTGAGGCTCGCTCGTGGTGGGTGTCCTATCTTGCGCAAAAGGCGAATGAGCAGGAAGTCGAGCTGGATGCGCTGACCATTAGCCCTCGTCAGGTTGCTCGCGTGGCGAAGCTCGTCGCCGATGGGAAGCTGACCAATAAGCTGGCCCGTTCCGCCATCGATGGCGTCCTTGCCGGCGAAGGTAAGGAGAACGTTGACGATCCCGAGAGCGCGGACGTCGTCGACAATGTTGTTAAGGATCGTGGGCTTGAAGTGGTTCGCGACGACGGTGCCCTTGAGAAGGCTGTCGACGAGGCTCTGGCGGCTAACCCGGACATTGTCGAGAAGATCAAGGGCGGCAAGACCAAAGCAGCGGGCGCTATCGTCGGTGCCGTGATGAAGGCTACGCGGGGCAAGGCTGATCCGGCTCGTGTTCAGCAGCTTATCGTGGAGAAATGCAGTTAAGGCGTTGCGCTAACTATTAGTTGCGGTGCCTCGGCCGGTATGATTCCTCAATAGAAAGCTAATCAACCCTTTCTTGAGGATTCGATGTTCAAAAGAACAATTGCTGTTGCTATGTCGGTTGTCGGCCTTATCGTCGGCGCCGGCTTTTCATCTGGTCAGGAAGTACTCCAGTATTTCGTGGCCTTCGGAAAAATGGGGATCTGGGGGGCCGTTATCGTAGCGGTCTTGATGTCCGCTGCCGGAATGATCGTGTTGCAGCTGGGAAGCTACTTCCAAGCTGATGAACACGCTGGTGTCCTACGGACCATCGGTACGAAAACGGTCTCGTGGATCCTGGATATCGGCATTGTCTTCACACTGTTTTCCGTGGGCTTCGTCATGCTGGCCGGGGGTGGATCCAACCTCAACCAGCAGTTCGGAATTCCATCGTGGGTGGGGTCGGCGATTCTGCTGGTTCTCGTGTTGGCCGCAGGCATGCTTGATGCCGATCGCGTCAGCACAGTGATCGGAGCGATCACGCCGTTCATCGTGGTCGCCCTTGTTGGTGCGGCAATATGGGCATATACGCACACCGACGGAAGCTTGTCGAACCTTGAACCGCTCACCCAGAACGTCGATACCAATCTTCCGAATTGGTGGATCAGCGCCCTGAACTACGCGGGCTTGGTTCTTATGGTCAACGTGGCGATGGCCATCGTTATTGGTGGCTCTCATCTCTACCCGCGCGAAGCCGGCCTCGGTGGGCTCGTGGGAGGCATCACGTTTGGTGTGCTGCTCATCATCAGCACCCTGTCGCTCTTTCTGAAGATCAAGACCGTTCAGGGGTCTGACCTGCCCATGCTGACGCTGGTCGACGACATTCACCCAGCCTTAGGTGTGGTCATGTCCCTGATCATTTATGGGATGATCTTTAACACCTGCCTGGGCCTGTTCTATTCCTTGGGTCGTCGCCTGACTGCACATCACCCGGAGAAATTCCGGATCGTGTTTACGGTCGTCACCGTGATTGGCTTCGCCGTCAGCTTCTTCGGATTCAAAACGTTGCTGTCCAGCGTGTACCCGATCATGGGATACGTCGGGTTCGTGCTCATCGCGTTGCTGTTCATTGCGTGGTTCCGGGGACGGACTGCGATGCACGACGAAGGCGGCCGTCGCCAAGAAGCGCGTGAACTTGCCGAGCGCAAGCTCGATCCGAATGTGCGGTTTACGTCGAAGCAGGCTCGTCGGCTCCGGCACCTGATCGGGGACTCGAACCTGGAAGATGACGAACTCCGGAAACTTATCCGCGACGACGTGACGAGTGATACTAAGTCCGATGAGGCTCCTGAACCCGAAGAGATCGATGAGCCGGATACAGATGCTAAAGACAGCGCCGGGGGAGAGACTGGTTCAAGTTCCACGGTGTCAAGCACCCCGGTGAAGTAATGACATCGGGAATATCAATCGATCGTTAAATTCGGAATAGATAGAAAGTTAGATCAGTGGTTAAACGCACAATAAGTATTGCGTTGTCCTTTGTTGGATTAATTGTTGGTGCGGGTTTCGCGTCGGGCCAGGAGATCCAACAATATTTCGTGTCCTATGGAACGTGGGGAATTCTGGGTGCGATTCTTGCCGCGGTCATTATGGCGGCAACGGGGTACACAGTGCTCCAACTGGGCAGCTATTACATGGCTGATGAGCACAATGAAGTATTGTCCGGCTCGTTGCCTACGTGGGTATCGAAGTTTCTCGATCTCGCCATTATTGCCACCCTGTTTTGTATTGGTTTCGTAATGTTCGCGGGTGCGGGGGAGAACCTTAAACAGCAGCTGGGCTGGCCAGTGTGGGTCGGTTCGGTCATCATGCTGGTGCTCGTGTTAGCGGCTGGCATGTTGGACGTTGATAAAGTTTCTGCCGTCATCGGTGGTATTACACCGTTTATTATCGTTTTCGTTGTGGCAGCGTCGATCTATTCCTTCGTTGATCGCAGCGATTCGTGGGGGCACCTCAGTGAGGTAGCCTCATCAATCCCCAATAGTTTCCCGAACTTTGCATTGTCGAGTCTGAACTATGTGGGCCTGTCATTAATTCTCTCGGTGTCCATGGCCATTGTTATCGGCGGTTCGCACCTGTACCCGCGTGAGGCGGGCTGGGGAGGCTTCTTCGGTGGCCTCACCTTCGGTATTTTGCTCACCATTTCCGCAGTTGCTTTGTTGTGCTCCACGGCAACTGTTAAAGATGACGCATTACCGATGCTTTCGCTGGTGAATAACATCAACGGCGGCTTGGGCTGGGTCATGGCTGTGGTTATTTACGGCATGATCTTCAATACCGCCATTGGAATGTTTTATTCATTGGGACGACGGCTATCCGCCAAGCGCCCCGAGAAATTCCGCATTATTTTCATCGGCGTCACATTGGCGGGCTTTGTTTTGAGCTTCCTGGGATTCAAGTCCCTAATTGCAACGGTATATCCGGCCTTAGGTTACCTGGGCGTTTTCCTGATTATTGTGTTGTTGATTGCCTGGTTCCGCGGACATTCCCGCATCGAGGACGAGGCCGAACGTCGTGATCGAATTAGCGAATTAGTTGAGCGACGTGACAATCCGAAGAAGCGCTTTACCTCGAAGCAGCGTCGGCAATTACGTCACCTTGTCAGGGCGTCAAATATTGAAAATGCGGAGCTGAGGGAAGCGGTCAGGAAAGAGCTCGATGAGGAGTCAGATGATGACTCACACGACGCCTCTTCCGATGAGAAACCGTCGGATGATGGATCATCTGCACAGGGCGATTCATCCGCCTCTGAGGCTGAAACGCATGGTGCGACCTCCGGCAGTGAATCGACTGATAACTCTGATGGACGGTCGGGAAGTGTGCCGGCGTCGAGGTCGGATTAGGTGACAACGGGGACCCTCGTGAGTCCCATTATCCCTGGTCGCGAGGATATTAGTCGACACACCACGTAAATTATCTGCGTTGTGTCCCTGTTCACCTTTAAAGTGGGGTTATGTTCGGAAGAAAGTCCCGCAATAAATCTAGCGACCCTACAGCTGATACCTCTATTCCCGACCGCGAATCCCGCGACGCGATCGATGCGCCCACATCGGATACGTCCACATCGACGGGGAATAACGCCGATGCCGTGCGAGGGAGCGCGTCGGCAGAAGGGGGGTCCCGCGAGGTGAAAGAAAAGTCCGCACCGTCATTGTCTTATGGTGTGATAGACCATCGTGGGCTGGATCCCTGGGATGAGAAGTCACGCGAGGCCTCCGCTGCAAGAGACTCGCGCGATTTAGACGATCTTCAAGCAATGGATGATTTAGACGACATTCCGACGGTCGCCGGATCACGGCCAGTCACGCCCGCCAGTTCGGCTAGCTCTGCTACCTCTGCAGCGTCGGAGGATCGTGCGGGCAAGGATGATCCTAGGGACGATCGCGTAAGTGATCGCGAGGCTGATGAATCTGGGCGCGACGCGCCCCATGACACACCCCACGACGTCGCTAGTGGTGACACACAAACTGAAGCGCGATCTGATGAAGATTTTGCAGCTGACGAACTCACCGTGGTTGAGCAGCGCCCGCAGGGTCGGCGTGACATTTATTCCTTGACGGGGCGGGCTGCACCACAGGTGATTACACCTCGTGAGCAGCCTCAGGAACCGGAAAACCACGACCCGTTGTTTGACCAGCCTGAGGACATTCCAGGGGCGCGGTCGTCGTCGGACGAGGATGCCGTTTTCGCTAACGCTCCGGTGTCGGATTTAGACATGGCCACCATGGACGAGGAAGAGCCTGCCTCGGCGAGCCGGACCTCGGCGAATAGGCGTGTGTCTTCGGAATCTGCGCAGCGCTACGGAACTCACGACACATACGTCGATCGACCTGATGAGCAGATCAACGAGACACGTGTCGATATGCCGACGTCAGGCGCTTATGATCGTGATCACCTCGATAGGGTCCACTATGCCGACGATCGCCAGAATGACAGGGCGGCTGCCGGCGTGATGGCGAGTGACGGTGCAGCTGGTGAATACAGGGATGGTGCTGTCCCACTGGGGGAGGACGACCGTCCCATTGATAACACTGGTGACGTCGATGTCGATGACGAGATCTATGAGGATGAGGACCCGCGTCGCGGAACCACCGATTTCGGGCTTTTTCTCATTCGCCTGGCTCTGGGCGCGATGCTGCTGTTCTACGGTGTCCGAACTCTCTTCGAGCTAGGAGGCAGCTCTGGCGTCGATGGTCTGCATAACGACTTCTACTTCATGAAGGGCAATGAGCTTCTCGCCTGGGCCGTGCCGATCATCGAGACTGCCGCCGGAGCGTTCCTCGTGTTGGGTGTGCTTGCTCCGCTCGGTGCCTGCATGGCGGTTGCGGTATCGAGCTTTATGGCGATGTACTCGATCGACCTTCAGCCGGGCGCATTCTCACCGTTCAACTTGGCTCCGCACGTACAGGTGTGGCTGTTGCTCACCGCGCTATCCATAGGCGTAGCTTTCAGCGGTCCCGGAAGGTGGGGAGTGGATGCCACTCGCGGTTGGGCCCGACGCCCGCTAGGTAGCGGCTGGTTCAGCACGATCATCGGGTTGCTCGCGGGAGCAGCGGTGTGGGTCGTCGTCGCCCAGTCAAACCCATTCAACTAATCCATAAAGTCGGCCCCTCACGCGTTCAACCCTGATGGTTGAGCTCGGAGGGGCCGTGCAGGTTCTGCACAAGGGGCGAACCCGAAACCTGTCACTACCGACGGTCGTTGACTTTCCGAACAGCACCAGTATCAGCGCTGGTAGCCATCGATGCGTACGCCTGGAGCGCCTTGCTCACACGACGCTGACGGTTCAGCGGGCGCCACGGGTGCTCAGAGGCGTTCATCTTTTCCCGACGCTCCGCCAACACATCCTCGGGCACGTCAAGGGTGAGCTGGCGCTTGTGGACGTCGATCGTAACGGTGTCGCCGTCGTGAATAAGACCAATCAGCCCACCATGTGCTGCCTCGGGCGAAATGTGCCCCACAGAAATTCCCGATGAACCGCCAGAGAAGCGACCATCCGTGATCAGCGCGCATTGGGTTCCCAGGCCAGCGCCCTTCAAGAACGCCGTGGGGTGCAGCATTTCTTGCATCCCCGGGCCACCGGCGGGGCCTTCGTACCGAATGACGACGACCTCGCCCGGCTTGATCTGCTTGTTCAGAATGGCATTGACGGCATCTTCTTGGGATTCCAACACGTGGGCAGGCCCAGAGAAGTGCCACAGCGACTCATCAATTCCGGCAGCCTTAATGACGGCTCCGTCCTCAGCGAGGTTCCCGCGCAGAATAACCAGCCCGCCATCAGCGGTGTACGCGTGGTCAACGTCGCGGATGCACCCGTTTTCGGAGTCGGTGTCGAGCTCGTCCCACTTATTATCCGTCGAGAAGGGGACGGTGGTTCGCACGCCACCAGGGGCAGCGTGGAACAAATCCAACGCAATCTGTGTCGGGTTATCTGTACGGATATCCCAGGTCGCGAGCCAGTCCGACAGAGACTGCGCATGCACCGCGTGAACATCGTCGTGAAGTAGTCCCCCTCGGTTGAGTTCACCGAGGATCGCGGGGATTCCGCCTGCACGGTGGACGTCCTCCATGTGGTAGTTCGAGTTCGGCGCAACCTTAGAGAGACAAGGAACTTCCCTGGACAGACGGTCGATATCCGCGAGATCAAAATCAATGTCGCCTTCTTGCGCCGCAGCAAGAATGTGCAGAACAGTGTTCGTCGATCCACCCATGGCCATATCGAGGGTCATGGCGTTATCAAAAGCATGCTTATTCGCGACCTTGCGCGGGAGGACACTATCGTCATCGTGGTTGTAATAACGCTGGCACATGTCCACGATCGTCCGGCCCGCGTTCTCAAAGAGCGCGCGCCGGGCTGCATGCGTAGCCAACGTCGAGCCGTTTCCAGGGAGTGACAGCCCGAGCGCCTCCGTCAGGCTGTTCATCGAGTTCGCGGTAAACATTCCCGAACACGAGCCACAGGTCGGGCACGCCGAATTCTCGACGATAGAGAGCCCTCGGTCGTCGACACTATCGTTTGCCGACGCAGAAATCGCTGTAATGAGGTCCGTCGGAGTATGCGCAACCCCATCGACGACGACGGCTTTTCCGGCCTCCATGGGGCCACCGGACACGAAGATGGCGGGAATGTTGAGCCGCATGGCCGCATTGAGCATTCCGGGCGTGATCTTGTCGCAGTTGGAAATGCAGACGATCGCGTCCGCGGCGTGCGCATTGACCATATATTCCACGGAATCGGAGATGATTTCGCGGGAGGGGAGTGAGTAGAGCATTCCACCATGGCCCATGGCGATTCCATCGTCGACGGCAATGGTGTTGAATTCTCGCGGAACGCCGCCGGCTTCACGGATGGCGCCAGCGACAATGTCCCCGACGTCCTTGAGGTGCACGTGGCCGGGAACGAACTGCGTGTAGGAGTTCGCGATGGCGATGATGGGTTTATTAAAGTCGCCATCTTTTAAGCCGGCGGCTCGCCATAGTGCGCGAGCTCCAGCGGCGTTGCGGCCTTGGGTAGTGACCGACGATCGTAGGGGGATCATGGGGGTTGGCTCCTCAACAGTGTGATGTCTGGAATGGTCGGCAGCCGCTGCTAATCCTGGTCAGGTTTTTCCGGTGTGTCTGACTGGTCGCGGTGGCTTGTGTCCGAGGTTTCGTCGGATGTGGAGTGCTGGGCGGCGCGTCGTCGTTGCATCTCGGCGGCGATGAGTTTGGCATTGTGCTCCCTCGTCGCCTCCTCGCGGGTCTTGACGACGGCGTACCCGTCGCGATTGACGGTGGTCAACTCGTCATCATCGCGGTTTCGCCCCGGCGTAACAGGGTCAGGGATGAGTCCGCCGGAGGCTTTGGCAAGCTTCGGAAGGTTATTAAACGTCACTCCAGGTAATGCGATGGTGTTGCGCTTTTGCCTGGAGCGGCTGGTGCGTTCGCGCTCCGCAGGCTGATCAGTCGCCCCTTGATCCGGCCCATTCGGCACGGCATAGGCTCGTCCGCCACGGCTGAACTGAATACCGGAGAAGTCATCCCAGGATAGTGTTCGGCTGGAGCGGAAAAGATACCGCGCGGTAATACCCGTCGGTGAGATCTCAGTACGGGCACGGAGAACCCACACGGCGAAGAGGATAGGGAAGATCAGCACCCAGAAAAGGTAGGCGGGTTTATAGCCCACGAAAATGAGGAAGATCAGGAACATGACGATCGCCCCGATGAGGTTCATTCTGTCGGGACGGATGGTCGTCGTTGTCCTGATCTTTTCCTTTTGTGTGCGGGGTGAGGATGCCGCAGGGCGAGATGCCTGTCGGCCCGCACCCTGACCTGGTCGTGCGTGGTGTGGGCGTGGGTGAGAGCCTGGGGTGTGCTCGCCGGACGGAGTCGAACTCATGGGGCCATTGTAGATGCTGTGTTGTTGTCGCCTTGACCGTGGCTCAGATTCATCTGGCCGGAGTTGTCATTCCCACTGTTGGAGTTGCCGGACCCTGAGCCCTGGTTGCTGCTATCAGTGTCCTGTTGGTTGGCTCCTCCGTTATCGGAGTTGTCCCCGTTGGAATTGGATCCCGCATTCCCGTTATTGCCGGAATTTTGGTTTCCATTCGTGGAATTCTGTTGATTCCGGTTGTTCTCCGTATTCGTGGCGGTCGTCGTGGGCTGCGTGCGATTCGGGGTTGTCGTTGGAGTGTTGCTGCCGTTCTCGCTGTTGCTATCTCGCTCCGTGGTCGGATTCTCAGAATGAGTATTTGACTCCGGCGTCGTGGGAGCCGAGCTCTCCGACTTGTCGTCAGACTCCTTCTTGTCGGAACGCGATTGGAACGACGAGGGGGCTAGTATTCCGGAGCCGCGGTCGCCACCGTCATAGGTGAGCCCTTGGAGGATCACCAAGATGATGAGAACCAGCACGATGGCACTGGTTGATGCGCGGCACCGTCCCCCGATCGAGAAGAGCCGTTGGATCCGTCGCTCATAGGAAATCCTTCTGAACAGCCCATTTTGCTGTGCATCTTCCGCTTCTTTTTCTAGCGACGTGCGTGTGTCTTCTGCCTTCTTCGACGTTGTTGCGTCTGAAGAATCGGCGCTGCTGGTACCCCGGTCGGTCGGGTTAACCCCATGATCGGACGTCTGGGCAGCACGTTCGGCAGCTGCCGTGTCGTCCTCAGCTGAAAAGACTCGAGTTTCCGCCGTTGAGCCTGATGCCGAGGGGAAGACGACGGTTTCCGAATCGCTGGCAGTGCCATTGCCATTGCCACCGGCATTAGGTCCGACACCAGAGGCGGTCTCTGACGACGCAGGCCCTTGCACATCCGACGCCGTCGGCCGGCCTTCGAATTCGTCTTCTTCGTGTTGCAGCGTCGCAGCCCACCGACGTGTTGTATCCAACGCCTGGGTGTTGTCACCGCTGGTCGCCTTGTCTGTGCCGGAAGCTTTTGACGCGTGTGCACCGTCACCATTGCGTCCACCGTGGTGCCCGTCACCACGTCCATCACCATGCGCATCGTGCGACTCTCCCGAAGACCGAGTGAGTCCCGGCAAGCTCTCAATAGTTGACCGGGAATACGATGCCCACATTTCATCCATGACGGCTGACCGAAGAGCACGCTCAACAGTCCATTGCTGTCCTGGCTCGACGCGGATAAGGACGCGGTACTGGATGCTCCACGGAACGCCCGCCGATGTCGGTGGAATCAGATCCAGCGCGGGCAGGATGCTCACGGCATCGGCGTCGTCGCTGACGAGGCGCGCGATCTCAGGTTTAGCCAAAGTGCGGTTCACGCAGCCGTCGAAGAGCGCGTTCAGGTCCTCAGTATTGTCACCTGCGGTAAGCGGAACGGGGATGTCGATCTGAGCCTTCGCCCACCCAGAGGAGGCATTAACGGCCACCAGCGGTACCGAGTTAGGCACAACCGCCTCTTGGCCGTTGATCGTCCGCACCGTCGTTGACCGCAGGGTAATAGCCGTCACTGTTCCCTCGACCGGGGCGTCCTTATTTTGAAGGATGACCCAGTCACCGACGCCATACTGCCGCTCGGTAATGATGAAGAATCCAGCGAGGAAGTCAGCGATGATTTTCTGCGCACCAAACGCAACGGCGGCAGAAACAACGGTTGCGGGAACGGCCGCGCCCGTCGTCGAAAATCCGAAATCTTTAAGAATCCGGATGGCGACAAAGAAGAAGGCGATGGCCTCAGCGATGTAGACCAGTGCACCGAGGATGGCCAGCCGGCCTTTGTAACCTTCGGTGTCGGCGATCTCTCCGCGCCGTTCTTCGTGCTCGTTCATCTTGATCGTCGCCCATCGGACCACGAGTCGGCCGATGCGCGGTATGAGTATGGCGATACAGATCAAGATGGCAAGGGATAGGCCGGTGTTGGCCACCCACTCCCACATGGAAGTCAAATAGAACTTGAACGGCATAGACCTAAACTTAGTCACGAGATTGTGCGGTTGGCCACGATGTGAATGATCTTTTCACAGATCTCCGTGAATATTCTCAGTGAACTATCAGCACGGGGATGGTAGAGGAGTAGACGTTCGGTCTCGTGTGGCTCGCCGTCCTCCCGTTTTCGGGCGCGTTCCTTACCATTCGGGGGTGATAGTGCGCCATTATCGGGCAATTCCGGTGATTTCTCGCGGTCCTAGTTGGTCTGACGTGTCTGTGCCTTTATAGTTCTAAATATGACGAGCGCAACGATGACCACCATCATTCTTGTAGTACCGAGAGGGCGTTAGCTTTCCTGGTTACTCGTCACCGCCCTTTCGCACCACGCGAGAAGGGCTTTTTTCATATCCGATGCTTTATCGGAACTCGCGACGATGGCAACAACACGCTCACCCGTCGGGAATAACGTTCCGCTGAGGCTGATACCCCTGATCACACAGTGAGGAGAGCACAAAACCGTGAACGCCCCCTCTCAACCGCCCACTCCGGCGACGGTTGCGGCTTCAACTGTGGCAACGCAGTCGGGAGCACCCAACAAACCCACTCAGAAACCCCGAAAAGAGAAGCTCACCGGCGCAGAGCTTATTGTCCGTACCCTCGAGGTATTGGGTACCCGGACTGTTTTCGGTCTTCCGGGTGGCGCTGTTCTTCCCCTCTACGAGGCCCTTTACGAATCGACCACTCTCAATCACATTCTGGTGCGCCACGAGCAGGGTGCTGGCCACGCTGCAACCGGTTATGCCCAAGCAACCGGCGAAGTTGGCGTGTGCATTGCGACATCGGGACCCGGCGCGACAAACCTTGTGACGCCACTGGCCGATGCCAACATTGACTCTGTTCCGGTCGTCGCGATTACTGGGCAGGTGGGGCTGCACTTATTGGGAACCGACGCTTTCCAGGAAGCTGATATTTGCGGGGTGACCCTTCCCGTCACGAAGCACAACTTCATGGTGACCAAAGTTGAGGACATCCCGCGTCTGATTGCGGAAGCATTCCACTTGGCATCCACTGGTCGGCCTGGTCCGGTGCTTGTCGACGTGCCGAAGGACATTCAGAATCAAGTCGCTGAGTTTGAGTGGCCTGTTGAGCTGGAGCTTCCTGGTTATCGGCCGACGACGTCGCCGCACTCTCGGAAGATCAAGCAGGCGGTGGACCTCATTGCGCAATCCCGTCGCCCGGTGCTCTACGTCGGCGGTGGGGTGATCAAAGCTAACGCCAGCGCGGAGCTTGCGGAGTTCGTCGAGAAGACAGGTATTCCCGTGGTGACGACGTTGATGGCGTTGGGGTCGTTCCCCGATTCCCACCCGCTTCATATGGGCATGCCGGGGATGCATGGCAGTGTCTCGGCCGTCGCTTCATTGCAGAAAGCTGACGTTGTTATAGCGATCGGAACGCGTTTCGACGATCGCGTCACTGGTGATGTTGAGTCTTTCGCTCCGGAGGCGAAGTTTATCCACGCGGATATTGACCCTGCGGAGATCGGGAAGATTCGCGAGGTTGAGGTCCCCATCGTCGGGGATGCGCGGGAAGTTCTTCAGTCTCTGACCGATATGTACGAGAAGAAGAACCTGAAGCAGCCTGAATGCAGCCGTTGGGTTGATTATCTTCATTCTTTGCAGGAGACCTATGCCTTGGGGTGGGAGAATCCCGACGATGGCAAGTTAGCTCCTCAGGCCGTCATTAAGGCTATTTCCGACGAAGTTGGCCCCGACGCGATTTACTGCGCTGGTGTGGGGCAGCACCAGATGTGGGCGGCGCAGTTCGTCGATTATGAACAGCCGCGGACATGGTTGAACTCGGGTGGCCTGGGGACGATGGGTTATGCCGTCCCCGCGGCGATGGGTGCTCAGGCCGGTTCGCCGGGGAAGGAAGTCTGGGCTATCGATGGTGATGGTTGCTTCCAGATGACCAACCAGGAGCTGGTGACCTGCGCGGTCAATGATCTTCCGATCAAAGTTGCGGTGATCAATAACGGCAACTTGGGCATGGTTCGTCAGTGGCAGAATTTGTTCTACCAGAGCCATTATTCGCACACAGGCCTTCACCCGAAGGGCGAGTATCTGCCTGATTTTGTGTCGTTGGCAGAGTCGATGGGGTGCGCGAGCTTCCGGGTTACTCGGGAAGATGAGATCGTGCCGACGATCAAGAAAGCGCGCGAGATCAATGACCGGCCGGTGGTGATTGACTTCATCGTTGGTGAGGATGCGCAAGTGTGGCCGATGGTTGCGTCGGGACACTCGAATGATGAGATCCAGTACGCCCTCAACCTGCGGCCATTGTTCGACTCAGATCAGATGATTGATGAAGATTCAGTCACTGATGTGAGCGACGTTATTGAAGAGGATCAGGCTCGGGTGGCAGCGGAAGGAACCACCGCAGCAACCGATGACCAGCGCGGCGGGGGAGAGGAGTAGGGGCATGCAACATACGTTGAGTCTCTTAGTGGAAGATCAGCCAGGCATTGTTGCTCGGCTGTCCGGAATGTTCGCCCGGCGATCATTCAACATCATTTCGATGACGACAGGAACGACTGATCTGGAGGGAGTCAATCGGATCACCATCGTCGTCGAAACAGATGAAGTGTCCATCGAGCAGATCACGAAGCAGCTCAATAAACTGGTTCCGGTGCTGAAGGTGATTCGGCAGAAGGACGATCAAATGGTGTCTCGTGCGCTGCTCATGGTCAAGGTTGCGGCGAATAATGAGAACCGGGCACAGGTCGTCGACGCTGCCAATCTGTTCCGTGCTCGTGTGGTCGATGTGGCGCCTGAATCGGTGGTCATTGAGGCGACGGGTCAGCCGGGGAAGTTGGTTGCCTTGTTGGATGTCCTTCGCCCCTTTGGTATCCGCGAACAAGTGTATTCGGGGGTGGTTGCTTTAAGTCGTGGTGCGAATCCCATGATGCCCAAACGATAATCTCACCCTATGATATGATCTTCTCGACAAATGGAACTCTTGAAAGGAGTTACAGTGGCAATCAAAACTTATTACGACGATGACGCAGATCTGAGCATTATCCAAGGCCGCAAAGTAGCGGTGATTGGCTACGGTTCACAGGGCCACGCGCACGCTAAGTGCCTGCGCGACTCTGGCGTCGAGGTTCGTATCGGCCTGCGCGAGGGCTCCAAGTCCGCGGAAAAGGCCAAAGAAGCTGGCTTCGAAGTGCTGTCTAACGCTGAGGCCGCTGAGTGGGCAGATCTGATCATGATCCTGGCCCCCGATACGTCGCAGATCGCGATCTTCGAGAAGGAGATCGAACCTCATCTGAAAGATGGCGACGCTATTTTCTTCGCCCACGGCTTGAACATTCACTTCAAGAAGATCGTCGCTCCTAAGGGAGTCACGGTGGGCATGGTTGCGCCGAAGGGCCCCGGCCACCTGGTTCGTCGCCAGTTTACGGAGGGCAAGGGCGTTCCGTCGTTGATTGCCGTGGAAAATGACCCGACCGGCGAGGGCACGGCGCTGGCACTGTCCTACGCAGCTGCTATCGGCGCTGGACGTGCAGGGGTCATCGAGACCACCTTCCGCGAAGAGACCGAAACCGACCTCTTCGGTGAGCAGGCAGTCCTCTGTGGTGGCTTGGAAAAGCTGATGATGACGGGCTTCGAGGTTCTCGTCGAAGCTGGTTACGCACCGGAGATGGCGTTCTTCGAGGTCTGCCACGAGATGAAGCTGATCGTGGACCTCATCTTCGAGGGCGGCCTGTCGAACATGAACTACTCGATCTCCGAAACCGCTGAGTTCGGTGGCTATGTTTCCGGACCAAAGATCATTGATGACCACGTCAAGGAGTCGATGAAGAAGGTTCTCTCCGAGATTCAGGACGGTACCTTCGTCGATGCCATGTTCAAGGATGTCGACGCTGGCCAGCCTGGTCTGAAGGGTCTGCGCGAGGAATACGCGAACCACCCGCTGGAGAAGGCAGGTAAAGACATGCGCTCCATGATGAGCTGGATCGCTAACCCGCTGGACGAAACCGCTTAAAATATCCCCAAAAAGGGATATTATTCAGCATAGTCCTCTTATTCCGCCATAATGTGCTGGTAGGAGGGCTATGCTTTTTGTATATCTGCGCCTGATCATCCGGGCCATATACGTGCTCACCCCCAACCCACACGACGGAGTGCACTTGACCGTGCGCTGTTTTACTAGGAGGACCAAATCGTGAATCACAACTGCTTACCTGTGGTTCTTATCGCTGACAAGCTTGCTCAATCAACAATCGAGGCGCTGGGAGATGGCGTTGAGGTCCGATGGGTAGACGGGCCGAACCGTGCCGAGCTCCTGGCCGCCGTCCCCGAAGCAGACGCGCTCCTAGTACGTTCCGCCACCACGGTGGATGAAGAAGTTCTCGACGCTGCCAAAGAGTTGAAAATCATCGGCCGCGCGGGCGTCGGACTGGACAATGTTGATATTGAAGGCGCGACACAGCGTGGTGTGATGGTGGTCAACGCGCCCACGTCGAATATCCACTCAGCCTGCGAACATGCGATCACCTTGCTGCTCGCGGCCGCTCGCCAGATCCCCCAGGCCGATCAATCGCTGCGGCAAGGCGAGTGGAAACGGTCGTCCTTCAAAGGTGTCGAGGTCTATGGCAAGACCGTGGGCATCGTCGGCTTTGGCCACATCGGGCAGCTCTTTGCTCAACGGCTTGCGGCCTTCGACGTGGAGCGCATTGTTGCTTATGACCCCTACGCTAACCCCGCGCGCGCCGCACAATTGGGGGTTGAGCTCATTGACCTCGAGGAACTGATGGCGGTGTCCGATTTCGTCACCATCCACCTCCCTAAGACCAAGGAGACAGCGGGCATGTTCAATGACGCTCTCCTCGAGAAGGCGAAGAAAGGGCAGATTATCGTTAACGCTGCTCGCGGTGGTCTTATCGACGAAGAAGCGCTGGCTCGCGCGATCGATTCCGGCCACATTCGTGGCGCGGGCGTGGACGTGTACGCCACGGAACCGTGCACGGATTCTCCGCTGTTCGACCGGCCCGAAGTTGTGGTGACACCTCACCTAGGCGCGTCGACCGTGGAGGCGCAGGATCGCGCCGGGACCGATGTAGCAAAATCCGTCTTGCTTGCCCTCGCGGGAGAGTTTGTTCCCGACGCGGTGAACGTCTCCGGTGGTGCTATCGGCGAAGAGGTCTCCCTGTGGTTGAACCTGACGCGCAAGCTGGCCGTGTTGGCGTCGGCAATCCAGCATGGTGCGACGACGTCGGTGGAAGTGATCGCGCGCGGCGAGCTGTCCTCCGAAAATGTTGACGCCTTGGGGCTTGCAGCGCTGCGAGGCGTCTTCGCGGGCACGGTGGATGAAAAGGTGACCTTTGTTAATGCCCCGGCCATTGCTGAGGATCGCGGTGTTCAACTTTCCGTGACGACGGCTGCCGAATCGGTGTTGCACCGCTCGGTTGTTGAGGTTCGGCTGGTGACGAATACGGGCGACACTGTGTCGGTCGTGGGTGCCCTGACCGGCTTGGATGGTGTGGAAAAGATTGTGCGCATCAACGACCGAGGGTTGGATCTGCGCGCGGAAGGTCGAAACGTGTTCCTGCACTACAAGGACCGCCCAGGTGCCTTGGGTGCCGTCGGATCCCAGTTGGGTGAGCGTGGAATCAACGTCGAGGCCGCGGCATTGTCGCAGGACAAGGCCGGAACTGGTGCCACGCTGGTTCTTAGGGTGGATAAGGCGGTTCCTGACGATGTGATGGAGTCGATGAAGGCGTCGTTGGATGCGCAGTATGCCATTGCGCTTGATTTTGACTAGGTAGGCGCATTTGCCTGAGGCGGGCGAAAGACCGCCACTATTGACATTGTGTATCATTAACGCTTTGGAGGATGTGTAGTTAGTCAAGCGCGCCGGGAACTGGCTGACTAGCTTTGGCTGACTGCCGTCCTTCATCTCAAGTGGTGCGTTATGTCCAGCTTTGTGCTGCGACTAACGCGGAGAGACGTTAAGGGGATGCACAGTGTTTGAAGAGCGCCATATGGACGGTGTGGTGAAAGAAAACGTCCGAAATACCGACATGGCTGATTTTCGGCCGACGCCGGTGACGGTTTTGTCGGGGTTCCTCGGTTCGGGGAAAACGACGCTCCTCAATCACCTGTTGGCTAACCGCGCGGGCCGCAAGATCGCGGTGATTGTCAACGACTTTTCGGAAGTGAATATTGACGCAGCGCTCATCGCAGGTGAGGGGCACCTTGAGCGCGGAAGTGACCGCATGGTCGAGCTCTCCAATGGCTGCATTTGTTGCACGCTGCGGGAGGACCTCATTGAATCGGTGGCGTCGCTCGCGGCGAGCCAAAAGTTCGACCACATCGTTATCGAATCAACGGGCATCTCAGAGCCGATGCCTGTCGCCGCCACGTTTGAGTGGGAGTTTTCCGACGGGGTCCACCTTGGTGGCATCGCTCCGATCGACACGATGGTGACCCTGGTTGATGCGACGACGTTCCTGCCGCAAATGCACAAACGGGGACGGCTCTCTGACCGGGGTTTAGAGGCCGCTCCCGACGACGACCGCACGGTTGCGGAGCTGCTCGTTGACCAAGTCGAGTTTGCCGACATGATCTTCGTGACGAAATGCGACCTGGTTCGTGATGAACTCGCCCAGGCAACTGAAGATGCAGTTCACGCCATGAACCCACGTGCCCGCATACGTCGTGTGGTCAATGGCGAGATTCCGATGGAAGCCGTGCTCGATGCGCATCTTTATGACGTTGAGGAGTCGGCTGCAGCTCCCGGGTACCTTGATGAGCTCGCGAATCCACATACTCCGGAAACTGAGGAGTATGGGATTTCCTCAGTGGTGTTTCGATCTCAACGGCCCTTTGACCAGCGCCGTCTCATTGCAGCCGTGAAATCAATGCGCGGTTTGGTTCGGTCAAAAGGGCATTGTTGGATTGCGGACCGCCCAGAGCTCATTCAGATGTGGTCCCAGGCCGGCCCGAACTTAACGATCTCACCTGCAGCGTTGTGGTCGCAGGCATCGGAGGCTCCCTCGTCGGAAATTGTCCTTATTGGGGTGAACTTTGATGGTGCCGACGCTCTGGCTCGGCTCCAGGCAGCAACACTAAATGACGACGAATCCCGCGCGCTGCTTAAACGTATGGCTGGAGCGTCGGCGATCGGTTAGACTCACAAGAAACCCGTGATGTGAGAAAGGTATCTCAGGATATGAAACTGGCGGTTATCCCTGGCGACGGGATCGGCACAGAAGTAACGGCGGAAGCGCTCAAAGTGATGCGAGCTGCGTTGGCGGGGAGTGGCGAGTCCATTGAGACCACGGAATACGACCTCGGCGCCCGCCGGTACCTTCGCAATGGGGAGCTTCTCACGGACGACGATCTCGCCTCCTTGCGTGAGCACGACGCGATTCTGCTCGGGGCCGTCGGCGATCCGCGAACCGTCCCATCGGGAGTGCTGGAGCGCGGGCTTCTGCTTAAGATGCGGTTCGCCCTCGACCACCATGTCAATCTGCGCCCGTCGGTGCTGTATCCAGGGGTAACCTCGCCTCTGTCCGATCCGGGGAAGGTCGACTTTATCGTTGTTCGCGAGGGCACCGAGGGGTTGTACGCCGGGAACGGCGGTTCAATCCGGGTGGATACGCCCCACGAGGTTGCCAACGAAACCAGTGTGAACACACGGTACGGAGTTGAGCGCGTTGTCCGCTACGCCTTCGACCGTGCGCAAGAGCGACGCAAGAAGTTAACGCTGGTGCACAAAACCAATGTCCTTGTGTATGCCGGTGGGCTGTGGCAGCGCACCGTTGACCAGGTCGCCAAGGAATATCCCGACGTTGAGGTGGATTATTGCCACATCGACGCGGCGACAATTTATATGGTCACTGACCCGTCGCGCTTTGATGTCATCGTGACGGATAACCTTTTTGGCGACATCATCACGGACCTGGCGGGAGCGGTCACCGGCGGTATCGGGTTGGCTGCATCGGGCAATATCGACGCGACCGGCACGAATCCGTCCATGTTCGAGCCCGTTCACGGCTCTGCTCCTGATATTGCCGGTAAGGGAATCGCGGATCCGACGGCCGCGATTTTGTCGGGTGCGCTGCTATTCCGCCACTTGGGTAAGACCGACGAAGCCGATGCCATTGAGGCTGCAGTCCGCAACGATGTTGCGTCCAGGGATGGCAGCATCCGCACCGAGGAAGTGGGAACCCGGATTGCGAACACTCTCGACAATTAGCTGTGGGGTAGGGGACCGCCGTGTTACCACCTGAGATGTGGCCGCCGTCCGGCCTGCAAATAAAGGCGGGTGAGCTGGAGCTCCGGCCTATGGATGAGCAGGCAATTTCTGATGCCGTTCGCGCGGTGTCACGAGTGGATGACGTTTTCGTAGATCCCGCTAGTCCCGAAGTTTTTCCATGGATCGGTGCGCCGAAGTATTCCAACGCTGCGTTCCACCTGAGCACAATGGCAAGCCTTGGGACTGGGGATCCCTCTTCGTCCGAGTGGACTTTGTCCTTGGTTATCCGGCATCGCGGCGAGTTTGTTGGTGTGATCGATCTCCGTCGGCGTCGAATTCCTGGCTCTGCCTCCTCAGGCGGGGATGAGCTGCGCGGACTCCTGCGTGACCTTGGCCTCAAGGCCGGTGATAGCTACGTCGAGACCGGGTCGTATATCTTGAGGCCTTTTCAAGGGCACGGCTATGGAACTCAGGCCCGACGAGCCGCACTCACCGTGGCATTTACGTATTGCGGTTTCGGCATCGCGGTATCTGAAAGCTGGCCGACGAATGCTGCATCTCAAGCGGTATCGCTGTCGTGCGGTTACACATTCCTTGGCGAGAGTCGCGACGGCATCAATGGCGCCTCCGCCGCCGCCGAAGAGAATAATGCCGGCGGGAGTGACGTCGGCAATAACAACGTCGACAATGAAAATGAAAAGGTGCGAATGTATTGCACCCCGGACATGTTCAACTGTGGGCCTACTTCGGTGCAGGTCGATGGGTGGACACCGGAATTGGCCACGATGCTAGGGGTACCGACGCAACGTGGCTAGGGAACTAGACGTCCTCGATCACAGATGGTCTTCGATGTCAGCGTTGCGTCCCGTTGTGCGCACTCCGAAAACTCCGATGTCGATAATCATGATCACCATGGCGACGGCGACGACAGTGAACACTGTTCCGGGGCCAGCGCTATGAAGAATGGGCAGCAAGATGAACGGCATGACGCCCGCCGAGATTTTCGATAGCGAGTAGGCGAAACCAGCAGCCGTGCCCCGAATGCGCGTCGGGAAGTTTTCTGCCAGATAGGTGTGGTACACACCGGAGAACATGTTGCTTGACGCTGTAAATAATCCGCCGGCGATCATGACAATGGCGGGTGTGGGGGAGAACCCG
>NZ_JAUMTY010000067.1:7086-9091 GCF_030530965.1 Corynebacterium sp. | reverse complement strand
CCCATTCCCGCACTTCGCGCGGCCAAAATGTAGTCCTGGCTGAGGACTTGGCGGGTGCCTGCGCGCGATACGCGGGCAAAGCTCGGGATAAACGCAATCCCAATGGCAACCATCTCTGATGACGTGCCGACGCCGACAACCGATCCGGCGATGATCGCCAGCAGGAGAGCCGGGAATGCCAGCGCTAAATCCGACAGCCGCATAATGAAGGAATCGAGCCATCCTCCGCGGACGGCCGCAAGGATCCCGAGCGGAACGCCGACGCCGGCGCCAATTGCGACCGCGAGAACGCTCACTTCGAGGGAGATCTGGGATCCGACCATGATTCGCGATAACGTATCCCGGCCGTATCGGTCGGTTCCCATCCAGTGGTCCCAACTCGGGGGTTGCAGTGCCGACGCCGGGTTAGCCTCTTGCGGCCCATACGGCGTCCAGATCAGTGAGACCAGCGCGACAAGGACGACCAGGCTCACCACGGCCGCCCCCACCATGAACATGACGCGGTGGTTGGCGCGGGTCACCGCCTGCAAACGTCGATTCTTCCCTGCCATCACTGGATTCGGTCTCCTGGAGCGTGGTGCATGCGTGCGTGCGTTAGACAAGGCGTGACCTCGACATTCTGGGGTCAATCAGCGCCGCTATGGCGTCGGCGGCCAGCGTGACGGTGAGCGTGATGGTGACCAGCATCATGACGCAGCTTTGGACGGTAATCATGTCGCGGCTATTCACCGCGTCAAGGACGTAGGATCCCAATCCGGGGATGACGAACACCTGCTCAATGAGCACAGCTCCGACGACAAGTGTGGCCATGTTGACGCCAATGACCGCCACGATGGGCACAGCTGCATTCCTCGCACCGTGGGCGACGAGGGCGTGAAGTGTCGATAAACCTGTTGACCTGGCGGTACGGATGTATTCCTGGTGCAGAACATCTAAGACAGCCGATCGAACATAGCGCGTCAGGATCGCTGCCTGAATGAAAGCCAACGCACAACACGGGAGGATGAGCCGTCGGAGGAAACCGGTGAAGGATTGGTTCGGGGGAACCCAGCCATTTGCAGGGAGGATGCTCCAGTGAACGGCAAAAAGCGAGATCAACAGGATACCGGCCAAGAAACTGGGGATGGCGATACCCACGTGCGCCAGCACCGACAGGGCAGTGCCGTCGGGTTTGTGGTTACGCATGGCCGCCCAGGTGCCCAGGGGTACGGCAAGCACAATGGCAAGAACCATGCTGGTCAGAACCAGAATGAGGCTGACCGCGGTCCGGTCCATCAGTATTGGCCCGATGTCCGTTCCGCTGGAGTAGGAGACGCCGAAGTGCCCATGCAGCATCCCGGTAACCCACGAAAAATACTGTGTGATCAGCGGTCGATCGGTCCCCAGCGTGTGCTTCATCGATTCGATGGCTTGTGGCGTCGCGGTCTCGCCCAGGGAAACTTCTGCGGGATCACCCGGAATGAGCCGCATGATCAAGAAAATGATGACCGACGCGGCCCACAGGGACACGATATAGCGCAGAGCGATCCTGCCTACGATGCGTACATGAGCTGTCATGATTCGCTCCGTGCGGTCGAGTGATGGGCGCGGCTAATACCAGCGAGTTCGAGCCCCTGCCCGGCAATAGTTGTGGGGATGCCGGTGAGGTCTTTATCCCGCACAACGATGTTGGGATAGATGAATATCGTGTTAGCACCTGCTTGATTCATGATCCGATCAACAGCTTTGCGCATGAGGGGCGCGTACTCATCAGGAGGCGCGGAATCCGCATTGGCCAAGAGTGTGCGTGTTTGCTCGTCATCGTAACCGAGGTAGTAGTCCGGGTTTCCGAACAATGTGGGAATGTCCCTGGCCTCAGCATGCTCAATGATGGACATGTCGTAGTCATGTTGGGTAAGAGTTTGAGACAACCACACGGCGGGGAATTCCTGCGATTCGATATGAGCATGAATTCCGACGTCCTCCAGCTCAGAAATAATGAGCTCTGCAGCATTGGTTGCATATG
>NZ_JAUMTY010000067.1:0-6986 GCF_030530965.1 Corynebacterium sp. | reverse complement strand
GCACGCTTATTGTTCATGGTCAGCAACACTTTGCCGGTGGTCGTACCAACATCGACGGCATACCGGTTGTTCTCGCGGAAGGACGAGACCATCTCCGGGGCATCCATCCCGACAATCGCGTCGACGTCACCCGATCGGAGCGCATTCGCTGTCGCGGTGGAATCTGTCATATAGCGCAATGCCACATGGCGGGTGGCCGGTTGCTGACCCCAATATGACTTGTTCGCCGTCAAGGTGAGGAATCGGCCGACTTTGTACTCGTCGACGGTAAAAGGACCGGTCCCGACGGGTTTAGTGGCTAAATTGTCGACGCCACGGGGTGTCATCTGTGCCCCAATGAGCGTGCCCATGGACCACAGCCAGCCATTACTGGGCGCGGAGAGCGTGACGGCCAACGTGTATTTATCGACGGCCTGCGTGCGCGTCACCGGCTTCATCCCCGCTTTGAGCCCGTTGGTCCACGCGTCCGACTTCACTTGGTCGATGCTGAACTTGGCGGTGTCGGCGGTGAACTCGTCGCCGTTAGAAAAATGCACCCCTTTCCGCAGGTGAAAGGTGTAGGTGGTGCGGTCCGGGGAGAGTTCCCACGACGTCGCCAGCTGGGGTTCGATATCGCCTTGGGACGATATTCGGACCAGGCCTTCGTACACATTCCCGATCAACGCTTGGGGTATCGCCGCGCCGCCGGATTTTGTGAAGTCAAGGGTGGCGGGGGCTGCCGTCAGCGCGATGACGGCGGAGTCGTCGGAGGCGACGCGTCCAGTTTGAACCGCTGTGTGGCCCGCGCTGCACCCGCCGAGGAACAGTGAGAGGGCCGCCACCGTGGTTGTTGCCGTGACTGTGGCGAGGTGATGCAATTTCCGACGCTTCGACGCCGAGGTTGTCGACGTACGTGCTGTGAAAAGTCCGACCATGGGTGATTCGTGGATGGTTAGCGTTGGTGGTTAGTGAGCCTCTGGGACACCGGTTGGTGTGGCGTGACGTGGTGCGCCATTCGGATCCTCGGTGGAGCCGAAGAGCTGGGTCAACGTAGTGGCAATCATTTCACAGATGTCGCGCGAGGTTGCGAAATTGATCCGAATGCATCCGAATCCGTGGGGGAGCGGTTGGGGCTCGTTGTCGTTCTCCTGTGCCTTGTTCCCCTGTGTAGATTCAGAGGGCGGAGCAGCGAAAGCAGCACCGTCATTAGGTGCTAACTTCGCGTGTTTGACCAGCCATTGTTCGGGGTTGAGGCCACCCCGGCGGATGCTTTCGCCGAACGTTATTCCCTCGTCGGCGGTGTCGTCGTCCTCGCCATCTCGCGCCTGCTTCGGCACAGCGGGAATGACCACATCGGTCATGTCCACCCACAGCAAGAACGTTGCTTCTGGGTTAGTGGTCCGCACGTTCGGAATCCGGTTAAGAGCCTCGACAAGGAGGTTCTTGTTGTCGCGGAGGTATTCAATTTCCTCCCGGAGCCATTCCCGGCCATTCGTGTACGCCCCGATCGCTGCCAGCTGGCCGAGCGTCGATACACCCTCCTTATCCAGGAAGTTAATGCGCGTATCCCACACATATTTATCGGCGGGATTCGTGAAAATCAGCTGCGCGCATTTCAAGCCGGCCGTGTTCCACCCCTTTGAGGTAGCCGTGGCGGTGATCGTCACGCGCGCAGCGGTCTCGGACACGCTCGCCGTCGGGATATGCGGGCGGTCATAAACCAGCGGCCCGTGGATTTCGTCGGAGAAAACGCGCACGTCATAGCGGGCTGCAAGGTCAGTCACCGCGCGAAGTTCGTCGGCAGTAAAAGCGGTGCCCAAGGGGTTGTGCGGGTTGCACAGGATCATGCTGCCAGCACCATTCGCGAATGCCCGCTCCAGACCGTCGAGGTCGAACACCCAGCGGCCGGTCGCGGTGTCCTGGACCATGGGGACGAACACTCCAGGCTGGTCGCATACCTCCAGCAGTGCGAAAAATGGCATATATGCAGGGGTAGGGATGACGATGGGGCTACCCGGATCTGTGAAATGTGTGATGGCCAGCCGAAGACCTCGAACCACGTCGGGCACGCCTACGATGGCAGTCGGATCAACGTCCCATCCATATGCGTCGTGGCACCACGAACTGAGGGCTTCCCCGAGCTCGGGGAGTTCGGGTGGATAACCGAAGTATTGCCGACGAACACCCGCGTTAACCGCGTCGATCACGGCCGGGCAGGTATCAAAGTCGGATTCCGCGATCCAGACGGGCAGCACGTCGGGAGGAAAATGAGTCCACTTCCTTGTTCCGCGGGCACGCAGTTCCTCTATCGAGAGGGTGGAAAAATCGTGGCCAGGCATGGCAGCAAGGATAGTCGTTATCGGTGACATGGAACATATTCAGGGGGATGACCTGGGCAGTTCCGCTCTAACCTATCCCTCTGGGCCTCGCCCTTCGTGGAGTCGAGTCATTATTGCCGACGCTGACCACGGCGATGCAGGTTGCGTTGAGAAGACGAGAGGAGCCTCAAGAATTGGTACCGTGGCGATGGCGTGTGCGGAAGCGGCGAGTTTCTCCGGCCACCACGGATTGCGCCGTCGTAAGAACTTTGGTGGCATTCCCCACGCGGATCCTGGAGGACGTCACCTTTTGAGCCGGTGTGTGCTCAAGAGAATGAGCAAGCTTCAAAAAGAGTGCATATGCAGCGCGTACGCCGAGTCGCGAGCTTGTGGGCAGGAGAGGAATAGCCTGGTGAGCGATAGATAAATCGCGGTAGATCTCAGTCAGGAAAGAGTCTTTGGTCTCGTCATTGAGGGGTTGCCCGTGCGCGACGTAATCGCGGTTCAGGCCGTCCTTGTCCGCCGCATAATCCCTAAGGAAATTAATTTTTTGAAACGCTGCCCCGAGATGGCGAGCACCCTGTTCCATCGTCCGACGGTCGGCGGGAGATGGCGTTTCGTCGCGCAAGAAAATCGACAGGCACATGAGGCCAATGACTTCCGCTGAACCATAAATGTAGGTGTCGCGGGTCTCGGCGTCGTACACCGTTGTGGACTGGGGTGCTTGGTGGGTGATGGAGGGCGACGCGGGAATATCGGCGCGCATCGATTCGAAAAACGCAGCTAAATAGTTGTTTTTGATGTCGCATGACCGCGCTGTGCCGGCGAACGCGTGAATGATTGGATCGGTCGAAAACCCGGTGGCGCAACCTTCGCGAACGCGTTGTTCATAGTCGTTGAGGACGTCCCGAATACGTTCTGGGGGAAGACCATGGCCGCCTGCTGCGCCGTCGACAACCTCATCGGCCACGCGGACAATTCCGTAGAGATTGTGGATATCCTGCCGAACTCGTGGGCCAAGCAGACGCGTCGACAAGGTAAATGAGGTTGAATACGAGCCTATGAGTCGGGACGACAAGCGAGCCGCCACACGATCGTAGAGTTCAGCCGTGGAAGCGTAGAGACGAGCCCGAGCATCGTCACCCGCGGCGGGGGAATGGTTGTCCTCTGCGTGGCCGTTTTCCGCGCGGTCGTCGAGGGCCGTCGTATCCTTCGACGGTTCGGTAGGCGGCTCCGAAGTCATAGAACCATTCAATCACGTTTATGGCAGGAGGCTTGAGGCCTTACCGGGCGTCGAAGGCGTGCATAATGGGAGCCGTCCGAAAACGTCCGCATAACGAGGGCCCTCAACCCAAGCAACTGTATCGAGGAGGAGCGGGGATCGTGCCATGGTGATCCACCCTGATGTCTTAGCTTTATCCGGTGCAGCATCGGCGGACCTACACAGCACCGCTATACACGGCACCGCGCTCGTTTCCTCGGCCCCTTTGTCGTTATCTCAATCCATTGTGGACGCATGGAATTCGGCAGAGCAATGGATAATCTCGTTATCCGTGTGGGGCCAAGCCCCCATCGTCATACCGATTGTCGTTGTGGTGTCGATGGGTGTGGCGTGGGCCGTTCTTCACCTTGTTGATAAGGTCGGTATACCGATCGAGAATGCAATTAACGATCGCAACCTGACAGCGGACGGCGATGATGGGAAGGAGGACTCGTGAAGAATTCCCAGGTGAGAAACTTCCTCTTTCTCCTCATCGCGGTTATCGTGGTCGCCTACCTCGTGGCGCATTTCTAGTGCGCGTCACCGTCTTCAGTGCGACTCACCGCCGCGAGTGGAAATAGGACTGCGCCCACTCATCGGACCTAAATAGGTCCTCCAGCACCACTGCATTCCCATCCGCATCGCACAACGGAACCCTCCAGTTGGGATAGATATCCGCCGTGGTTCCCGGCTGGTTCTGGACCCGCCGATCGTGAACAATGTCCACCAAACTCGTGCAGGTCAGCGCAGCGGGCGACTCCGCCAGGAACTTGTGAAGCCCAGCAATAATGGCCGACGAATCTGGCCGTTCATCGCGCGCCAGCCCCTCGTAGGACACGTCGGCGGGAGTCCCGTCGAAATCACCATGCTCGCGCACCGTGTCGAGAACGCGGTTCTGCCACTCCAGGTCGTTCGCATCCTCTTCTTCCGGATCCGACGTCAAAATTCCCAGCTTCTGGCGCAGCGTCACGTGCTCGCCATCCAAGTATCCGGCGGTCGGCGGCAAATCATGGGTCGTCACCGACGCCAAGCACAAGCGTCGATAATTCTCGGAGTGACGCGGCGCATCGTTGTCATTTTCGAACCAGAGAATCGACGTGCCCATAATGCCGCGCGATTGCAAATAATCTTGAACCCACGGCTCGAATGTGCCGAGATCTTCACCAACAACGACGGCACCTGCGCGTTCCGCCTCGAGCGCGAGAATGCCCACCATCGCCGCGTGGTCGTAGTTCACGTACGTCCCGGCGCGGGGATCAGCTGCCTCTCCAGGTGCGGGGCGGTGTATCCACCACAGGCGGAAGAGACCCAGGATGTGGTCAACTCGGATGCCTCCGGCGTGACGGAGGACAGTGCGCAACAAGTCACGCCACGGGCGATATCCTGCTTCGGCTAGCTTCCACGGGTGCCACGGGGGTTGGGACCAGTCCTGGCCCATTTGGTTATACCCATCGGGCGGTGCGCCTACCGAACAATCCGGCGCTAGGTAGGGGGCCAGTGCTTCCGCATCTGATCCACCCGGGTGGACTCCTACCGCAAGATCAGCCATCAGCCCGAGACTCATTCCGCTATCACGTGCGGTCACATCGGCTGCTTCCAGCTGCTCATCGACGATCCACTGGAGCCACTGGTAAAAGCCGACCCAATAGTAGCGCGGCGGGAACGAATCGTCGTTCTCGCCATGACCGAGCTTCTCACGCCACCACGGTTCTGCCTGGTCAGCGCACCATTGCGCAAAGTGGGTGAGACCCTCGCCCTCATGTTCGACGAAAGCATCGAACGCGTGTTGCCGCGTCGCCGACCGTTCGACGTCGTAAATGTCTTTCAAGCTCAGCAACTTGTCGGCGTAAATAGGGTTCCGGTTGATATAGGCCGACGACGTGTTCTCTGGGTAATGACGACGTCCCCGTTCCTGCAGTGCTTCGGCGGCGTCGTCGGGGAGGTGGTCGGCCTCGGGGATCGCGCCGGGACGAATATAGATCGGGTTGATATAGCGACGCGTCGTGGGGAGATACGGCGAATCCTCCACCGGCGGAACGGGTTCCGCAGCGTGAAGTGGGTTAGTGAGGATAAACGAGCTCCCCTGCTCTGCGGCATGGCGGGCGAGCGTGCCCAAGGTGTAGAAATCCCCGATTCCCCAGGACCCGGAATCGCGAACTGAATACAGTTGCGCCATCAAACCCGCTTGGGGATGAGCGACGAGGTCGTCGGCGGCGGAAAGCCGCGCGGGCGTAATAATGAGCGTCGTTTCTGCCTGGCCGCGTGTGGGGGAGGAGGCATAAATGGTGTGCCATCCCAGTGGCAGGTCTTTCGGGACGGTAAATGACGCCTGACCGTAGGTTGCCGCGCCAGAAGCATGAGGAGCCGCGCCTGCCCCGTCCGCGCCCGCGTCGAGTTCATTGCCCGTAAGCGGCTCCCCAGCGTGGTCCACGGGATAATCGACGTGCCTCGCGGGGGTGAGATCCTCAATTTGGTGACAGTCATAGCGGTCACCGTCTTCGGTGACTACCCAGACGTCCACAGGTTCGCCGTCGATAACGTGAACGGGGAAGGTGACATCTTCGCCTTCGACTCCGATAACAGTGGGGGGAAGGGAGCGGGTGGCTTCTTTGGTGTAAAAGTATTCGCTAGCTGCATCGATGCCGGCGTCGTCGTGGGAAAAACTCAGGCCAAGGGCGTGCAGGGTGTTCTCGAGTGTTTCGTCGGCGACGTCCACGTGGGAGCCGCGATAGTCGGTATAGGACGTTGCAACGCCACAATGTGCGCTGAGGGAGCGGAGTTTTTCTGAGTAGGTCACGGGGCCATTCTTGCAGAAAGATGATGTCTGAACAGGCTCGCGTAGGGACGTAGCGGGGGTCATGCTGCAGCCGTCGGGAAAATGAGTGCTGCTTGTGGGGGTGGTGGTGGCCCGGATGTGGTGGGGGATAGCATTAATTATTTGATCCCCCACATTGAGTGGGAGGAATAGCGTAGATTATTCACCAATCATAAAAGTAGCGTAGGTCACACAGCCAGGTACTCGGAGGTTAATGAACAATGCAAGAAAGCTCGACCAAGGCTCTCTACTCAGTGGGTGAGAATGAAACCTGTTTGACCGCAGTTCTGGATAACAATAAACGACGCCCCAAGCTGGCGTTATTCACTCGCCCCAAGAATTTCGAGTGGGTCAGCGTGACGTCGGAAGAGTTCATTGCCGAGGTCATGGCTGTGGCCAAGGGGCTTATTGCCAACGGGGTCGAGCATGGCGATCGTGTCGCCTTGCTGTCGGAAACACGATACGAGTGGACGGTCATGGACTTCGCCATTTGGGCTGCGGGGGCGGTGACGGTTCCGATTTATGGTTCGTCGTCGGCAAGCCAGATTCAGTGGATTATTGAGGATTCAGGAACCGTTTTCGCGATTACGGAAACTCGTGAGCACACCGAACT
>NZ_JAUMTY010000066.1 GCF_030530965.1 Corynebacterium sp. | reverse complement strand
GCGCCGGAGCAGACCTCGCCGGCGGCGTGTACACCTCCGCTTTCCATCACAATCTCGATGCGATGCTGACCTCTATTACTCATTCGCCTCTCCCCGTTATTGCCGACGTCCACGGCCCGGCGGTCGGCGCGGGCACCCAGCTGGCCATGGCATGTGATCTGCGCGTCGTGGGGGAGAGCGGCTGGTTCAGCGTCCCCGTCGTCCGCCTAGGTATCGCCGTTGATCCGTGGACGATCCATCGTGCCGTCGAATTGCTCGGCGGTGCTCGGGCGCGGTCATTCCTCTACACGGCTGAGCGACTCGGTCCTGACGCTGCGGTAGCAGCAGGGTTGGCGTCGTCACGAGGAAACCACGACGACGCCTGGCAGGTCGCCGTCGATCAAGCCACGAATGCTCCGCTGACCTTGAGGTATCTCAAAGCCGTCTTTAATCAGATCGTTCCGACGGGAGTGGCCCAGGGCGGCTCCTCCGAGGGAACTGAGGATAACGGCGCTGACCTCACCGCTGTTCATGAGCGCTTGCGCGCAGAGTGTTGGGATTCCGACGATGCCGCCGAGGCAAGGGCTGCGCGGTCCGAAAAACGTTCCCCGGTGTTCAAGGGCAAATAGGCTCCGGCACAGGCGGCCCAGTGTCGCCGGCCCAGCGTCGGGACTCGAGCGCTGCCAACCCGGCCTCGGGAGTGAGCGTCGGGAGTCGAACGTCGATAGCCGAGTCGTGTTAATAAGGCGTTCTCTACAATGAGCACATGGCTCAACAACAGTCCGACGCTTCGTCGTCTCACGATCACGCGGCGTCGTCCGATTCTTCTGCTGCTGATGATGACCGTACTTTCCACACGGATCCGTCGGTGGGGTTGACCTCGCAGGAGGTCGAGGAACGTCGTCGTGACGGTAAAGGCAATACGCTGCCTGAACGGTCCGGCCGCTCAACCTGGTCGATTATCAAGGCGAATGTTTTTACCCGCATCAACGCGATGCTGGGCGTCCTCCTTGTCATCGTTCTGGCAACGGGATCGCTCATTAACGCGATGTTCGGGCTGTTGATCATCGCAAACTCGGGCATCGGGATTATCCAGGAGCTTCGCGCCAAGCGGACGCTAGACAAGCTCACCATCGTGGGCGAAGCGCGGCCCACCGTCCGAAGAGACGGGGAGGACCAGGAGATTTCCCGCGACGAGGTTGTGCTCGATGACCTCATCATTTTGAAGTCGGGAGTCCAGGTCGTTGTCGACGGTGTCGTCGTCGAGTCTGAGCACGTCGACATCGACGAATCCATGCTCACCGGGGAATCCGACCCCGTGGAAAAATCGCCGGGGGACGAGGTCCTATCCGGATCATTTGTGCAGTCCGGCCACGGGCTTTACCAGGCGACAAAGGTCGGGGCGGATTCGTACGCTGGGAAATTGACGGCGGCGGCGAATAAGTTCGAGCTCACCGATTCCGAGTTGATGACGGGCATCAACAAAATCCTTCGCATCATTACGTGGTTGTTGATCCCGACCGGAATCTTGACGATTTGGACTCAGCTGTTCCGCTCCGGGGATTCACTCCGCGATGCCGTGTTGGCCATGGTTGCCGCGCTCGTCCCGATGGTCCCCGAAGGCCTGGTGTTGATGACGTCGATCGCGTTCGCCGTCGGGGTTGTGCGGTTGGGTAAGTTTAAAGCGCTGGTCAATGAGCTGCCGGCGATCGAGGGTCTGGCCCGCGTCGACGTCGTCTGCACCGATAAAACCGGCACGCTGACGGAAAACAGAATGGTGCTCAACGACGTTGTGGAGGTGAAGTCGGAGCAGAAATCCGGTTCCACCAGCGATTCGTCGGTCGACGAACCACTCTCAGAATCGGACGAGGGATGGGTTCGCGTCGACCAGGAAGTTCTGGGCGCGTTGGTGTCGTTAATCGCGGCGGACGACGACAAGAACGACACCTCGGAGGCCATCGCCGAAGGAATCCACGATCTCGACTCGGACACCGAAGTCATGGACCCCACGGACACCAAGGCATTTTCGTCGGCACGAAAATGGTCGGGAGCCAGCTTTGGTGAGACGACGTGGGTGATGGGCGCCCCAGATGTTATTGCGCAACCGGGGTCGGATGCGGCCGAAGCGGCCGATGAGGTGGGGCGACGTGGTCTGCGTGTTCTGCTCTTGGCTCAGACGTCGAAAAAGCTCGACGACATTACCGCGACGCCCAAAGACCCCGGCGATGATGATCTCACTCCGCGGGGGCTGATCGTCCTTGAGCAGAAAGTGCGCGACGATGCGCCGGAGACGATCGAGTACTTTGACCGCGAGAAAATGCACGTCAAGGTCATTTCCGGCGACAACGCCGAGTCTGTGGGGGCTGTGGCGTCGTCGGTGGGTATTGATACTTCGAAGACCATCGACGCCCGTGAACTGCCCGATTTCGAATCCGACCAGGAGAAATTCGACGAGGTCGTGGAAGAGTCCACGGTGTTTGGGCGCGTGACTCCCGAGCAGAAGCGCGCGATGGTTGGCGCGCTGCAGCGCAACAATCACACCGTCGCGATGACGGGTGACGGGGTGAACGACGTGTTGGCCCTGAAGGACGCCAATATCGGTGTGGCGATGGGCGCAGGTTCCCCGGCGACGCGATCGGTCGCCCAGCTGGTGTTGCTCAACAATTCCTTTGCGACGCTGCCACATGTTGTTGCCGAAGGCCGCAGGGTCATTGGCAACATCGAGCGCGTAGCCAACCTTTTCCTGACGAAGACCGTGTACTCAGTGCTGCTGGCCCTGATCGTCGGCATCTTCGGAATGAGCTACCCCTTCCAGCCCATTCACGTGACCATGACCGGCTGGTTCACCATCGGAATCCCGGCGTTCATTTTGTCGCTGGCCCCGAACCACGAACGCGCAAAGTCCGGCTTCGTCAGTCGTGTCCTGTGGCTGGCGGTCCCGTCGGGAGTTCTGATCGGTGCCGTGACAGTCGGGTTCTGGCTGTGGGTCACACGAGGCGACAACTTTGACCGATCACAAGCATCGACGGCAACGCTGACTGTGATGATCACGATGGCGCTGTGGGTGCTCATTGTGGTTGCCCGCCCGTACAAGCTGTGGAAGATCGTCCTGCTGGTGGTCTCGGCCCTGGCCTATGTTGTGATTTTCTCGGTTCCGTGGATTGCACACATTCTGTTGCTGGATCCGACGAACCTTGGGCTGATGTCCCAGGCACTCATCGTCGGCGCGGTCGGATGTGTTGCTATCGAAATCGCGTGGTGGATTAGCCACACGAAGCGCGGCGATGCGGAGTTGTGGGACCACTCGGAGGCCGAGGGCGTGTTCAAATACTAAGCGCGCGCAGATCGCTCCGTGCCCGGTGGTCGTGCCCCGTGGCCGTTCCCGTGCCCCGTGGTGCGTCGTTGCTGTCCCCGCAGGCGGTCACGGTTGATTAGCTGTACATTGTGGTCAGGCTCATTCGATTCACGATTAACCAATCAGTAGGGTTGTCATCCATGACTTCAGTCCCAGTAGCCGACACAATGGCGGTCTCTCAGACGGTGCTGGCGTCGGGCCAGGCAAATACCGACACCATGATTTCGCTCACCGCAATTCTGGCGGTGGCACTGTTGGCTCCCATCTTGTCCTTCATGACGGGCAAACGCATTCCGGCCGTGGTATTCCTCATTGTTTTGGGCGTCATCATTGGCCCCAGCGTGTGGGGCGTCGCGGAGATCGATTCCGGTATTTCGATCTTGCGGCAATTGGGCTTGGGAATGTTGTTCCTGCTGGCCGGTTACGAGTTAGACACGGACTCGTTGCGCAGCAAAGAGGGCGGTAATGCCGCGTTGACCTGGCTCATGTGCCTCGTCTTGGCATTCATTGGTGCGCTGGTTTTCCTGAAAGGAAACGGAGCACTGACTGCGGTCACGCTGGCCATCGCCGTCACATCCACCGCCCTGGGTACCTTGCTGCCCATCTTGAAGCAGTCGGATTTATTGCGGACCAACGTCGGCAAATCCGTCATGCTCCACGGTGCTGTCGGCGAATTGATGCCCATCATGGCCATCGCTCTGTTGCTCTCCGCGAGGTCCATGGGCGTGACATTCCTGATCCTGCTCGCGTTCTTCGCCATCGCAGCCATGGTGGCGGTGGTGCCGCGAACCGTGGCCGCCCTCGTCCCGTGGGTGGGTCGCGCGATTATCGACGGTGCCTCGGCGACGAACCAGTCGATCGTCCGCATGGTCGTCCTGATGTTGGCGATCCTGATGACCGTCGCGGCGGTGTTCGACCTCGACGTCGTTTTGGGAGCGTTCGCCGCTGGTATTGTTCTGCGCGGTCTCGTCCCAGAGCGCGCCCACGGCCTCATCGAGGAGCGCTTGGACGTGATGGGTTACGGCTTCTTCATTCCCGTCTTCTTCGTGTGTTCCGGTATCAATATCGACGTGCAGACCGTGGGCGCCAACATTGGGCAACTGTTCGCTGTTGTCGGCGTCATTCTGGTGGCCCGCGGGGTGCCGGTGTTCCTGCGAGAAATGTTCACCAAGACCGGTTCGAAGCTGACGACGACGAACCAGAAGCTTCAGCTCGCCTGCTATGCCTCGACGGGTCTGCCGATCATCGTCGCGGTGACCGAAGTGGCGACGAATGCGCACCTGTTGGAAGAATCGGCGGCTTCTCTTCTGGTCGCTGGTGGTGCGGTGACGGTTCTGCTCTTCCCGCTCATTGCTGCCGCGCTTCAGCCAAAGGACAAGAGGAAGCTGTAACGCGGTTTTCTGGTCGCGGTGCTTGTCGGCTATCCTGGTTCTGTTTTGAGTTCCAGCCCCTGGTGGCGGAGGATCCGCGTATGTGGGCCTTTGCCAGGGGGAATGGTAACTGAGGTTTTTGCCCTAGTAGCTCAGTGGATAGAGCACGGCTCTCCTAAAGCCGGTGTCGGAGGTTCGATTCCTCTCTGGGGCACAATTTTGCGTTTATACATGTGGAAATTCTAGTGCGCTGTGTCGGTCTCCCAGGACCGTTGTTGTCGGCGCCCCGCTCTCACCAAGATTCAGCTTCATTAAATTTATTTTCAGTTGAGGGACGCGGTGGGTTAGGCTCCCCGCATGAAAAAATCTATTCACCCCATTGAGCGGTTGCGGGGGAGCGTTCAATCGCCACGACTGCCGGGGATCGATGTTGCCCGGGCACTGGCGATTTTCGGGATGATCGCAGCTCATGTTGCGTCGGGACCGTCGTCGGTAAGCATTATGGACCCGTCGACGTACCCAGCTCTCGTTCACGGACGACCAGCCGTGTTATTCGCTTTGTTAGCTGGTGTGTCTATCAGTTTGATGACGGGGCGCGGCGAGCGGCCAGCATCGGTTAGCGATGTGCGGGGAGCAAGGCTGAAACTTATCGGGCGCGCTCTAGCTATTTTTCTGATCGGCCTGCTGTTAGAGCAGCTTGGTACCGGAATTGCGGTCATTTTGACCTTTTATGGCGTCCTGTACTTCGTCGCTCTGCCTTTTGTGTGGGCGAAGACACGAACACTCGTCATCACGGCGATCTGCTTGGGGCTTATCGGGCCATCCTTGTTAGCGGTTATTCAGTACCTCTTACCCAAAGGGAACGTCAGCCCAACAATCGGACTGGTGCTCGGCGGGGTGTATCCGCTCCCTGTGTTCTGGGGCATTCTCCTGCTGGGGATGGCGCTGGGCCGGCTTCATCTGCAGAGCACCCGAGTGTTGGCTGGCCTTGTTGCTGTCGGGGTCTGTGCTAGCGCTGTCGGTTATGGTGTGGGAGCCATATGGGGCAGTGATGAAGAGCCGAAGAACGGATGGATCAACCAAGATAATGGGAATGGTGGTTCTCAGCCCGATTGGTCGGCGGTGATCTCCAAGTTAAAGAAGCAGAAAGCTAAGCAGGCTGATGGCATGCAGCCGGGAAATCCCGCGGCGGAATCATCGGGGGATGCGTCGTCAGACGAAGGAATTGAAAGCCGATGGGGTCAGTATTGGGACGGGCTTGGTAGTTCGAAACAACTGAAAGACTCCATCAAGAAGTCTGTTGTGGATTCAGCACCGCACAGCGGGGGCACTGCAGAATTCGTCGGGTCCGGAGGGTTTGCCCTCATCGTCGTAGCGTTGTGCCAGCTTGTCGTGTCACATGCGCGCCGGTGGTTTATACCTCTCGCTGTCACGGGGGCTATGCCGTTAACTATTTACACCGCGCACGTCATCGTCGTGTTTGTTCTGGGTGGCCCGGCGGGAACAGTGGTCTCTAATCCGCTCTACTGGTCACTCGTAATTGGTTCGGTGATCTTCGCAAATGGCTGGATGGCGTTTGTTGGGCGCGGCCCCTTGGAGCGATTCCCCCGTTGGCTCGGAAACAGGGCCGCAGGGCAGTAACTCTGCCCAGTAGAGCCACTGTCCAGTAGCGCCGCTAATTCTTCCGAGCAGAATTACCAATGGGTGCGATCAGGTACACCACCGGCAGCCCCACGACAAGGTTCATCACAGACTCGATAATGCCGTTGTAGAACGGCGTCGTTAATAAGAGCGGAAGAACGACTGCTGCGACCAGGACGACTCCGACGATCCAACTGTAAAACAGCGACGGCAGCGTTGTTCCAATGTTGAGCACCCACCACAATAACGCGGCGAAAATGGCCACGACGGCGGCGAAGATCGCGTAATACGTCCGGTCGATGGGCGGATACGTCCAGTTCACGTACGTGGCGATGCGCTCCATGACGAGTTCAAGAATCCATGCCACCACATAAGCGGTAATGGAGGCCACGATGGCAACTGCCACCACCGAGCCGATAAATTTCGGGATATCGAACTGGTCGCTGATCGAGGGGCCACTCTTCTGCGGCCGCGACTGCTGAGGCGCCGGCGACTGTGCGGGCGCCTGCTGATAGCTCTGATACTGCTGGTCAGAGTAATAGCCGGCGTCGTTATACCCACGATTGCTGTCGTTGTATCCCCGATTGCTAGGCGCGCCATATCCGCCAGAGTTATATTCCCGGTTGTAGCCGCCCGTCGAATACCCGTCATCGCGGTAATCCGAGTTCTCGGCCGAATACTGGCTCTCTGAACCCGAATAACGGTCAGAATAGCTACTGGGGAAAATCTCAGTTTCGTCGTTCGCGTTGTTGTAACGGGGGTCACCGTCGCGGTTAGGCATTAGCAATCAGTCCTTGGCGCTCTATAGAAATCGTGCGTAGGTATTCTACCGGCTCCAGCGCAGACTCCTAGCTCGCGTCGTGTGACGCCTCCTTTTCCACGATGGATTTGATCGTTTTCACCGTCGCCGGAATACCTTCCAGCGCGGCGTCACGTCGCTCATTGAGCTCTGCCTCCGCGTCATCGCCGTACTTATTGATGAAGAACCGGAAGCCTTCTTGAGTAACCTCCCAGGTTTCGGTCAAGGTGGAGCCGCCATCGTCGGCGGGTTCAATTTCATAACCCCATTCGACGACGCCACCGTTGACGGCCCACGAGAAAACCTTCGGCCGTTCGGCAGCAGTCACGACGGACTCCGTTTCCCAGGTGCGCTTCGGCGTTTCATTATGGCCGACGAACCACGCCCCGACCTCGGGCTCCGTGGGCGTTGTGCCGTCGTCACGCTCTTTCCACCACGTAGCTTTGCACACCGGGGACCATTCACCCGTCCGCGAGATATCCGACACGACGTCATAGACCTCGTCGGGAGTGGCGTCGATGGTGACAGACACCCGTCGGCGAAAATCGTCGGGATTAAACATGCTCGTATCGACGTCGGAGGATGTGTTGTCGTCAGAATTGTGTGGAGAAGTCATACCGGCCAGGGTAGGTGCTTTCGCGCGTGGCAGTAGCGGGGGAGGGGAGCCGACCTCCGTATGGGGGTGAGGCCGGACACGTTCCGGGTTGATAACACGAGCATCGGGGGGTCAAACGGAATAGCCTGAAAGGAAGTGGTTACGCGGTTGGCTGAGACCGTGTGACTAATACACCGCGCACGGTGACAGGTGCCTGAACCCCGTGCGTGCACCACAAACACTGGAGGATGACACGACCATGACAGAGAAACCGAGCTTCACTGACGTCAATGGACGGGAAGTGTACGCCAAGATTGAGGAGGGCGAGAACGGCCCGCAGCTGATTATTGGGACCTCTCAGCCGGATGGAACGGTGAAGCGTTCCCTCGTGCTGAACAAGTACGACGCTAAGCAAATGGCCGCGGTGTGCGAGGTGTACCTGCGGCAACAGTTCTCCGTCTCGTTCGCCACCGTGGACAGTATGCTCACCGCGGAAGACCGGATGAACATTTACCAGAACGAGATCGACGCGATCGAGGACCCCGAGACCAACCCCGACGACGACCTGCACAAAAGCTAGTTCTTTCCTGAGCAGTCGAGCCGATAGCTAGAGCCGCGGACTAAACATGGAGTAAACAGAGTATATGCGTTTACTCCGTGTCATTGGTATGGGAGCGGGAAGCCCGGGGCATATTAGCCACGATGCTGCCGCGGCGTTGGCGTCCTCGGATGCCGTTGTTGCCTTGGATAAAGGGGACACGAAGGCGGATCTTCTTGAGCTGCGCCGCCATATATTGGCTGCTCACGCGCCAGATCTTCCGTTACTCACTGTCGACGATCCGCCGCGTGACCGCCACCCCGCAGGAACCCCCGAGTATCACCGGGAGGTTCAGCGCTGGCACCAAGAACGCGCCCGCCTGCTGGCCGACACGATTACGTCCTCTCTGAGCGACGGACAAACGGCGGCATTTCTCGTGTGGGGCGATCCGTCGTTGTACGATTCCACCCTGCGCATCATCGAGCGGATGCAGAACCTGGGGTTGGAGTGTCGCACTGAGGTGTACCCCGGCATTACCGCTGTTCAGGCGCTTACTGCGGCTCACCGTATCCTCATCAACCGGATTGGTGAGCCGATCACTGTCACCACAGGCCGGCAACTACAGAAAGACCTGGACACACCCGATACGGCCTCGAGGACCAAGGCGGTGGCGAACACCGTTGTCATGCTCGACGGCAAAACCGCATGGACCCACCCCGGCATCGACCGCGACCACACCTACATGTGGTGGGGCGCCTACGTCAGCACGGATAAGCAGGTACTACGCAAAGGGTGGGTTGGCGACATCGCCGACGAGGTTGCACGGACTAAAGCGGAATTACGTGCGGAACACGGGTGGATCATGGATACGTACCTGTTGCGGTACTTCGATCCAGACGGCGATGACCAGCCAGAAACGCTCATGACGTAGAGGCTGGGTTTAGCCTCGCTAAAAATCCTTAGGACGACAGCTCTTCAACTTTGCGACGCACGTCGCCCGCCGGCGGATTCGTCGCGGTGGTGTCGTCGGAATACTTCACAGTGGGAACAACGCGGTTGCCGTCATTGACGCTTTCCACCCACTGGCCAGCCTCTTCCGACTGGTCAATGTCGATAAGAGAATACGGCGTTTCGGTGCGATCCA
>NZ_JAUMTY010000065.1 GCF_030530965.1 Corynebacterium sp. | reverse complement strand
GACGCCACCGCATTTTTAGACGCTGTTGGCACACTCCTCGGTGGGGAGGCCACCCCCACCGCGCTATCCGCTATTACCTCCCAAACCCCACATTCCACGGGAAGCGTGAACCGCCCGTATGAGGATCCCGGCGCGGTGAGCAGCGACGATGTGCATCGGGTGGCGACGCAGGCGTCGTCGATCACACGGCTGACCACCATGATGAGCAATGATGACCGAATTGAGCTCACACGCTTTAACTTCACGGCGCCATTACGGACGGATCTCCTTCGGGCACTGACTGACGACGGCCGACGGAGTGAGAAGAAGTACGACACGGTCACTCAGTATTCGGACAATCTGTTGGACAAGAGCCAGGCGATGCTTCACAACCTGTTGACCTCGGTGAAGCTCGTCCCGCCGGGCAATGTGTACACGCGGACGTCGGATTCATCGCCCATTCTGATCGTGGCGCGCAATGGTTTACCGCTCCCGGTCAAGGCGTCGCTCCAATGGCAAGGTCCATCGAACGTTCAGCTCGACGAGCTGAAGCAAACGTTGCCTGCCCGTGGTTCAGTGACGCTCCAGGTGCATGCGGATATCGCGGCACGGAGTAAACAAACGAAACTCAAACTGTGGCTAGCCGGCGACCATAACCAAGCGCTGTCGGAACCCACCACGGTCGCCATTCAATCTGCCCCGGGTATCTCCTGGAAAGGTGTTCTGACTGTGGGGGGAATCCTGGTTACGATCGCCGGAATCGGCCTTATCCTGCGGGAACGGCGAACACGCATGTAGGGTGCCGGCGTTACGATCTGCCCGATGAACTCCCTGTTTTTCCCGCACTCAGTGCCACCCCACCGCCTCAGTATTCCCAATTCACAGCGCTAACGGGCATGTCGATTCCACTTCGTTAAGCAAGTCGGCAACAATGGGCAAGGTGAGTTCAACCGACGAGAACCCAAGCTCCCCAGAGCAGCCCGAGCACCAACCGCGTCACACCGCGGCGTCCCCTCGGGCACGTGCTGGACAACGTGGCCGGATCGTCACCCCCAGGCCCCCTGCTCCAGTACCGGAGCCGAGGAAGAAACCGACCCAGCAGTCTGGCCCCGACCTCTCCGCGCTCAGCGAGCGGCCACGCGCCGACCGGTCCGGTGAGCAAGGAGCACGGGGAAGTACAGAAGCATCCGCCGATCGCGCCTCGTCATCGACGGCGACGGCCACCGCGGTGAAACCCAACCAGGGCCAGGGTGGAAGTGGGGACACGTCGTCCCAGGCGGGCACCAGTGATGGTGAGGACAAGCCGCCTACGAGTACCGACACCGAGGTTGTCCGGGCCGGCGGGACGATGGCCGTCGCCACGTTGCTGTCCCGCATCACGGGGTTCTTCCGTAACCTCCTCATCGGCTCCACGATGGGCGCCGGGGTCGCGTCGGCCTACACCAGTGCGAACACCCTGCCGAACCTCATTACGGAAATCGTCCTGGGCGCAATTTTGACGTCGCTCGTCATTCCCGTGCTCGTGCGCGCAGAGAAAGAGGATGCGGACCACGGTGCCGCATTCATTCGACGCTTGCTAACGGTCGCGTCGGCACTGTTAGTGGGAGTGACAGTGCTCGCCGTCCTTGGGGCGCCGTGGCTGGTGCAGTTGTCCTTGGATGCGAACGGCAAAGTCAATGTCACGATGGCAACGGTCTTTGCTTATCTCCTGTTGCCACAGATCCTGTTCTACGGCCTCTTTGCGCTGCTCATGGCGGTGCTGAACACGAAGGGGATTTTCGGGCCCGGCGCGTGGGCTCCGGTGATCAATAACGTTATTGTGCTGGTCGTCCTCCTGGCGTACTGGTTCCTTCCGGGGTCATTGGACCCAACCCAGCACGTGGCGATCACCGATCCTCACATCCTTTTGTTGGGCGCGGGCACGACGGTAGGTGTTGTGGTTCAGGCGCTCATGCTGTTCCCGTATCTTCGGATGGCCGGGGTTGATCTTCGCCCGCTGTGGGGCATCGATGATCGAGTCAAGCAGTTCGCCGGCATGGGTTTGGCGATCGTCGTTTATGTCGCTATTTCCCAGGCAGGGTATTTCTTCACCAACCGTATTGCGTCGGCGGCCGATCCAGGTGCGCTGTTCATCTACCAGCAGCATTGGTTGTTGTTGCAGGTGCCCTATGGCGTGATCGGTGTGACGTTGTTGACGGCGATTATGCCACGTTTGTCGCGCAATGCCGCCGATGGCGACAACCAGGGCGTTGTCCGTGATTTAACGATGGCCACGAAGATCACGTTGATGGCGTTGATCCCGGTCATCGTCTATTTCACGGTGTTTGGCACGACCATTTCGAGCGCCCTGTTCGCATGGGGTCGTTTCGACGCGACGTCGGCGGAAACGTTGGGGTGGACGCTGAGTTTCGGTGCGTTCACGCTGGTTCCGTACTCGATTGTTCTTCTGCACCTTCGCGTGTTTTATGCCCGCGAGCAGGCGTGGACCCCGACGTTCATCATCATCGCGATCACCCTGACCAAGGTCATTCTGTCCTACTTGGCGCCGTTCCTGGCCACGCGCTCTGATTTCGTCGTCGTGTTGTTGGCGGCTGCCAACGGGTTCGGCTTCATCACGGGTGCGATCGTCGGCGCAGTGTTGCTGCATCGGTCCTTGGGGTCCTTGCGTGGCCGTGAGGTCATGCGGTCGACGACGTGGGTACTCGCCGCGTCCCTGGCCGGTGCTCTCGCCGGCTGGCTGCTGGATCTGGTGCTGCGCGGCGATTGGCTGATGCAGTTCCCGAAGTTGGCCACCTTGATGCGCACCGGTTTGGACGGCATCGTTTTGGTGGCTGTCGCGGGCTTGATCCTGGCGAAGTCTGGCCTGGAGGAGATCGCGATTTTCGGCCGCGCGTTGGCGCGCATTCCGGGGCTGCGTCGCTTCGTTTCGGTGCGGCAGTCCGCGCCGGAGGACATGGTCGGTGTTCCGAATGCGGCCGATGCTGCGGATACGTACAACGTGACCGCCTTGTCGACGGCGTCGCCTGGTCTGCCTCCGATGTCGGCCGGTTTTGTGCGCGGGCCTAAGCTCGTGCCGGGCGCTGCCGTCGCGAATGGCCGGTACCGCTTGTTGGCCGACCATGGCGGCACGAATGCGATGCGTTTGTGGCACGCCCGCGAGCAGGCGTCGGGCAGGGAAGTCGCGCTGACGATTATCGATACCATGCGCATTCCGGGTATCGACGATTACCGCACGGCGCGCGACACGACGGACCGTATTATTGACCGCACCTCTGCCCTCTACGAGGCGAAATGTGCTGGTCTGGCGCAGATCCGCCACATTATCCGCGACTCTGCTGGGGCGATTGTGGTGGCGGATTGGACCCCGGGTTCCGCGTTGGCTGCTGTGGGTCAAGGGCGTCCGGATCCTTATGCCGCGGCGTTTGCGTGTGCCGGTCTGGCTGAGGCGGCGGTAACGGCGCACCGGCTGGATACGGCGTTGGGGATTGACCACCGTGACCGCTTGCGGATTAGTTCGTCGGGTGAGGCCGTGCTGGCTTTCCCCGGGGTTATGCCGCATAACTCGTATGGCCAGGATGTGCACGGCGTCGGCGTGGCCCTGAGCTTGCTGCTGGAGAATGTGAATCCAGTGCCGACGGAGATCGCCGAGCTCCAGGATGAGGCGTTGCACGCTCGATCGGCGGATGCGGAGACCCTGGCGGATCGGCTGCGTCGTACCGGTCTGGGCGATGCGGAGCTCCATGCTGCCGACGAGTCCACCCCGAACCCTGAGGCTCGCCCTGGTTTCGGTGAGGCATCGCGCCGGCCCACGGGCATTGCGGGCATCGGCGCGCTGGCCATTGTTGTGGTTCTGGCAGCCGCGTTGATCGCCACGTATGTGGTGGGCAAGATCAACCGCAGCGATAATGGGCCTCTGAACTCGGGTTCGTTGGGGCGCGCTGGGTCGTCGATTACTCAGGGCGACGGTGCGAAAGCGATTACCCCGACGGCGGCCGCGTATTGGGCTCCGGAGAATGGGCGCGGAACTCCTGATAACCCCGACATGGTTCCTTTGGTTATCGACGGAAATGGGACGACGGAGTGGCGTTCGGATGAATACCAGGCGCAGTTGGGCTCCTCCGCCACGTCGGTGAAGTCCGGCATGGGAATCATGATGACGTTGCCGGAACCCGCGACTGTAACCTCGCTGCGTATCGATGGCGCGAAGAGCGGGACGCACGTGGAAATTCGTGCCGCCGGTTCAGCGACGCCGGCGACCGTGGACGAGACGACGGAGCTGGCGTCGGCCGACCTTGAGGATGGTTCCACAACGATTGATATCCCCAAGGCTGCACGGCAGTCTGCCGCGCCGGGTGCGGAGGGCTCGGCGTCGACGGTTCCCGCCCACACGCAGTATGTGTTGGTGTGGATTACGGCCTTGCCGGTCCCGGATGCTGCGGAGATCTCGGAGATCGGCGTGACTGGTGTGGTGGATAAGCCCCAGTCCAGCACGGTGAAGCCGACGACGGCGCGGTCGATGGCACGGGCGGCGGCCCACGCTGTGGCGTGATCGGTAGCGTGATCTGTTCGCTACCAGGGGTGACGACGTAGGCCTGTAGGCCTCGGGTGTCTATAGCGCTCGGGGCCTACATGGAGGCATACATGTGGGGTCTGCCGGGCCTCCATACCGCGCCGGGTGGTGACATCGGGCGTCGGATATGAGAATCTAGTGTGGTGCTCATCGGGGGGAGGGCGCGGATTTCGTCGGGGGACGGTCCGCTGCCAAATCAATCTCAGAATACTGTCGCGCTAGGGGATGCTGACGGCTCTCATGTCGAAGACCGTCCTGCTGTAGATACTCATCACGCAGTAGATACTCACGCGGCGAACACTCATGCCGATGACGGTCCTGACCGCGGTTATGACTCACGACGCCCACGACCCCGCGACCTGGAAACGATGAGCGACCGGGAGCTTTTCGCCGCGGTCAGCGCAGGTCAGACGGATGCGATGGCGGTGCTGGCCCGTCGGCACGAAAAATCGATCCGCTTCGCTATTTCGCGCTGGGTGGATTGCCCGGAAGATGTGGACGATCTGTGGCAGGACACACTGTTCAAAGCTCAGCGCGCAGCCACGATGTTTCGCGGGCGCTGCGCCCCGGGCACGTGGCTCCACCGAATCGCGGTGAATACGGCGAAGGACTATCTTCGTCGACGGGGGAATGCTCGAATGGTCGTTCTTGACGACGCCACACTTCCCGCGGAATTCTTTCGCGCCAATGAAGGCGGGTTGCGAGCCGCGTTAAAGACCGCGCTGGCCGGCCTGGATGAGCCGTTCCGAACGACGTTTTTGCTCGTTGATCTCTACGGGTTCTCGGTGAAGGAGACGGCGGCGAAGCTGGATATTTCGCCGGGAACGGTGAAGTCGCGGTGCTCACGGGCGCGCCAAGCCCTTCGGACTGCGTTGAGTGAAGAGTTGTGACTGATCCGGAGCACGATCCGCAACGCCGAGAGCTTTTGTAACTAGGGGTTGCCTTATAGCGCTGCCGTACGTCCCACCCTCCCAAAACGCGCGCTGACCAGCGGGGAACCTGCAGCCCGATTGCGCGTCTAATTCACTAACCGCCCACCTGTTGAAACCACTGGAGTGTGTCATGCCTACGTTTTCTCATGAGCCGGAGCCTTCGGCTTGGCCACCCCTGCCGCCTACTGTCTCCGACCTTACCGACGATGACCTGGACTTTTTAGTCAACCATTTGTTGTCTTCCGACGACGAGCTGGGTGAAGATTCGCCCGACGTCGCTCCAGCGTTTGACGGATCGGGTGAGGTGATTCCTTTCCCCACTCGATACTCCTGGTGGCGAATGGCTGCAGTAGTGGTGCTGATCGTGGGTGGCGTGGGATCGTCATTCTTCATTCCAGGCCTGTTCGGAAAAACATCCGCGCCTAACTCGAATTCAGCCCACCTGGACGCAGACCGCTCGACCGCGAATCGCTCAAACACCGCGGTTACTCCACACTCGCAACCACCTAGCACCAAGCGGTCCAATGTGGACTTGATCGCTATGACAAGCGAGCAACAAGCAGCGGCGAAGAAGGCTTTTTCGGGGTCAACAGACCTCAGCAATCTCGATGTTCCCGTCGCGCAATGTTTGTCCACGATCAACATGGCTCATTCGCCGGTGCTCGGGGCCGCTCCCGTCGAAACTGCCCAGCCGGCTGAAGCAGCCCAGCCGGCATCGCCCCGTACCGAATCTCAGCTGCTCATCCTTGGTGCGCCATTGCGCATTGTCGTCGTAGAGCACACGTGTTCTCACGGGGAATCGAGCGTTCTCTTCCGCTCGACCCTGAGTCACGGGGAGAGGACAGGTTAGGCTTTGACATGCCATGTAGCATTGCTCGCATGAGTGTTCACGATGTCATCATTGTCGGATCTGGCCCTGCCGGCTACACCGCAGCCATTTATGCTGCTCGGGCGAATCTCAAGCCCCTTGTGTTCGAAGGCATCGAATACGGTGGTCTACTCATGCAGACCACCGAGGTGGAAAACTACCCAGGCTTCCACGATGGGATTATGGGCCCGTCACTCATGGAGGAGATGCGCCAGCAGGCCGAACGCTTCGGTGCCGAGCTCAAGCAAGACATGGTCGAGAGCATGGACCTGACCGGCGACATCAAGATCGTCCGCTCCGAGGGGGAGGAATACCAAGCGCGAGCAGTCATTATCGCGACGGGTGCAGCCCCTCGCTACCTTGGCGTCAAGGGTGAACAAGAGCACCTGGGTCTCGGCGTGTCCGCCTGCGCCACCTGCGACGGCTTCTTCTTCAAAGACAAACCCATCGTTGTCGTCGGGGGAGGGGACTCCGCCATGGAGGAGGCAGACTTCCTCACCAAGTTTGGTTCCTCGGTCACCATCGTTCACCGACGTGGCGAATTCCGCGCCTCAAACATCATGGTTCAGCGCGCGAAGGAAAATCCGAAGATTAATTTCGAGATGAACGCCGTCGTCACCGAAGTGTGCGGCGACGGTCCCGTCGACCACCTCATTCTCGAAGACACCCAGACAGGTGAGCAGCGCACGCTGACTGCGTCGGCACTGTTTGTGGCTATCGGGCACGATCCCCGCTCTGAGATGGTTCGGGATGTCATCGACACGGACGATAAGGGATACATCCTGGTACAGGAGCCCTCCACGCGGACGTCGATTCCGGGTGTGTTCGCCGCCGGCGACGTCGTCGATAGCCACTACCAGCAGGCCATCACCGCTGCGGGATCGGGTTGTCGCGCTGCGCTCGACGTCGAACATTACCTTGTTGACCTGCGCGGATAAGATGACTGCGGACCCTCATCACCCCCTTAGGACCACGACATATGCGGGATAGTGAATAGAAAACCTGCATCCCGCGTAATACATACATAGAGCGTTCTTCGTAGATAGAGGGTCGCATAAAACCTTCGAACCAACGCTTGTACCTACATCACTAATTCCAGTCGGAATTAACTCCAGCCGGAAAGGATTTCACACCCCCATGACTTCCCCAGTAAACGTCACCACGGACTCGTTCCGTTCCACCGTCGTGGACTCCGACAAGCCTGTTCTCGTCGATTTCTGGGCAACCTGGTGTGGTCCGTGTCGGAAAATGAACCCCGTCCTGGAAGAGATCGCCGACGAATACGACGGCAAGGCTGTGATCGCCAAGGTCAACGTTGACGAGAACGCACCCCTGGCATCCATGTTCCAGGTCATGTCCATCCCGACGATGTTGCTGTTCAAGGACGGCAAGAAAGTTGAAGAAATCCACGGGGCGCACCCCAAATCGCACATCACTACCGCACTTGAGAAACTTCTTTAACTCTATTCACTAACACAACACTGTTCACTGATAGACTGACTCACTGACATTGTTCTAACGGCAGAAATTGGGTTAAAGGGGCTGAGACGATCGTGGAGGAAAACCTGCAAGTGGGGGATAAGAGCCCTCGCGTCGCGGAGGTTCGCACGATCCTCACGAAGGTTGGTCTTCTTAAGCACCCGGTGTCGGAGCACACCAGCACCGACCAGTGGGCTGATGGCGACGATGACTTCGACTATGAACTCCAATCGGCGCTGCGAGCTTTTCAGCAGCAGCGAGGAGTTCTTGCCGACGGGGTTATCAACGACCACACCCTTCGCCTCTTGCGCGAGGCTACCTACTCACTGGGGGCTCGCGTTCTTCTGTATGACCCGTCGTCGCCGATGCAGGGTGATGACGTTGCCCAGCTGCAGTCTCACTTGCAGGAACTTGGTTTCTATTCCTCCCAGATCGACGGACAATTCTCCCGTGACACTTATAGTGCGCTGAAAAACTATCAGCGTGATTATGGTCTTACTGTCGACGGTGTCTGTGGGCCGGACACGCTGAAGGCGCTGTCTTATCTGGGGCGGAGCATTACGGGTGGTTCACGCGCGGCTATTCAGGAGCGTGAGACCGTTCGTGCTGCAGGTCCGCAGTTGTCGGGTAAGCGCATTGTGATTGATCCGGGCCTGGGGCTTTCCACGCCTGGTCATGTTGTGCGGGGCCCTTATGGCGAGCTGACCGAAGAAGAGATTCTATGGGACATCGCGACGCGACTCGAGGGCCGCATGGTCGCGACGGGTATCGAGACGATTATTTCGCGCCCGCGGCAGACTAATTCGACTGATTCGGAGCGGGCCGATATTGCTAATGCCTTCGGTGCGGATCTAGTCATCAGCCTGCGATGTGATTGGTATCACAACGAACGGGCGGAGGGGTGCGCGTCGTTTTATTTCGGATCCCCTCGCGGGCATTCGTCGATCACTGGCGAGTTATTGTCGGGCTATATTCAGCGAGAAATCGTAGCCCGGACTCCGCTGCAGAACTGCCGCAACCATGCACGTACGTGGGATGTTTTGCGCCTCACGTCCATGCCGACGGTTGAGATCGTTTTGGGTTATCTTTCTAATCCGCACGATACTGCGGTGCTGGTGGACCCGAACTACCGTGATGTCATCACGGAGGCCATGTTGATCGCGGTGAAGCGGCTATACCTTGCTGATAATGATGATCAGCCGACGGGCACCTTTACGTTCTCCGAACTCCTCGAACTCGAGTCACAAGGTTAACGACGCAGAGCTAACCGTTTTAGCCACGGTGACGTAATTGGGCGGGGCACCCGTCTGTCATACGCCAAGTAATTTCTAGTGTGTCTTCAGCGCCATCAGGCAAGTCTTCAGCCAGCGCGATAGCCTCGCGGGCGTAAAAATCGAGTTGCCTGAAATTGGGAGCCCACGTAGAGACCCCATCGAGGTTGGTTACGGTGGCTAGCCAGTTTTTCCCCTCGCGGGTGATATCAGCGGTGTAGTTCATAGTAATCTTCTTTTTTCGAGTGCTGGTTCCGACTGTTTTTTCAATACGTCGTAACGTTCCCACGAACAGGTCGAATCTTTATGGCATTGGAAAGTGACTCATCCCGTCATTTTCGACAAACACAACGGTTTCAAGGGAACGGGCGTGAGGATCGAATCTCATGCTTAGTCGCCGAGAGGATACACCTCATGCCTCGGGTTGTGAATGGGTGATGACGTAACGGATGACCTCAGAGCGGTTCGTGTGAAGTTGATCGGCGAGCTGATCGAGTTCAACTAGCTCCGCAGCTGTCAGATGCACCGTTACGACGTGGGTGGGTCGGATGCCTTGGCCAGGGTA
>NZ_JAUMTY010000064.1 GCF_030530965.1 Corynebacterium sp. | reverse complement strand
TTCATGCCGAACGATTCCTGGAAATCTCGCGTCTCGGCCAGGTGCACCCGATCGGCAGAATCGGCGGCGACGACGTAGGTTCCGTCCCGACGGAAACCCGTCGCGTGGGGATCGTCGGGGTCAGAATGAGCGGCCAGAGCGACGCGTCGGACCAGACTCGGGTACCACAGCGCGGATTGACGCATGAGGGGGACCAACGCGTCCTGCTGATACTGCATCTCTGCGGCCGGGGCTAACATGCCCGCGGCGTGGTGGCTCGCCCCCGAGAGCGGAGCAGGATCGAGAATCGATACCGAGCACTCCGGATCGAGCTCAGTCAGTTCAAACGCGGTGGCCAGCCCCACAAGACCAGCGCCGATAATAGTGATGTGCCGGGACATAGGCTCCTTCCCTCCGGCGGCATTATCCGCATCAGGTTTACGGTCGGCGGGGATGCCCGCCCTCTCAGCCCACATCACTGGGCTCCCGTAGGTCGACGATGTCGATGTTCAGTTTTCGACGGTTAGTGTCCGTGTGTTTTCGGCGGATACCGCGTGTGTATCCACGTCACCCGATTATATTCCCCGGTGGAGGACCGCGAGGGCGTCGATGGGAATCGCTGGTTCGGGGGTGGCGATCATATCCTGGTCGGTGCATACGCTGCCGGGGAGTACATAACCTGCACAATGCTTATCAGAATAATGAAGCAAATCTGGGTAGTCTTGAATGTAGCCAGACCTTCCCAATTCTTATCTTTCGATAACGCTTTGGGTTGACGGTGGAGATGTTCGGAGGGGGCTGAAGAAAACACGTCGCAATATCAGTCAACGTGAGCATGGTGATGAAATGGTGTACGTAAAGAAACTTTCTCCGCGTCAACGTGGTGCAGTAACTTCTTTATTCATCGCTGTTGCCGCTGCAACTATGCTCAGCGGATGCTCTTCGTCGTCAGATTCATCGAATAGCGAGAAGGCGGAAAGCGCTATTTCAACAACAAGCGCAGAGCAATCGTCTAACGAAGAGTCACATTCCGATAGTTCGAGCCCTACACCTTCGAATTCGACACAGCCTTCCACCGGGCATTTTGTTAATAGTGATGGGACGTGCAACCCCGACGTCATCGATATCAATCACGAGAAAAACACAGCGGAGACGCACTACCACGGCCTACCCGGTGACCAGGTAGCGATGAAGTTTTACGACATTAATGGAAATAAAATAAAACAGACTGACAGTGGCTTTTCAGCAGGGAAAACAGGTGAGGGACCACTTTTCGTCACCGGAGTTGCCAATGCCGATATCAGCTATATCGGCGTAAAAATTGAACATAAAGATGGGGAATCCCAGGAGTGCAAAATACTGGTGGAGTAGCAATCGTTACCCTTGCTCTCGATTTTTCTGAAAATAGCGGACTAGCTCCCCCACACCACGACTCACCAGGAGAAGAGCCGCAAAAACTATGATTTTAAAAATCGCACTTTTGCCCTCCAAGACCGTCGTCATGAGGACCGCCACCGCCACGCACCCAATAATGATGGTAAAAAACGCACTCAAACTGGGGACGCCAAAGAACTGCCGAAGTTTCTCGCCCACCGAAATCCCTCCTTGTTATTTACGTTAGGTCCACTCTATAGATATAGATCTATCGCGACAATAGAATTTGGGACCGTAACAAACACGTAACAGCCCAGGAGGGACTTGCCGACGGCGGGCTCGTCAAAGACTAAGCCGCCAGCTCATGGCCGGCTGCGGCTCAACGTCCAGCCTCTCACTCCCCACGGTCCTCAGCCCCGCGCGAGCTATCACCCCAGCCATCCTCCGCCTCAGGCACGAAAGGATGCACCGTGGATGCCGCTTGCGTCGCCCGTGACCGCGCAGTCTCAATATCCTCGGCAGTCGCGGTCACAACGCCCATCCGTCGATGAGGAAAAGCCTCGGGCTTGCCAAAGAGCCGCAGGTCAGTCTCCGGCACAGCCAGGGCCTCCTTCACCCCCGAAAAGGCCACGCCGTCGCCCCTCACGCCACCGTAAATCACGGCAGACGCACCCGGCGACACCAGCGTGACGTCGACAGGCAATCCCAAAATCGCCCGGGCATGCAGCTCAAACTCCGACAGGCGCTGAGTCCCCATCGTCACCATGCCCGTATCATGCGGCCGCGGGCTGACCTCGGAGAAATACACATCGTCGCCCTTGACGAACAGCTCGACACCGAAGACGCCGCGCCCACCCAAAGCGTTGGTCACGCGCGCCGCGATGGACCGTGCATTCTCCGCGGCCGCGTCGCTCATCGGCGCGGGCTGCCACGACTCCACATAATCGCCGGAATGCTGACGATGCCCCACCGGCTCGCAGAACCACGTGGCCACCTTGCCCGTCGAGGGGTCCACCGCGCGCACCGTCAGCAGCGTGATCTCATAATCGAAATCAACGAACTGCTCGACGATCACGCGGGCCTGATTCACGCGGGCGCCGCTCATCGCGTAATCCCACGCCTCGTCGAGGTCCTCCGGACCGTTGAGCACGCTCTGCCCCTTGCCGGAGGAACTCATCACCGGCTTCACCACGCACGGGAAACCCATGGCATCCACGGCGTCGTCGAACTCGTCGCGGGTCGATGCGAACGCGTAGCCACTCGTCGGCAAGCCAAGATCTTCCCCCGCTAACCGACGAACTTCCTCGCGGTTCATCGTGACGCGCGTCGCCTCGGCCGTGGGGATCACCGTGTAGTCCGACTCCAAATCGCGGAGCGCGTCCGTCGCGATCGCCTCGATCTCCGGCACAATGAAATCCGGGCGAACGTCGTCGACAAGGTTTTTAATGGCATCCGGGTCCGTCATGTCGATGACATAGTGAAACTGCGCCACGTGATGAGCAGGCGCGCCGTCATACCGATCGACCGCGTGAACTTCCACCCCCAAACGCTGGAAAGCTATTGCGACCTCTTTGCCCAACTCCCCCGAACCAAGCAACATGACCTTGGTCGCGCTGGGGGACAGGGGCGTTCCGATTGCATCTGGTGTGTACACGCTGGTCAGAGTACCAGCCGATAGTCCGAAAGCTCGGAATACGGGCCGTTGTGGCACGTCCACACCACCGATTTAGGCTCGCCTAATGTGCTGCCGCCGTGCGAGCGCAGCACATCATGGATCTCGCCGGCGACGAACCCGCGCATGATCCGCTCCAAGGTGCGATACCCATAAACATCCAGGCCAACGGTGGGCTCGTCCAGGAAAAGGAACTCCGGGCCGCGGGCTAGCGCGCAGGCCACCGACACAATTCTTCTTGCCGACGACGCTACGTCCAGCGGGTGAACGCCCGCGACATCCTGCAGGCCGCAATACTCGATCAGCGCGTCGGCGTTGCGGAGAGTGGAGCCGATCGCGATCTCGTCCCTCACTGTTTTCGCCGAGAACGATGTGTCCATTGATGTGGGGGCCCAGCCGTAGCGGAGGGGGTGGGGTTGGCTGGCGGCGTCATCCGGCCCGACGACTTGCTGCGATCCACCACTGTGCTCAATCAAATCTGCCAAAGCGAGGAGAAGCGTGGTTTTCCCCGTACCGTTCGGCCCCGCGATGTGAGTAATCCCGCGCGGGATGCCCGCCGACAAAGGCCCCAGCGTAAAAGCGTGGCGCTCGACCACGAGGTCGTTGATCACCAGAACAGGCGAGGGAGCATAGGCGGAATCAGCGGATTCGGCGTCGGAGCCGCCAGCGGAGTCGTCGTCGGGAGTTTGGCTCAACTCGACCGGCGAGTCATATTTCGCCCCCGCAACGGGATTCAGCCCGACGTCCTCGGGATAACGCGACTCAACGTCGCACAGGTCAGCTAAGTGGTTCCATGTGCGGTCGAAAATGGTGACGTCGCCCGGAAAACTATCCACGACCTGCACCAATGCGCGCGTCGCATCCATGTCACATCCGTCCAATGGGCAATCCAACACCAGATTGTCAGGATTACGTAAGAGGGCGGACGCGATGGCCACCCGGCGCGTCTGACCCGTCGACAATTTGGATGGATCGCGCTGGAGGAGCGTCGACAACCCCCATTGACCAGCAACATCCTGGATCCGCGCGCGCATGTCCGGCACGGGCACACCCATCTGCTCCATGCCGAACGCGAGCTCCTGCTCCACCGTGCTCCGCAGCAACGTGATGTGGGCTGCCGCATCATTGCCCACCCACGCGGCTCCCGTGTCCTCCGCGAGGGCCCACGCCTCTTCGCTCATCCCCGAGCCGCTCGGGGCGCACACAAACTTCTTCATCTCTATCCTGCTTTACCCGCTCTATCCCGCTCTGCCCTGCTCTGCTTCGCTCTTACCCCGCGATCCCCCACACGCAGGCCGCGAACATCAACGCAACCATCCCGTAACGAACCACACGCTCCCACGCGCGATCGCGAACCGGGTACAGCACCGTCCGCCGCCCCGGCTGGGCAATCCCCGTTCGCGACAACGGCCGCGACCGCTGCGCCGCATCCGTCACCAGCCCCACGACCAGCGGAATGACCAGCTTTCTCCGCTGCGGCTTCACGCCCCTCGAGCGCTGAATCTGCTGGATGGTCCTCATTCGCGACGTCGCCAGCGGGATCAACCGGACGACCGAGCCCACCACATACACGATCGGCGCCGGCAGCCACGTTTGCAGGGCGCGCATGAGCGCATCCGGGTTGACTAGCGAACCGAACATCACGCCGCAGCCCACCACCGCGGCGAAACGAAGGCTCAGGGCGGCGGCCGTCGACCATGAACCAAAAAGGCCGTACATCAGCGAAAATGACACACACGCTGGGATGATGATGGTGACGGCGGCCAGGGTTGCTGCCTTATTCCTAATAGCAATCGCTGCCACCACAGCAACACCTATTCCGATAGCCGACGCCCACGGCGTGTTGAGCACCGTGACGCTCACCATCAGGCAGGCGGCGGTCACGAGCGGAGTGTACGGGTGGATGTCGAGCTCCTTAGGTTGTCGGGGTGGCGGGTTGGTTGAGGTTGGTTATGGGGAATTGAGCCCGCACGACGTCGGCGAATGTGTGCGGTGCTGGACCCACAGCGTCGGCAATTAAGAGGCTAGACGGCAATGGCACATCAAGACCACAAAACTGCGGGGGTATGTGGAAGTCCAAGAAAAGTGCGGAGGTATATGGTCAATTTTTGGCCATTTTTCGCCCATATTCCTCCGCAGTTTTGGTGAGAGGGACCCATATTGCCCCGCAAAATTCGAGCAGGAACATGAGACGGGCGATCGCTGCTCGGGTTCGCTGCCACGCACGACCGTCACCAGGGCCTTTTCACCGAGCTACCAAGCCAGGGTTTCCCGCCGAAAACGCCGCCAAAACCCCTACGACTTCTTCGTCGAAAATGAGCGGATGGTCCGAAGCGGAAGAGCCGCAATAATCGCCGCCACCAGCGTGAACACGATCACCTTATCGATCGGATCCGAGGTCAGCGACTGCAAATAAACGGCCGTCATGGGGCTGAATCCGAGCCCGCGATACGCCGTCACCAACAGGCCCGTGCCCGTACCGGCCGTCCCGCCGAAAATGAACGACGCCACCGGCGCAGCCATCAACGCGGACAGCAAACCAACGAACACGCCGGCGATCGGGGGAACCCAGCGCTTCGTCCACGGCACCAGCCCCGCGAGCAAGCCGATCATGGCGTAATCCGCCGCGAAGGGGACGACGGTCGGGTTGAAGGTTCCCCAGATCAGAGCCGACAGCACACCCGTTGCCATACCCGCCTGCGGACCGGCAAGGGCGGCGATCAGAACCGTCCCGATGGAGTCCAGGTATAGAGGAACCGGCAACGGCATCGTGCCGATCACCTGCCCGACCACGATGTTAATGACCAACGCCGCAGGCAGCAGGGCCAGCGACCGCGGGGGCAGCTTGGGCACAATCCCGATCAGCGCGATCAGCGCACTCACACCGAAACCGGCCAGCGCGATAATCGAGCCCTTACCATCGGCAAGCGACTCCCAGGGATCGTCCGGCTGCATCAGGACCAGCGTCAACCACGTCGCCGCCATAATGAGAATCGCGATGGCGGTGCACACATTCGCGGAGTTGAAGATGCGTCGCTTGAGGGTATTCGACGCTGTACCTTGTTTGTGGCCAGTGTGGTCTGGTGATGTAGTGGGCTCGACGGGGCCGTTGGTGCTCATAGGTTCTCCGTATCCGGCACATTCTCGGACTGATTATGCACGTGCGGCACGTGAAACGCAGCGCAACTATGCAGGTAGACGCGCTTCGCTTTGCCAAGCACGCTTTCAGCAGCTTTCCACGCGTTTCCGCGCGGCTGCTGGTACAACGCTCTATGTCACCTCGAGCTGTCAATACTTTAACCCATGGGAACACCGACCCCGGAAACCCGTGTTGACCTCGAGCTTATTAATTGCCGACGGGTATGCGGTAGGGATTCGGGACGCGCGCACGAAGTATGCGGCGGAGCACACCACGAACGCTCCCACGTCACGCCCGCACAGCCTCCCGTAAATACCGCCCCGTCAGTCCGGGCTCCTTCTGCTCGACCAACTCCCGCGGCGTGCCCTCAAACACGACCTGGCCACCCTCATCACCCGCGCCCGGCCCCAGGTCAATGAGCCAATCCGCGTGCGCCATCACCGCCTGATGATGCTCCACCACCACAACGCTCTTACCCGAATCCACCAACTTATCCAGCAGAGTTAACAACTTGTCGACGTCCTGCATATGCAGACCGTTCGTCGGCTCGTCCAGAACGTAGACTCCGCCGTCGTCGGCCATGTGTACTGCTAACTTGAGGCGTTGGAGTTCGCCACCGGATAGCGTCGACAATGGTTGGCCGATAGTCAGATAACCCAAGCCGACGTCGGATAGCCGACGAAGGATCGCGACCGCGCTGCGAACCTTCGCTTCTCGACAAAACGGGAGGGCCTGGTCGACGGTCATTGCCATGACGTCGGCAATGGTGGAGCCGCCCAACGTGTAGTCCAGGACCTCCGCAGAGAAGCCTCGGCCGGCGCAGTCTTCGCAGGTAGAGCTGGTGCGGCCCATCATGCCGAGGTCGATATCGATGGTTCCCAAGCCGTGACACGACGGGCACGCGCCTTCAGAGTTGGCGCTGAACAGCGACGGGGTGACGTTGTTCGCCTTTGCGAATGATTTGCGGATGGGGTCCAGCATTCCGGTGTACGTGGCGGGGTTGGAGCGACGGCCGCCCTTGATCGGGGACTGATCGACGTAGACGAGGCGCTGGTCGGGGGTGGCTCTGTTGCCGACGGAATCTCCGGCGCGGGCACTGCTTTCACGAGAGCCGTGCTCAGCGCTTCGCCGACGCAGCTCGCTCATCAGCGAACTCTTCCCGGAGCCGGCCACGCCAGTTACAGCCACAAGCTCCCCCAGCGGAATCGACACCGTAACGTCGTCGAGATTATTCAACGAAGCATGATCGATGGTGATCGTGCCGGTCGGCTGCCGGACAGTATCTTTCACACGAATGGAATCATGCAGGTGGGTGCCCGTCGCGGTCGAGCTCTCACGCAACTCCTCCACGCTGCCTTCGAAGCACACCGTCCCGCCATCCTTACCCGCGCCCGGCCCCATATCGATCACATGGTCCGCGATCGCAATCGTTTCCGGCTTGTGTTCCACGACGAGCACCGTGTTCCCCTTGTCCCTCAGACGCAGGAGCAGGGCATTCATGCGCTCGATATCGTGCGGGTGCAGGCCGGCGGTGGGCTCGTCGAAAATATAGGTAGCATCCGTGAGCGCCGAATTCACGTGTCGCACCATCTTGGTCCGTTGCGCTTCACCACCGGATAGCGTCCCCGCGGGGCGGTCGAGCGTCAAGTAGCCCAGGCCACTATCGACGAATGTGTCCAGCATCGCCAGCAGGTTCTCAATCACCGGCTTCACCTGGGGTTTGTCGAGCGTCGCCACCCACTCGGCCAGCTCGTTGATCTGCATCCCCGCGGCGTCTGCAATAGAAACTCCATCGATTGTCGACGTTCGAGCGCCCTCGTTCAGTCGCGTGCCGTGACAATCAGGGCATGGCTTGTAAGTCACCGCGCGGTCGACGAACTCCCGAATATGCGGCTGCATAGATTCGCGATCTTTCGACAGCATCGAATTCTTAAGGTGCGGAACTAAGCCTTCATACGTTCGATTGACGTTATTTATTTTGACGCGTTCCGGCTCACGATAAAGAAAATCGTGCATCTCTTTATCCGTGAAATCCTTAATGGGTTTGTCCCCATTGACGAACCCCGATTCCACGATTTGCCGAACAGACCACCCTCCAGCTTTGTAACCAGGAATGGTTAAAGCGCCATCATTAAGGGAAAGCGTGTCGTCGAAAAGTTCGGTCAACTTTAAATCGGTGACGGTCCCCATACCTTCGCAGGTCACGCATTGCCCGCCGATCACGGTGAACCGTTTGGCTTTGCCTTTTTTCTGGCCCACTTTCTTGATTGCGCCGCCGCCCGTCACCGTCGGCTGATTAAATGAATATGCCTTAGGCCCACCAATATGAGGTTCGGCAACACGGCTAAATAACAGGCGTAAATAAGCCAAAGCATCGGTAACAGTGCCGACGGTGGACCGCGGGCCACCACCCAACGACGACTGATCCACACTGATGGCCGCCGTGATCCCCTCGATACGATCGACGTCCGGCCTGCTGGGAGCTTGCATAAACCCCTGCACAAACGCGTTATACGTCTCGTTAATGCTGCGCTGCGCCTCCGCGGCAATCGTGCCGAACACCAGCGAGCTCTTGCCCGACCCCGACACACCGGTGAAAACGGTGAGCTTCCGTTTCGGGATATCGACGGTGACGTGGCGCAAATTGTTTTCCGACGCCCCGACGACGCGAATGACATCGTGCAATTGTTGAGCACTGTTTGAAGAGGCTGCAGTTCGTGCCGACGTGTTCTGAGTAGCCACCCTCTTCACTGTAGTTGCAGCACAAGATCTCTCGAAGATTTCCTAACTTCACGAGTGATCTAGCCACCGTATTCGATACGTCACCACACTGTTCGCGAGGCATAATGTAATAAGTTCGTCTGCCGTAGGAACGGCATTGGCCCTGGAGTGCGTAGCCCCGTCGACAAAGGAAACCACGAACTTATTTCCGACGCTAGACAAGACGTTATCAGGACCCGCGTTACAGGAGGCCAGCGCTATGAAGTGAGAATGGCGAACACGCGCTGCGTTTCGGCTCTCACTTCATCGGGATCGACAGAATCGAGAACGTGGATCGTGGCAGCCTCGCCCCGATCCCCATCAGCCGCCACCGTCGTTATCGCTCCCCGGTCATCAGGCACGGCGACCAGTGCTTTATCCGCGGTGCCGTAATCGACCGCGTCGAGGGCCACCATGACGGCAAGCAAGTCATGGACCTGAGCACAATAACCGATCCCCTCGTTGTCGTGGAACTCGAAGTAAAAACGCAGCGCATCCTGTACAAGCGTGCCCAACTCGCCCGGCAAACCCCACCGTGCGATGTCGTCCGGCGTGACCATGATCGTTTCCGTCACACCCAGGTGGCACAGGGTGACATCCCAACCGCGCTGCCGAGTTTCGTCCAGCGTCATGGCCACCGCGTCGGGGTCGACCCAAAAATTCCACTCCGCCGTGGGCGTCGTATTTCCTCGATAATCGACGGCACCGCCCATGATCGTCAGCGAATCGAACCTTGACACCAGCTCGGGATTCATCGCTACCGACGTCAGCGGACCCGTCGCGACGAGATCGGCCGGGCCGTCCTGAAGAGCAGCTTCCCACACGTCAGTCGTCGTCAATGTACGGGAAGTGGTCGACTTATTGTCGGTGGATCCGCCACCATCGACCGACAGCCGCTCGCCCACCTCACGCGGAGGTCGGGCGTACCCGAGGCCGTAATCGCCGTGAGTTTCGGGAGTGGTGGTCAACGGGATCGAGACCGGCGCAGCCGGCCCCACTCCAACGGGAATGTCAGAGCATCCGCACAGGTCAAGCACCCAACGCGTATTTACAGCGACATTCTCGACCGTCGTATTTCCCGCGACGGTGGTCACGCCGGCTAACTCAATTTCCCCGGCGCGGTGCCGTGCCGCGAGATAAATCAGAGCGAGCATGTCGTCGATACCCGTATCAACATCCGCTACAAGTCTGCGCATAATAACCCCTTTTTAACTCACAACACTTTT
>NZ_JAUMTY010000063.1 GCF_030530965.1 Corynebacterium sp. | reverse complement strand
GATCGAGACAAGTTGGCGAGGAATGTCTATAGGTTTCTGCGCCTGAGCTCGAAAACTGCGGGGGGATCTGCGGTCCAAATAAAAGTGCGGAGGTATATGGGCGAAAAATCGCCAAAAATTGGCCATATCCCCCAGCAGTTTTCACAACCGACCCCGATATACCCCAGCAGTTTTCCAGCGCGCGACCCCGAACCCCCAAACACCATCGCAAAGCAGAGTTAAAGCCCCTCAGACACAACAAACGGCGCGCCTACCACGCTGGTAAGCACGCCGTTTGTCTAACACTAATCCTCCGAGCGCCGTGAACCCATAAGCTCACGGGCCCATAGCTCCTCGCGGACTAATAGTCCACTTGGACTACTTCTTGCCGTCCTTGGTCTCGTCCTGGAACTCGACGCGTTCCTTCTTCAGATCCTCGGAAACCTTCTGCTTCTCGGTGACGGTCTCCTTGTTCAGGTTGATCTTCTCCACCGGCACGGTTTCCTTGTCAACGTTGACCTGCTCTTCGTGGAGCACAACGTCGGCGTTCTCTTCGCCAATGCGGGTGTTGCCCAGCTTCTTGGCTTCCTCCGGCGAGAGCTTCTCGCGCTCAACCTTAACCTCTTCGCGGCTGACCGGAACCTCAACGGTCTCGGTGTCCTCGACGACGTACTTGCGCAGGCGAGCACGGCCGGAGGCAACCTTCTCCTTGTTAACGTTGAGCTGCTCTTCGGAACGGATCACGGAACCGTCGTCGGAGGTAGCAGGCTTCTTGCCAGTGTCAGCGGTCTTCTTGGTCTCAGCGGAGGTCTTCTTCGCGGTCTCCTCACGACGACCCGTCGTACCAGCAGCGGTTCCGGCAGCAGCGCCGGTGCCAGCAGCAGTACCAGCCTGAGCAGCGTTTCCGCGGTCAGAGGTCTGAGTCTGAGCGGAGTCCTGCGTCGTCAAGCCGTAGTGCTTGTACAGGCGCTCTTCTTCCTCGGGCTCCAGACCTTCGTCGGTGTCCGAGATGTTCGGAGCGTCCGAGATCTCATCCTTGGTGTGAGCAACATGGAGTTCCTCGTTGTTCAGCTTGGCGCCAGCCAGCGGGACGAGGGAACTATTGCGACCAAACAGTCCGGTGTTCACGGCTACGAACGTCGGCTCACCGCTATTGCTGTCGACGAAAAGCTGGCCAACCTTGCCAACCTTGTCACCATTCTTGTCGAAAGCGGTGGACTCGAGCACGGCCTGAATGAACTTCTGATCAGCCACGTAAATCTCCTTTACTGATAGTTACGCAATATATCTAATAAAACTGTTAAAACAACGCAGCGGGCGTGCTACAAAGGACATAACCGCGATGGGAAACACCCTCAATAACGAGCACGTCAATCTACGTTAGGTTGCCTGAACGCTTTCGCGTACCGAACACAACTCACATTAGTTGGCTTAGCTCAGCTCCGCTACCATATCGCGGCAAAAAGGGGCATTTTTGCTACTAATCTGCAGCTTTTAAACTAGCGCTAAAAGGTCCCTAACAGGGATTATAAGCACGACATAACGATCAAGTAACAATTAACGGATTTACCTGCACCCCCGAAAGATTTCTTGCCGACGGGGGCTGCACCCCATCACCTATTTGACCCTGATGTCCCTTGCCGACGCTGCGCTGATGCTTGCTATATCAGCCCCATTTTCGGTACCCGCTGGCACGGAGGCGTTCGCTGCGCTGAAAGTGGCAGAGGCGCCCCCGCTCGACGCGCCAGAACCGCCCGCGCCAGAACCGCCCTCCCCTTCATCCACGAGCCGGATATTCATCATCCCGCCATAAGGACGTGGCAAAACGACGACATCGACCCCTGGCACGATTCCCTTCGTCGCTAAGTAACGCAAAAGGCCCGAGTCGCGGTCAGCAATGCGCACAATCCGCACAACGTCGCCTTCCAGCGCGGTATCCAACGGCAAGCCAGGATCGGTCTCAGCGACGTTACCCTCCTTATCCGGGATGGGATCGCCATGCGGATCGCGCGTGGGATTGCCCATGAGAGCCGCGATACGCTCGACAAACGTGTCCGACACGGCATGCTCGAGGTGCTCGGCCTCGTCATGAACTTCATCCCAGCTATAACCGACGCACTCGCACAGATACATCTCCAACAAGCGGTGCCGACGAACCATTTGCAAAGCCAACGGTCGCCCGGTTGAGGAGAGCTCGATGGGCTTATACGCCTCATGAACAATGAGCCCCTGCTGCACCAGCCGCTTCAACGCCTCTGACACCGTCGACGCTTTCTGCCCTAGGACTTCGCCGATCCGCGTCGACGTGACCGGGCCCGCGTTCCACTCGCCCAGGTCATAAATCACCTTCAAGTAGTCCTGGGTGCGGTCCGGCAAATCAGAAACGTGCATGCCCCTCATCGTATTAGGTGACCAGCACATCAAGCTAGGGGCTGCCACACGGAGCTATCAAACTAGGGCCACCGAACCAAGGCCCTTGACAGCTTCGGCGGGTGGACATAAGGTTTCCCCAGTTTGAAAATACATTGCATTGAACTTTTATAATGAATGTGATGAATTTTTTATTCAGGGGGTTGGTATATCCGGGCTGTAACTCCCACTAAATCCCTGATAAACGGGCATATCCATCGCGTCTCCGATCCCCAAGAACCGACAACCGAAAACTAAGAACTAACACCCGAACGTAAGGATTCACATGGCTCCCTCACTCGGCCCCTCCTCCCCGACGCATAATCCGCGCTCACGATCCACCGCATCCAAACACCCGCGTCGACACGCAAAAATCCTGCCCGCCATCGCCGCCGCGCTCGTCGTCGGACTCACCGCCAGCGGCTGCAGCGCACTCTCCGACGATGACAACGGAAAGAAAGACGTCTTGGCAACGTTCACGGTCCTGGCCGACATCGCCCGGAACGTCGCGGGTGACCACGTCAACGTCAGCTCACTCACCAAGCCCGGCACCGAAATCCACGGCTACGACCCCACCCCGTCGGACCTCAAATCGGCAGCAAAAGCGGACCTCATCATCTCCAATGGTCTCGGGCTCGAGCACTGGTTGGACAAGCTCACCAGCAATTCCGACGCCAAACGCGTCGTCGCCACGGATGGGATTGAGCCGCTCCCCATCACCGACGGCGAAGCCAGCGGCGAAGACAACCCCCACGCGTGGATGAGTCCTACCAACGTGAAGAAGTACGCAACCACCATTGCGAAGGCCCTCGGGGAGATCGACCCCGACCACAAAGACGACTACAACGACAACGCGAAGAAGTACTCCGCCAAGCTGGACACCATCGGCAACGATCTCCGCGCCGACCTCGAGACCGTGCCCAAGGACAAACGTGCGCTCGTGACCTGCGAAGGAGCCTTCTCGTACCTCGCCAAAGACGTCGGGCTCACCGAGCATTACATCTGGCCCGTCAACGCAGAAACCGAAGCCACCCCACAACGCATGAAGGAGACCGAGGAGTTCGTGCGCGAACACCAGGTCCCCGCCGTGTTCTGCGAATCCACCGTGGACCCCGGCCCCCGCGAACAAATCGTCCGCGCCACCGGGGCAAAAGACGGCGGCATCCTCTACGTCGACTCACTGTCCGACCAAGACGGCCCCGTCCCCACCTACCTAGATCTCATCCGGTACGACGCCGACACCATCAGCAAAGGACTCACCAGCTAATGCAGGCCGAAACACCGCGAAAACCCCTGGTCAGCGTCGATAATCTCGGAGTGACCTACACGCACAACTCGGGGGAACCGGTGACCGCACTGCGCGACGTCACCGCGTCATTCTTCCCCGGAACCATGACCGCGATCATCGGGGCGAACGGCGCCGGCAAATCGACGCTATTCAACGCCATCACCGGCCAACTGCGCCCCACCACCGGCACCCTGACCGTCGACGGGCGCATCACCTACATGCCGCAAACCGAGGCCGTGAACTGGGATTTCCCCATGACCGTGCGCGACGTTGTCCTCACCGCATTCCGGCACCCCACTCGCGACGACAAAACCACTGCCGACGAGGCCCTGGCCAGCGTAGGAATGACCGCTTACGCCCCCCGGTCCATCCGGCAGCTCTCCGGAGGGCAGAAGAAGCGCGTTTTCATCGCCCGTGCACTCGCCACCCAGGCGCCGATCCTCATCTTGGACGAGCCCTTCGCCGGCGTTGATCAGGACACCGAAGAAGTGCTGTTCCGCGTGCTCACCGCCCGGCGCGATCGCGGCGCACTCATCCTGCTCTCGACGCACCACCTCGGCACGCTTCGCTCGATGGATCGGATTGTTGTCCTACAAAAAACAATTATTAGCGACGGGGCTCCGGACGACACGCTCTTCGCCGCGTCACCCAGCGTTTTGTTGGGGACCGCCCTGATGGAGGATATGAGGAAGGACGGCGACGCAGAATGAACCCCTTTGCGTTAACCGGCGCGTTCCCTGACACGTTTTCTGGCGCACCGATCCACGCATCACTCGCATCAGCGTTTATCGAACCATTCACCTATAGCTTCATGCGGCGCGCTGTCATCGTCACATCCGTGACGGCACTGTGCACCGGACTTCTCTCCGCCTGGATAATCCTGCTGGGATGGTCGCTCTTAGGCGATGCGATCTCGCACGCCGTCCTCCCCGGCGTCGTGATCTCCTACATCCTCGGCATCCCGTTTTCTATCGGCGCGCTGATCGCCGCACTGCTCACCGTCGGCCTTATCGGAACCATCCGCGGGAAAACGAACCTCAAGGACGACACCGCCATCGGCATCGTCTTCACCACATTCTTCGCGTTCGGTCTGGTACTCATCTCCATGACGCCGTCGACAACCGACCTGCACTCCATCCTTTTCGGAAATCTCCTGGGTGTGCGGCAATCCGCCCTCATCCAGGTTGTCGTCATCGCGCTGCTTGCGTCGGCACTTGTCCTGATTAAACGGCGGGACATTACTCTTTGGAGTTTCGACGCGATCAACGCCCGGTCGCTCGGCATCAATCCCACACTCATGCATGGATTCATGCTGACCATGCTCGCGCTCGTCATTGTGGCGTCGATGCAGGCAGTGGGCGTGATCCTCGTTGTCGCCATGCTGATCACACCCGGCGCGATCAGCCTTCTCATTTTCGCGCGCATGCGCAGCACGCTCATCTGGACGCCGGTTATCAGCTGGGTGACCGCCATGACCGGCCTGCTAATCAGCTACTGGACCGACGTATCCAGCGGAGGCACGATCGTCGTCGTGCAGGGCTGCACATTCATGGTCGTATTTGCGACGAAACACTGGGTATCGCGTGTGCGGCACCGGGCTCAACAAGCCTAACGTCGGCTATTTCTTCGTCCCCTTCTTCCCTTTCTTAGCGGACTTGGCGGCCTTACCCTTCTTCCCTTTCTTACGCTTCTCAGGCTGGTGGGCCCTGAGCTCCGCGCGATCCTGGACCACAATGACCTGCCCACCATCACCGGGGTCAGGCTTCGGAATAACATCGGCCGGGTCGATCAGATATACGCGCTTCCCGTCCAGAGTTAACCGACGCGCCACCTCCAGAATCATGCGCCGCGCGACCCCATCCAACGCGTGAACATCGGTCAGGTCCAGGGCCACAGCCGGCTCTTTAATCGTCGTGCTAGAGAACTCGCGGACAATTTTCTCTGCACCGGCGAAACGCAAACTCCCCTGGATCGAATAGACCTTGATCTTTTGCGGCTTCACCCCCTGCGCCTTTTCGTCGTCAGTCAGGTCCTGGACCAGCACCGTCGTGTTCCGGATCACCGTCTGCACCGACGGCGGAACCTCCATGAGGTGGATCCCCATGTCCCGGGACATCCGCTCAAACAGACGGACACCGCGCACACTATTGCCATGTTCGTCCAGCCGAGGCGAGAACGTCGCCACCCCAATCTGACCAGGCAACGCGCCGATCAAACCACCCGCGACGCCCGACTTAGCCGGGATGCCGACCTGGGTCACCCAGTCGCCCGCAGCATCATACATGCCGCACGTCGTCATGACGCTCAACACCTGGCGGACCACGCGACCCGACACCACTTTCTCACCGGTGATCGGGTTGATGCCCTTATTCGCCAAGGTCGCGGCCATGATCGCCAGGTCCCGCGTCGATACCAGAAGAGAGCAGGACCGCGTGTAGCCCTCCACGATCACGCGCGGGTCCTGGGGGAATATGTCGTAGCTGCGGAGCATGTGGGCGATGGACAAGTTCCGGTGGGCGTGGTCCAGCTCTGAACCGCACACCCGCTCATCGACCTGCAGCCGACGGCCTGCGAAGGCCGACAAACCGTCGATGATCCGCTGAAGGCGCTGCCCCTGGGTCCAATCGTCGCCGCCCACCAAGGAATGCGTCGTCAGCGCGCCCGCATTAATCATCGGATTGAGCGGGCGACCCTCCTCGTCCAGGGACACCTCGTTGAAAGCCTCACCGGACGGTTCCACGCTGACACGCTTCAAGACATCGCGAAAACCACGGTCTTCCAGGGCGAGCGCATACACAAAGGGCTTCGCGATCGACTGAATGGTGAACTCGGTCTCCGTATCGCCCGAGCCGTACACTTTGCCGTCGATCGTCGCCAAGCTGACACCGAATCTCTCGGGGTCAACATTGGCCAGTTCCGGAATGTAGCTCGCGGGAGCACCCCGATCACCTGGGCGAACGTCCTCGAGAACCTCGTCCAAATAATCAGTGACCATGGATTTCATAGAGTTTTGCTCCGATCATTCATCGATCATTCATAGGTGTGAACCATCACCGTGTATGTACTACCCTCAGACTCCCTCGTCGTCACGTAGCGGAAACCAAGTTTCTCATACAAGGCCTGGGCACGGTCATTGCCCTTCTCTACACACAAACTCACTCCGAGGCGCCCATCATCCCGCGCCTGCTCCAGCGCAGCCGTCAATAAACGACGGCCGAGGCCCCCGCCAGTGTGACCTGGTGCCAGAGCAATGGCCACCTCCGGGTACTTCTCCTCCACGAAACCGGTCCCCGGATCCTCCGCGGTAAACGTACGCAACCACGCCGCACCAATCGGCTCATCATCCCGAACCGCAATCACTCCGCCCTGGTCAGGTGTCCACTTGCCGACGTAGTGACGGTCGGATTCGGAAAAGTCCCGCTTCTGGGCAGCGTCCTCATCGCCCCACGTCTCCGTCAAGTGATTCATGCGGATCAGGAAATCCCTATCCTCCTCCTGAGCACGCCGGATCGTCACATCCTCGTCACCACGGGAAACCGCTGAACCACGGGAAGCGCCTGAAACGTGTGAAACCCCTGCCATTCTTCTTTTAACCTCCTCATCGATAAAGCGACGTGCTCGCGGGCCGACCGCCTAAGCACAACGTCCCTACCCTAACGCCCGCTCGTGAGCCCTTCCACTACCCACATTCTGGTGCACCGAACCACACACGCGCACAGTACGATAACAACTATGAAAACTCATTCCCCGGGCGCACTCCCCCGCCCGAGCAGCTCCCCCGCGCCACACCGCGCATCGTTCGCAACACGTACCCGTGGATTATTGGCAACACATAGTCGCGCACTGTTCGCCATCATCGCAGCCGCCGTGCTGGTGGCGTCGGCAATGACTCTGATACCACGCACGGCACTCGCCGGAAGCCAACAGGAACCGGCGTCCATCACCGCCCGAGGGCACATCGGGCAAAGCGGGAAATGGTACACCGACGGCAGTGGTCGCGCGGTCCTCACCCAGGGCGTCAACATGGTGTACAAACACCCGCCGTACACCGCCGAAGCCGGTGGCTTCAACGAGGACGACGCCGACTGGCTGGCCAAGGAAGGTTTTGATTCCGTCCGCCTGGGCATCATTTGGAAAGCTGTCGAACCGGAACCGGGACAGTACGACGACGCTTACCTGGACTCCATCGCGAACACCGTCACAATGCTGAGCAAACGCGGCATCATGACGCTGATCGACGCTCACCAGGACATGTACAACGAGAAGTTCGAAGGCGAGTTCGCCCCGGATTGGGCGGTTATCGACGATGGCCTGCCGAGCCTTCTGAAAGTCGGCTTCCCGACTAACCAAGCGGTCAATATCGGCCTGATCCGCGCCTACGACAACTTCCTGACGAACAAGCCCGGCCCCGGTGGCGTTGGCCTGCAAGACCGCTACGCCGCCATGTGGAAGCACGTCGCTGAGAAAATGGGCTCGCTACCAGGCATGATGGGGTACGACATCATGAATGAGCCGTGGCCCGGCAGCGCCTACCCACTGTGCTACCTCGCCCTCGGTGATTGTGGGGCGGCCACCCAGCACCTCGACGCGCTCCACCAAAAGGCCGCGGATTCCATCACCGCCGCCGACCCCCAGGCGATCGTTCACTACGAGCCCTACTCCATGTGGAACATGGGCTTCAACACTCGCCCGACGGCGCCGCGAGTCCCGGCATCTGCGGGAACCGCGCTCAGCTGGCACGTGTACTGCCCGACCAATGCCATCGCCGGCACGTACACCGGATGCACCATCCCCGACGGCATCACCTTTAACAATGCCGACAAGGTATCCGCGGCTAACAATTCGGCGACGCTGCTCTCCGAATTCGGCGCGACCGACGACGCCGACACCCTGCTCGGCGTGACTAACCTGGCCCGCCAGCACCTCACCGGATGGCAGTACTGGTCCTACTGCGGATGTGACGATCCGACCACCCAAAACCAGAAGGAACAGGGAATTGTCGCTGATCCGACCGTCGGTGGACCCGTCACTGCCGACGCTGTGAACAAGGACAAGCTCGCTATTGTTGCCGCTCCGCACCTCCGTGCAGCTGCTGGAACGCCGACGTCGACAAACTGGGATCCGAAGGCAAAAACCTACACGGCCAGCTGGACGACGGATCGCGTGGACGGTAAAGGGACGTTCGATAAGGACATCACCAGCGAGGTGGTCGTTCCTACCGTGAACTACCCCAACGGGTTCAGCATCAATGTTGAAGGTGGAACGGCTGAGGTAGCCAAGGACGGCACGACGGTGCATGTCACGGCGCACGACAAGAACGTGCGGATCACGATTACGCCGAAATAGGTGTTGAGAGGCCGAGAGGCTCGGCCGGTTTAGATGACGCGGCCGGGCTACCCGGCCATCGCGTCCATCGACACGGCTAAGTACAGCACCACCAGGCCCACTCCGAAACAAAACGCGACGTCAAAGCGCCGGGATCGGACGGAGAGAACGCCGAGCGTTTCCGAATCGCATGTCGCCCGGGCGATGGCCAGCCACACCATGCTGGCCCCCATCACGAACGACCCCCGACGCCAGTGCTCGAACGCGACGAAGAGCGCGGCAACTGACATCCCGACCACGAATAAGGCCACCGCGATACGCTGGTACACCAACGGGATCCGGGAGACGAAGTCCCCGTCGTGAGGATTCGACAGCATCGACTTCTGCGAGGTGGTCCCCCTCAGGTGGTTCCCCCACTTCACGTATGCGTCGGGAATGGGTGTCTTCCCTGCGCCGCTCATTAAGCTATCCCCGCCAAACGCTCACCGCGTTCCACCACATTCGCCATCAGGAATGAACGCGTCATGGGCCCGACGCCCCCGGGGTTCGGGCTCACCCACGCTGCTTTGTCCCACACATCGGGCGCAACGTCGCCGGTCAGCTTACCGTCGACACGAGAAACACCCACATCCAACACAGCTGCACCGGGCTTAATCATGTCAGCGGTGAGCATGTGTGGTTTACCGGCTGCGGCAATAACGACGTCGGCGGCGCGAGTCTCGGCCGCCACATCCTTTGTCCCCGTGTGGCACAGGGTCACCGTGCTGTTCTCACTTCGACGGGTCAGCATCAAGCCGAGCGGCCGGCCAACCGTAATCCCCCTGCCGATAATGATGACTTTCGCGCCATTGAGTTCCACACCGAAACGTCGCAACAAATGAATGCAGCCATTGGGCGTACACGGCAGCGGGGCCGGCTCATTCAGCACCAGCTTCCCCAAGTTCACCGGATGCAGGCCATCGGCGTCTTTCTCCGGGTCAATCTGCTCCAACACGGCGTTTTCGTCCAGATGCTTCGGCAACGGGAGCTGCACAATATAGCCGGTGCAAGCATCGTCGGCATTGAGCTCATCGATAACGGCAGAGAGGTCCTCCTGGGAAATATCCGACGGGAGATCCTTACGAATGGAACGGATGCCGATCTGCTCGCAGTCCTTGTGCTTCATGCGGACGTACGCTTGGCTGCCGGGATCATTACCAACCAGCACTGTGCCTAAACCCGGCTGGTAACCAACATCTTTTAACGCTGCGACACGACGGGTGAGATCCTCGATGATCTCCGAGCGGTACAAACGTCCATCAAGCGAAGAAGCCATGCCGACAGTATAACGAACCCGCTTATTCTCGTTTCCGGGTTC
>NZ_JAUMTY010000062.1:5506-10471 GCF_030530965.1 Corynebacterium sp. | reverse complement strand
AGCCCGGTGTCAAGAGAATTCACTTCGCTGAAATCAGGGTCGCCCGCCGTCGTCGCAATCCGGCCACCAAACGCCAGGAGCTGCAGCTTTTCAGTCGCTGAATCGGCCCCCACTACGTCAAGAACGGCATCAACACCTTGCCCGTCCGTGATCTCCCTAACCCGATCACCAACGTCGGTAGCCCGATAATCAATGAACTCGTGAGCGCCCAAGGATCGCACACGATCTTCATGCTTACCCGACGCGACCCCAATGACATGAGCACCTCTCCTGGCCGCGAGTTGGACAGCGAAACCGCCCACGCCCCCGCCTGCACCGGTGATCAGAACCGTATCACTGCTCGTCACCTGCAGTTTCCGATCAATTGCCTGGTAAGCGGTCAGGCCGGCAGAAGGAACAGCAGCTGCAGACGTGAACGACACATTATCGGGGATGATCGCGGTGGCACGCGCGTCCACCACCGCATATTCCTCAAATCCACCGCGCCGACGAATATCGTTATGGATAGCTATGCGATCACCAACCTGACAACGGCGAACATCCGGGCCGATCGCATCAACCACACCGGCAACGTCGATTCCCAGAACAAATGGGTATGAAGCACCAGGTAACTCGTAACCAGCACGCTGGAAATCAGAGGGATTGAGCCCGCTCGCCCGAACCTTCACGCGGATCTCCCCCGGTCCGGGCTCGGGAATGGGGAGCTCGCCGACGGTCATCGTTTCACAATCCCCGGGTTCCGGAAGTAATAAAGCCTTCATTACTTCTCTCCCATGAGGTCGAGATCCGTGCGGACGAATTCCGTGCGGGCGCGCACCGTGCAACCAAGCACCACACAGCCCCACAATTCAGCGATAACGAAGAAACGCGAATCAGTTAAACATTGAACTTGAATTCAACAACATCGCCATCTTGCATGACATAATCCTTACCTTCTTGACGGACCTTGCCATGCGCCCGAGCCTCCGCCATGGAGCCCAACTCATTCAACTCGTCATACGAAACGATTTCTGCCTTAATAAATCCGCGTTCAAAGTCGGAGTGAATAACGCCGGCAGCTTGAGGCGCTGTATCCCCCTGATGAATAGTCCACGCGCGCGCCTCTTTCGGGCCAGCGGTGAGGTACGTCTGCAATCCCAGCGTGGCAAAACCAGCACGTGCCAGCTTGTTCAGACCGGGCTCATCCTGCCCCACGGATGCCAACAGTTCCGCGGCTTCGTCGTCGTCAAGCTCAAGTAATTCAGCCTCGGTCTCGGCATCGAGGAACACCGCTTGAGCCGGAGCAACCAACTCCGTCAATTCCTTCTTCTTTGCTTCATCAGTTAGAACTGCTTCGTCTGAATTGAAAACATAAAGGAACGGCTTTGCCGTCAACAGGTTCAATTCTTTCAACGCCGATAAGTCAACCGAATCTTTCGCGGAGAACAACGTGTGGCCATCCTCCAGCACCTTCAAGGCCTCGCCGACGGCGTCGCGTTCCGCCGCCTTGTCTTTATCCTTCTTCGCTTCCTTCTCCAGACGGGGCAGCGCTTTTTCCAGCGTCTGCAAATCCGCCAAAATCAGCTCAGTCTCAATAACGTCAATATCGCTCGACGGATCGACCTTGCCGTCAACGTGCACCACGTCGTCATCCGTGAAAGCACGAACAACCTGGCAAATCGCGTCTGCCTCGCGAATATTCGCCAGGAATTGGTTGCCCAGCCCCTCCCCTTCAGAGGCACCTTTCACAATGCCCGCAATGTCGACGAACGAGACCGTCGCCGGGATGATCTCCGCAGAATCGAACATCTCCGCCAAGCGTTTCAGGCGCGCGTCCGGTAACTCGACCAGGCCGACGTTGGGCTCGATCGTCGCGAAGGGGTAATTAGCCGCCAGCACATTGTTGCGGGTCAGGGCGTTGAAAAGGGTGGACTTTCCTACATTGGGTAGACCGACAATTCCGAGGGTAAGACTCATGCCACACATCCTACGTGCAGTAAAAATCGCCATCGATGCGGGGACCTCGACTCAGCGGGGCAGCCCACCAGCGACACACTGTCGCACGTCACGCGCCATTCGCGCTGACAGAACACCGGCACAACCTCGGCGGAACGCCGTCGGGACGTCGAACACAGGGTGATAGTATTTTCACGGTCGAGCACGCCACCACCCCCGGCGTGATGCCGGCTTGCGTCCCCCACCCGTACGGACCAATCCATTTCTCCCCATCACGGCAACTCCCGTCGAGCCATGCAGATGTGCTTACTAGCCGCCTGACTCGGTTGGGTCGAAGCCTTAGCGGAAAGGCATCTTTTATATGTCTCATTCCCCCTCAGAGAGTGACGCTTCCGCTGCATCGCGCGAAACGTTCTCTTCCCGCTCAGCTTTTCTCTTGGCTGCCATCGGTTCAGCCGTCGGTCTAGGAAATATTTGGCGCTTCCCCTATGTGGCGTATTCCAATGGTGGCGGCGCGTTCCTCATTCCGTACATCATCGCGCTGCTGACTGCAGGAATCCCGCTTCTATTCCTCGACTACACCCTGGGACACCGGTTCCGCGGGTCAGCTCCCCTTGTGTTTAAGCGCATCAGCGGTTGGACCGAGCCCATCGGCTGGATCCAGGTCGGCATCGCCTTCTTCATTTCGATTTACTACGCGGCCATCATTGGGTGGGCCGGGTTGTACACCATCAAATCATTCACCCGCGCATGGGGAAGCAAACCCGACGCCTATTTCTCGGATGAATTCCTTCACTCCGAAGCAACACAAACATTTTCGACGTCGATCGTCTGGCAAATCGCTATCGCCCTAGCTTTAGTGTGGGTAGCGACGATCATCGTGTTGGCAATGGGTGTCGACGAAGGTATCGGCAAAGTCTCTAAGCTGTTTATGCCCTTGCTCACCGTGCTGTTCCTCATCGTTGTGATCTACGCACTGTTTATGGACGGCGCGTCGAAGGGATTGGACGCACTCTTTACCCCAAACTGGTCCGCGCTGACGAATACGGAAGTCTGGGTCGCAGCGTACGGGCAGATTTTCTTCTCACTATCCGTGGGATTCGGCATCATGCTGACCTATTCGTCGTATTTGAAACCCCGCACCAACCTCACCGGAACCGGCCTGGTCACCGGCTTTGCGAACTCGGGGTTTGAGCTTCTGGCCGGCATCGGTGTATTCGCCGCATTGGGCTACATGGCGACGCAAGAAGGCGTCCCCGTGGACAAGGTCGTCTCCAACGGTATTGGCCTTGCATTCGTGGCTTTCCCGACGATCATCAATTCCATGCCGGGTGGCGCCGTCTTCGGTGTCCTTTTCTTCGGTTCACTCGCCATCGCGGGCTTCACCTCGCTCTTCTCACTGTTGGAAGTTGTTGTCTCCGCGGTGAAAGACAAGTTGAACCTTGATCGTAAGAGCGCGGCCATCGGCACCGGTGTGGTCATGGGCATTATTTCGTTGGCCCTCTTTTCCACGACGTCCGGCCTATCCACGCTGGACATCATGGATAAGTACACCAACAACGTCGGCATTGTGTGCGTCTCCTTGATCACCATCGTGTGCGTCGATTGGATTTTGCGTCGGCTCGACGAATTCTCCCTGCACCTCAATGCGGTGTCATCGTTCCAAGTGGGTAACTTCTGGCGAATCTGCGTCACCAATATCACGCCGATTATTCTTGGCTACACGCTGATCCAGGAGCTCCAGAACCTGTTCAAGTCCAACTATGGCGATTACTCCGACCAGCAGATTGACCTCTACGGATGGGGCGTTGTCGGGCTCATCGTGGTCGTCGCCTTCATGATGTCCGTTGTTCCTTGGCGCGGAAACCCGTCTCTATCCGGCCCGCCCGGTACGGACTTCGGCGTGGAGTTCAACGTGCATCAGCGCATCGTCACGCCTCAAAGCCATGAAGCGCGCAAGGCTGGTTTTGCCGCTGAACAGCGCCGACGCCAACGTCGCGATCGCGTCGAAGCGGTCTCGCTCGATGCGCAGCGTGACAGTTCAACGAGTCAGCCCGTCACGAGCAACACCGCAGATGCGACGTCGACAATGAGCGACGCTACAAACGGAAAGGATAAAGACCAATGAGTGGAACAGCAGTCATGATGATGGTCCTGTTCATGTTGGTCATCTGGGGTGGGCTCGCGACGAGCACGTACTCGCTGATGAAGCACCCCGATGAGACCTCCGGGAAGCTCGGCGACAACCCCGAAGCCACCGACGAAAAGCTCTACGATCAGGGTTATTAAAAGCAAAAGTGCTTCAGAGATCACACTAATCTGACCGAATAGTGCACAATAGTCCGTGATGATGAACTCCTCTTCCGAACCAGAACCGGGGCGCGTGCCCGGTTCGCTCGCTCCCCTCAGCCAAAAACATGCGAGTCAGCTGGCCAATCGCGATAACGCCGACGATGTCATGGGCGTTCCGTATTACGCCCATGCGCCGCTTACCGAAGCAAGCCGTTCGGCGTCGATCGCCGTAAATATCAAGCGCTTAGCCTTGTGGTGCTTACGGTTCCTCGCGATCGCCCTGGCTGCGTTCCTTCTCTGGTATGGGTTAGGACTGATCTGGAGTGCACTCCTGCCAGTGATGATCTCGATCATCGTCTGCACCCTGCTGTGGCCACCGGTTCATTGGCTCACTAAGCACAAGGTCCCGCACGCGCTGTCGGCGATTGTGGTGATCTTGGGTGCCGCAGTGATTGTGATTGGCACGCTTAGCCTCGTCACGACGAGCGTTATCGACCAGTCTGAGTCTTTGGCCCACCGCGCCTCCCACTCCTTACGGGAAACTAAAGAAGCGCTCAATGGGCCACCGCTCAACATCAAGGACGCCCAGCTCAACCAAGCTCTTGACCAAGCCGCGGCTCACATTCAGGAGCATTCAGGGTCTCTGGTCAGCTCCGTGCTGTCAGGAGCGTCGGCTGCGTCGTCGGTCGCGGTCACCTTGGGCATTGTCCTCATGCTGACCTTCTTCTTCCTGAACGA
>NZ_JAUMTY010000062.1:0-5406 GCF_030530965.1 Corynebacterium sp. | reverse complement strand
ATGAACCTGCATCCGGTCATCATCCTGGCGTCGGTGGCCATCGGTGGGAGCGTTTACGGTGTTGTCGGAGCGTTCCTCGCCGTTCCCCTCGCAGCCGTGGGCGCGGTCCTACTCCGATACGCCAGTGAGCAGGTGGATAGTCACGTTGTCGATCCCGTGCAGCCCATCGTCGTTCTTGATCCTGAAACAAGCACGACGACGGACCACAGTTCGGTGACGGCACGGCCTGAGCCAGAGCCGGAACACTCGGACGCACGCAGTAACACATCTACTACCGACGACGGCACGGAGGAGAACAAATAATGTCACTCTTCAACCGCCGCACAAAGCACGGTCAGGAACCGAACGACTCGGCCGCGTCGAAGGGAAGCCGCAAGGTAGACCCGACGACGAACGCGGACAACGCCTCGATGAGCGCGGACAGCGCGGAGGACCACTCTCATGACCCCAGCACGCCATTCCGCGGTGGCGAACACCACCCCGAGGTCGACCCCTCGGATGCTCCCAAGGACCGCCTGGCAGTCATTGGTGACGTCGTCTCCATCACCGCAGCCTGGTCAATACGTCTGATCCTCCTCATCGCGGGCGGCATCGTCGCCTGGCGAGCAATCGGCCTGCTGTGGCGAGGCGTTCTGCCGATCTTGATCGCCCTCATTATCTGCACGCTGCTCTGGGTGCCAACGAACTGGATGCGCAAAGCGCACTTCCCCCGGTGGCTCGCAGCCTTGGTTTCTGTGCTGGGAGCCTTGGCCATCATCGTCGGCCTCTTCAGCCTCATCGCGCCGAGTGCCGTCGAACAATCCTCCCAATTGGCGGATCAATCGATTAAAGGGCTGGAAAAGGTTCAGAACTACGTTCAAGGCCCGCCGCTTAATCTCAACGATCAACAGGTCAATGATTACCTGGACGAGGGAATCGACAAGATTAAATCCAGCTCGGATCAAATCATTGCGGGCGTCGTCACCGGTGTGAATAAAGCATCAGAATTAGCAGTGATGCTCGGCGTTATTCTGATGATCACCTTCTTCTTCCTGAAAGACGGCGATCGTTTCCTCCCGTGGCTTGGCAAAATTTCAGGTAAACGGGGCGAAGGCCACATCGTTGAACTCCTGCAGCGGTCCTGGAACACGCTCGGAGGGTTCATCCGTGCTCAAGCGGTTGTTTCCCTCATCGATGCTTTCTTCATCGGTCTGGGGCTGATCATTCTCAATGTGCCGCTTGCTCTACCGCTGGCCGTCATCACGTTCATGGGTGGTTTCATCCCCATCGTCGGTGCGATCGTCGCGGGAGCCGTCGCCGTTCTTATTGCCCTCGTATCGAATGGACTCACGACAGCATTAATCGTGCTCGCCATCATCATCGCGGTTCAGCAACTTGAAGGAAATGTTCTCTCCCCTGTTCTGCAATCAAAGGCGATGAATCTCCACCCGGTGATTGTTCTTCTCTCCGTCACCGTCGGCAGTAATTTGTACGGAATTATCGGTGCCTTCCTAGCTGTCCCCGTTATGGCCACCATTGCGGTGTGGTTGCGATACTTTAGTGAACTTATCGATAAAGAAGTTACGACCCGAAAGAAAGCGCTAAGCAATCGTCAATATACTGAAAATGTACGACGAGACTCCGAAACAACCCCAACAATGCCCGTTACCGGTCTGCCTACCAATAAATAGGACTTAAACGGGTACCCTAATTCCCTGTGTCAGAATATCGAACTCCTGCTGCCTCCCCGAGAACTTCTTCGGGGCGCTCCAACAGCAACGACAATCGGTTCTGGGGACTGCTCTGGTGGGCTCCCCTGGCGATCATCGCTGCCTCCATGGCGACCGGCATGCTCATCAGTTCGGCCGGTGACGGAACCCTGGGCCGGTGGTACTTCATTTTCTTCGTTGCCTCGTCGCTCATCACGACGCTGCTCGTCCAGGTGCAAGGGTTGCTAGTCACCGTCTGTGCGCAACCCATCCTTTTCACAGTGCTCACGCCCATCTGTTCCCTCCTCGCCGGAAAGCTGAGTGGACATTCCGAGGGCGTCGGGGTGTTTTCCAAGACCTCACTGTTGGCGAACTTCTTCCCGGTTGTCCAGCACTTCTTCGTCCTCTTCTGGACGGTCGTGATCAGCGCCATCATTGCGGTTGTGCGGTGCTGGTTGTATCGACGGCAAACCGCACGCATCACTGCACGACGTCAAACTGCCTCATCGCGAGCACCGCGGAATGGGCAACAAAAGCAACGAGCTTCTACTTCTCGTGCCCACCGGCCCCAGGAATATCGGTCTGACTCGACGAGCACGTCGGTCGATTCGGCACGCACCGATTCCCGACGGTCCTCCTCACCGTCACGACGTCACCAGCCACGTTCATATGAGACGAACCGCTCGTCGCGAGTGAGCAGCCGGTATGAGGATCGATATGAGGGCTCCGAAGTATCGCGTCGGCAGCATGACGCCCCGTCCCGGCCGACGCACCAAGGGGATCGCGAACGGTACCGCGATCAGTCTTCCACGTATCCGTCGAAGAAATTCACACCGCGGACTTACCGTCCCGACGACGGCACATCCTCCCTTCCACCCCGGACGACGCGGCCGCGGCACTCGCGTCGGGACTAAGTGGGCTGCGCGGACCGGGCAGATGCGTCCACGTCGAAACCACAGAGAAAACCCGTGGCACTCAGCACTTTCGCACGAGCTAGCAGTTATGTCCTAGGTAGCCATTAAAGTGGGGCATATGACTGCGAAACAGGATCCGACCACGTCGGGGTCACGCACCGGTCGAGGCGGACTTACCTCCCCCGAAGCCCCGTGGCCCGTCCGCATCCTCAACCGCAAAATCGGAGACTGGATTTCGAAACTCGGTTCAGTGTGGGTAGAAGGCCAGCTCACGCAGATGAAGCAGACCCGCTACTGGACGTTCCTCACCCTCCGCGATGTCGAAGCGGAGATGTCGATTGAGCTGATCGCCAAGAACCATGTCATTACGTCTCTTCCCACTCCACTGTCGCATGGTGACCGGGTCATTGTTCTGGGGAAACCGAATTATTCCGTCAGCCGTGGCCAGCTGAAGCTATCCATTACCGACATCCGCCCTGTGGGGATTGGTGAACTGCTTGCCCGCATCGAGCAACTCCGTAAACTCCTCGCTGCCGAAGGATTACTCGCGCCCGAGAGGAAAAAGCCACTCCCGGTCCTCCCCCGACGCATCGGGCTCATTACCGGCCGAGGCTCCGCTGCAGAACGCGACGTGATCTCTATCGCTCAAGAACGATGGCCTGCGGTGAACATTCGGACACTCAATCCACCAGTCCAGGGCGCCAGCGCTGTCCCTGAAGTCAAAGAGGCGCTCACCATTCTGGATCGTGATCCTACCGTCGACGTCATCATCGTGGCGCGCGGCGGCGGTTCCGTCGAAGATCTTCTTCCTTTTTCCGACGAAAGCCTCGTTCGCCATGTCAGCACGCTGAGGACACCCATCGTCAGCGCTATTGGGCACGAAACCGATAACCCTGTTCTCGACGACGTAGCCGACCTGCGGGCAGCGACTCCCACGGATGCGGCAAAACGAGTCGTGATCGATATGGCGACTGAGCTCGAGGGAATCCGTGATTGCCGGCAGCGCGGACAGCAAGCGCTCTTCAGGTGGTTGGACTACGAACGTGATCGTCTGAATGATCTGCGTCAACGGCCCGTGATGGCTGATCCGATGACGCCGATAAACCGCCACGCGGAAGATGTGGCACGCGATGCGTCGTCCATTAGGCGAAATATCACCCTTTTGCTGGAGCGAGCGAACTCCGAGATCGCTCATCTGCGCGGGCAAGTATCAGCATTGGGCCCGTCAGCAACGCTTGCACGAGGGTATTCCATCGTCCAGGTACAGCGTCCCGGTGAAGAGTCCGAAGTGGCGACCTCGATTGACCAAACCCCGCCTGGGTCCCAGCTGCGGATTCGACTCAACGACGGATCAATCGTTGCGGCCACGATGTCGACCTCGCCAGCTCAATGAGCCAACCCCACACACCACGACTAACCACACGTAACGCTTTCGAAGGAGCTACCTATGACACAGCCTGACCGCAACGATTCCGACTCATTCACCATCGGTTCCGGCGAATCCAACCCCCGCTTTAAGCCCGTCGAAGAATTATCCTACGAAGAAGCACGTCAGGAACTCATTGAAGTCGTGCGGATTCTCGAACTTGGACAGATGAGCCTTGATGAGTCACTTTTGTACTGGGAGCGTGGCGAAGCGCTGGCCCGGACCTGCGAAGACTACCTCGAGGGAGCCCGCCACCGCGTTGAGAAAGCCTTAAAGGATAGTGATTACGCCGAAGGTGAAGACGACGCTTCGGACGGGGCCGATTCTTCCGCTGACGGCTCTGGCTTTGCTTCCTGAATAGCCTTCGCCATCGTCGAGAACTCATCGGTGCTGCCAGTGCCTGATACGGCCCATCGCACGTCTTTCTTATCCACAACCCATGCCGTGCGGACGTCATCGTCGGCACCCTCAAACACATGCCACGTTGTTCCGTCGATGTCTTTGGTTCCCTTTTCTTCCCGGACTTTACCGTCGAGCCCCTGGGCTACGTCGTCGACGGATGCGCTCGTTTGAACAAATCGGATCCAGTCTTTGTCGTGGACCCACCCGACTGAGGAACCAGAATGGCCGTTGAGGTTGATCCGAAGGGCCGAATTGGGAATCCACCCCTCGGGCGACGTGGGGATGCGAACGGGATAATCGGCGGATTGTGCCTCGCTCTGTAAGAACGTGGTGTAGTCAACGCGGGTGACTTTCCCTTCTTTGGGGTTGCCAGGCTGGTAATGGCACAGGCCTGTCCCTCCGATGACGACGAACATCACGATGAGCATGACTCCGAGCGAGATAATCATGTCACGGCCGTCTTGGAAAATCCTTGGCTTCTCCACCTTTTTCGTGCGCACGCGAACGATTATGGCTGTTCGTCATGGGGGATCACAAAACCACCGGTCGATGTCGGCCACTAATCACCCACGACGGCCACTCACTATCGGTTCCGTCTTTGGCCCGCACCGCCCGCATAGCCGTGGTCACACCAACCAACAGGGAGAACCTGTGGTCACCTCCGAAAAAGTACAAGATTCACCACATTTTGCCCCTATTTGGGAGTGAGATTAATCGGCTATTGGGCGCATAAGTGAAACAATGAAGATGATCAACCCCATCACTGAAGCCAAAACAGGAGGCATGTGCCACCCATGAGTGACCACAAACAAACACCACCGGACCGTAACCTCGCTATGGAACTGGTCCGCGTGACGGAAGCCGCCGCCCTTGCCTCGGGCAGGTGGGTCGGCCGCGGAAAGAAGAATGAAGGCGACGGAGCCGCTGTCGACGCCATGCGCCAGATGATCAACACCGTGGCAATGCGCGGTGTGGT
>NZ_JAUMTY010000061.1:9179-10709 GCF_030530965.1 Corynebacterium sp. | reverse complement strand
GCTCCGTCGTCGTCCCACACGTCGACGTCTCCGACATCGGTGGATTCATAGGATGCGATGGGGATCGTTTCGTTACGCGGTGACATGCCCAACCCAATACCCAAGCGGGCGAGATTCCACACGTGATCGTGCTTGTCCACTGTGAAAGAATCCGTCATACGGCTGACAAAGGGGAAGAAGCGGAACGGGTTGAGGAACGTGGTGGGGGATAGTGCCTTCTTCACCAGCGCGGCGAGGAACGTCCGCTGGTTCCTGGCACGGCCGATGTCGCCATCGTCCATCGAATGCCGTGACCGAACGAAGCCCAGGGCGGTGGGGCCATCAAGTTTCTGGCACCCCGGCTGCAGATTAATCCCAGCGAGCGGGTCATCCATGGGCTGCTCGACGCAGATTTTGACGCCGCCCACGGCATCGACCACCCCGGCGAACCCGCCGAAACCGATCTCCGCATAGTGGTCAATGCGCAGGCCAGTGGCCTGTTCCACCGTCTGCTGGAGGAGCTGCGGGCCGCCCAGCGCATACGAAGCGTTGACCTTGTCCTTTCCGTGACCGGGCACATCGACGTACGAATCGCGGGGGATGGACACCATCGTTGCCTTCCCTACGAAGGGAATGTGCACCAGGATGATGGAATCTGTGCGTCCGCCGCCCGTATCGCCACCGGTGGAAAGTTCAGCCTGCTGATCCTCAGAGAGGCCATCACGCGAATCAGAGCCAACGAGCAGCCAGTTCGTTCCCGAACCACCGCTAGGCCGTCCGCCATAATTGGTGAGAGCATCAACACGATGGAGCCGAAGATCGACCCACACCATCGTCCCGAGGGCAACGAGTATCAGGACGCCCAGGAGTGCTCCTAGCTTGCGCCCCCACCCGGACGATCGCCACCAACGTCCACGGCTTGTGGCGGACGAAAGCCATCGACGGCCTCGGCTTGGGCCGGAAGGGCGGCTCTTCTCGGACGGGCGGCTGCCGGCGGGAGGATAACTGGGCGCGCCGGTGCGTCGGTTATGTTCCTCGATTCCGCGAGGAGGCAACGGCTGAGAGTATCGACGGGAGTTCGAACTGTAGTCCCCGGGACGTCCATCACGGCGGCGTGGTGGTTGGGTGGAATCGGTTCGCTCCGACTGCCCGCTTTGATATCTCGCACGGGACGACGCAGGCCCCGGTTGTGCACGAAAGTGCTGGTATTCGTGCTTCTCATGCCGCGCAGGAGAGCTCCCCCCGGAGTAGTCGACGCGGGACCCGTCGGCCCGGTTGCTGCCGGTACGCCTACTGTTTGCTTCGTGACGGTGACCCCCACCATCGGCACCGTTGCTCGAAGCTGCAGTGTTTTTCCCTGACCGGCGTCGGATAGGTCGCCCGTAGCGGTCGACGATCGGGCGGCCATCAGGGCCGCGGAGGTAATCGTCATCGCTAGTGGTATTCATGTGAATAATGTTACTGGGTGTGGCGGCGGCGCACGTGGTGGCGTCCACCCGATGCCCGCGGAGCATCCGTCACAACAGGTAGCGGCGCGGTCATATCATTGCG
>NZ_JAUMTY010000061.1:0-9079 GCF_030530965.1 Corynebacterium sp. | reverse complement strand
AAACCGGCCAGGCGACGACGTTCCGCCAGGACTATGGACCCGAAGGCGGGGAGTAGCGCAACCTGGAAATAGTGGGTCCACACCAGCCCAGAGCAAGCCGTCGCGATGCTCGTAATACCCACCATGAACAGCGGGAACGCATATTCCCGACGCACATACGCGGCTGCGAGGACCAGGATAGCCAGCAACGCTGCCAGGATGAGCGGAATCACCACAACCCAGGTCGGTGGATTGCGGATGATGGGCACCCAGACGTTGTCGTTGTCGCCAAGATGGCTTCTCAACATGATCGACGCGAAACTCTGGCTCTCCAGGGCGACAACGCGGGCGGAGGATAGATCGTGAATGACACGGATCCAGGTGCGGAAAACATCCGTACCCAGCGTGACCAGCGACACGAGGAACGCAATCACAGTGGTGACGACGGCGACGGCGGCTGTCCGGCGTGACCGACGGAAAAGGAACATTGCGGCGATCAGAGCGAAAGGACTCAGCTTTACGACGCTGACCAAGCCGAGGACAATGCCCGCCGAGCGGGGCCGAGTGCGCGCAGCGGCGATCGCGTAGGCAATGCCCGCGTAGATCAGCGGGCTTGTTTGGCCCAGACGAATAGCCATGGAAAATGGCGCTGACACCCAGGCCACCACAACGACGGGCAGCAGCAGAACGAGCGGGATAGGCCGCCCCACCCAGACGCGATAGGCGCAGGCGACAGTGATCACCATGGCCCAGCCAGACAAGAATCCCAGCGCGAGCGTCGAAAAGTCGTAGCTCATGATGCGGGTGATGAGGCTCATCACTTCGGCCACGATCGGCGCCTGAATAAATGGGTGAGGCAAGGGGGATGTCACGTGCTCATTGGCAAATGGTGCCCAGTACTCGCCGGCCCAGCGCGCAAAATCCTGATGGTTGTAATCGTAAATATGGTTCTTATCGCCTTGCGCGACGAGTTTGCCGGCGATCCACAGTGAGGACCAATCATCTGTCTGTCGGTGGGAGTTCCACGCCAAGACAGTGATTAGTCCGGAAAGCATAGCAACGATATGACCCATTCTGCCGACGATGTGGCCACGCTGACGTGGCGATGAGCCAGAAATGAAGGTGGAATGGGGTGCGTTAGCGTGGGCGAACCAGCGGGTTACTGCGGAACGTGCGCCGGTTCGCGGGGTGGAGCGCCTAGCTATGGGTGTGCTGGTGCGCCTCGTTGCAGATGCCCCCGCACCCCACGGCGCCCGAAACTCCGGTGCAGAGTTGGGGAGCCCAGCGCTAGCCGCCCGACGCGCGGGCACCACAACAGCGGCTGCCAGCAGGAACAGCATGATAATCGTCGCCATCAAGGCCCCGCCGGGGACATAAAAGCCTGTTTGGGCAAAGTAGCGGTTATCGTGCTGCGACGAAATAACGTCGGAAAGCGGAGGGAAATAGAGGACGCTGACCATCGCAATGCAGGCCACCGCCCATTTGCGGCGAGCGGTCAGCGCGAACACGCCGAAGGCCGGCAACACAACAATGATGAAATAGTGCGTCCACACGAATCCGGAGAAACACGTGGCCACGCACATGGCGCCCACCATGATGATCTCGAAGGCCCGCCCCCGACAGCGGTACGCCGCGATGGCCAAGGCCAGGGCAATTACGGCGGCAAGCATCATCGGGGTGACCACCATCCAGCCGGGCGTGTCCTGGATAATCGGCGCGCCCGCGGGCCCCTCGTCGATAAGATGGCGCTTCATGATTGACACGAAGGTCTGGCTCGTCGGCGCGATCACTTTGAACGTGGAGAACATGTGTATCCGCGCACGCCAGATTTCGTGCAGTGGCCACCCCACGGTTAGTACGGAGAAGCCGAAGCAGAGGGCCGTTGTTGCGATAGCGATGAGCGACGTTCGACGTGACCGACGGAACAGCAGCATCAGCGGAATGAGCGCCAGCGGCGTGAGCTTAATGACGCTAACGACCCCTAGTACGATGCCCGCTGACCAGGGACGACGACGTGCTGCCGCGATGCTATACGCAATGCCAGCGGTGACCAAGGGCGTCGTTTGTCCCAATGTGATCGACCACTGGAATGGGGTGGAAAGCCACACCACCACCGTGACGCCGACCAACACGCCCATGGGGATCGGGCGGTGAAACCACACATAAAATGCGCTGGCCACCAGCACGACCAGCGCCCACCCCGACGCCACCGTCAAGAAGAACACCGATGTGTGGAATGACATTACGAATGTCAGGGCCTCAGCCATTTGAGCAACGAACGGTGCCTGAACAAACGGATGCGGTGAGGCTGATGTGACATCTTGCTGGGCGAACGGCTGCCAGAAAGGGCCTGCCCAGGCAGCGAAATCGTCGGGGGCGTAGTCGTAGATGTGCGGATCATCACCCTGGCGGAGGAGCTTGCCGGCGATCCACAACGCGGCCCAGTCGCCATTTTCGCGCGGGCCGTGCCAGATTAATTGCGTCAGAAGCCCGACAAGGAGGCCCAACACATGGGCCGGCCACCCGATAATCGCGGCTGAGCTGCTCTCCGAACTGTTATCTGAACCCCGGCTGTGTGCTCTGCTGAGTGCTTCACGGGCACGGCCGGTACCAAACCGGCTACCACTCCGAAGCGACAAAGCAGGCACAAAATTTCCTTCCGACAAAAGTATCGCTTACCAGTGATAACGCTGGCAGCACCCCGCGACGGCAGGGGATGTTCCGGCCTAGCGACTGACGCTCAGGCTCTGGGGCTGCGCTCATCCGGTTCATGCTCATCCGGCTCCGCGGAATATGCAGGTGACACAGCTACAGGTGAAACCAAGCGTTGAGTATATCGAAACGCGTGGGGCTAGAGTTACACGGCCTAGTGGGGGCACATCATCTACAGCCCCAGCCACGGCAGATGGCCGGCTAATAGCGCTGCGCCCACAAAAGCCACGCAGTCAATAACCGCGTGAGCAATGACCAGTGGCCACACACGTCCTGTCCGTTCGAAATACGTCCCAAAAACCAGGCCCATGATTGCGTTCCCCACGCCCGCGCTCGGGCCCTGGTAGACGTGATATAGGCCCCGCAACAGCGCCGACGCCACCACGCGTGGCGCCCCCGACACACCACACTGAGCCAAGCGGGTTTGCAACCACCCCACCACGACCACTTCCTCGGCCCAGGCCGTCGCGCACGCGGAAATGACCAGCAACACGTACGACCACCAGGCGCGGGCCCCCGCCGCAGGATCAACCGTCGCCGACAAACCCCACGCGCGAGCCACGCCATAAAAACACAGCCCGGGCAGGCCAATCGCCGCAGCGGCCGCCAGCCCATGCCACACGTCGGACAGTCCGGACCAGCGCAAAAACCGCAGAGGATTCGTCGTCACGGGATGAACCCACAACATATACACAGCCAGCGCACCCCAGGCCACCAAGGTCCCCGCCGACAACACCTGCAGCGACGCATCAAGCCACGCCGCCGGTGCCTGCGACGGATTCAGCTGCGCGGTCTGCCCCTTCAGCGGCGTCGGGGAGACCAGGGCCTCCACCAGGCGCAGCGTTGCCCGCAGCCCTGACATACCAAATGTCACGGCCAGGACAATGACAATTTCCCAGCGCAGCGTCGCGGTGACACTACTTTTCGACGATGAGCCCGACACCAAGAACCTCCCACGGCGACACACGATCCCCCACAGCGCCCACGTGCACACTCACCGGCCACCCGTGCCACGGGCCCTCAATCGCCGTCGTCACGACGGGAACCGAAAGCCCAGCCCAGCCCGTTAAATTCCACAACGTACACCACGGGGTCCACGCGGTTTGCGCCGCGAAATCCTCCTCGGGAGGCAAGGCCGTGAACGTGCCCACCGGCGGAGGCGGGTACGCAATGGTCGGGTTCAGCACAAGATCCACGTTCGCCGCATCAGACCATTGGCCGAGCACCAGATCAGGAAGCTCCCGAAGCCGGGCCAGTGTCTCTTCATACTGCTCGGCCGTGATCGTCGCCCCCAGGTCACGGAAATACGTGCTCAACGGGGACAACGCGCCATCAAGATTCCTGCACCGATAGGCCAGCACGATGCGCAGCAGCTCAATCATCTCCGGCGGATACGGGCTGGTCACAGGCACAACATCGTGGCCTGCCGCCCTCACACGATCGGCCGCAATCCGAAGCGCGCCCGTCATCAGGGAATTCGACGCCGGACGGGGCGCAGGGTGCGAAGCACCGTGGGGCGCTGGGGGCGTCGCATTCTGGCCCACACTATGCAGCGGCTTCGTTAAAATTCCTACACGTAGACGTCGAGAAGGAACACTCACATTCGGCGTCCCTGGAACCCACTCAGTCCGAGTCACACGCGGTTGACCAGGAAAAGTAATTAGCGACGACGCCACCGCGACATCTGCCACCGTGCGCGCCAGAAAACCATCCGCGCGCAGCTGCCCATCGGTCGGATCGTGCGGGGGCTTAAACCCGACGATCCCACAACAAGCGGCGGGGACGCGGATTGAGCCGCCTCCATCGCTCCCATGCGCCACCGGGACGATGCCGCGCGCAACCAGTGCCGCCGCCCCGCCCGACGAACCACCTGGTGTGCGCCCGGGCAACGCCGGATTAACAACCGTCGGAAGATGGGTCGGTTCCGTGTAACACGATAAGCCCAGCTCAGAGGTGGCCGATGCTCCGAAAATGGTGGCGCCGGCGTCCAATAACGCGTCCGCGACGGGGTCGTTCTTCTCCGGTACCGACACGCGATCGGCCGAACCCTGTGTGCAGGGAATCCCCTGTACAGGGAGCAAATCCTTAATCGGAATAGGCAAGCCGGCGAACGGGCCACTACTGCGCTGAGCGCTCGGATAGGTGACCGGAATGTCATCCAGGGCAAAACCTAGCTCTTGTGTGCTCAGCCCGGTTGACTCCCGGGTGGCTTGCACACGGTCCCGCGCGAGGTTCGCCAGCGCATCCGGGGAAAGACGCTGGTCACGACTGTGCTGGTCAGAAGGTGTAGCGGTGTCCTGGGTTCCGACGCGACGACGCCCACCGCGCACCATAGCGAGGATATCGGTCAAAGGGGCGTCCAACACGTCGTGGAAATCCATACCTGACAGCCTACGGGGAGGCAGATACGGTTGCGCCACCACCACCTTGTCTATCTGATTCTTGATTCCCGGTGGTTTAGGGTTGAAGAGAACACCACGACTTAGGCAGGTGGAATGAGTAGCGAGCAGTCAAGCAGCGTGGGCCCGCACCAAACCAGTCACGAACCCGGAACGGCCGAGCGCGACACTCCCGTCGTCGCATTTCTTGGGCCGTCAGGGACGTTTACGGAAATGGCCATGCTGGAATTCGCAGGTCATGGGTGGTGCGATACGCCACCCCAGGGCACAAGGACGGGGGCTGCTGGGCCAGAAACCACCGGCGTGGGAGCCACCGAGCCCATCACCGCACACGGTCACCGCATAGTTCCGCTCCCCGTCGACTCGCCTCAACACGCTGTTGACGCTGTTATTTACGGCCGCGCCGATTGGGCGTGCGTTGCCATTGAAAGCTCAGTTGAAGGTCCTGTCACCAGGACTTTCGATGCGCTCGCGGGGTCGCATCCGTTGCAGATCTACCGTGAGATTGCCATCCCGATCGCCTTCTCTATCCTCGTCCGGCCGGGCACCCGCCCCGAGGACATCGCCACCTGGAGTGCGCACCCCGTCGCTCGTCCCCAAGTGACATCGTGGGTTGATCACCACCTCCCGCCGGCCGAGTTCGTTGCCGCCCGATCCAATGCCGCAGCTGCAGAGATGGTTGCTCGAGGAGAGGTCGACGCCGCCGCAGCGCCTGCTCGCGCCGGGCAGCTGTACGGTTTGAACTCCTTAGCTGATGGCGTTGCTGACGTTGCCGGCGCGCAGACTCGCTTCGTGTTAGTGGGAAAGCCGGGCAAACCCACAGCTCACACGGGCCGTGACCGCACGTCGGTCGTCTTTAATGTCCGCAATGAGCCGGGCGCGCTGGCTCGAACGCTCACGGTGGTGTCGTCGAACGGTGTGGATTTGACGCGCATCGAGTCCCGCCCCACGCGGAAAGCGCTGGGAGAATACCGCTTTTATATGGACATGAGCGGGCATATCTCTGATCCCCATGTGGCAACGGCTTTGCAGCATTTGCATAGAACGGTCCAGGTGTTGCGCTTCCTCGGGTCATGGCCGATGGACGACGGGCTCCACGTGGCGACGACGTCTGGCCAAGTGGCTGCGTCCGATACTGTAACGACGTCCGATACTGCGGCTCCGTCGTCCACAATGAGTCCGGATAAACCGTCGACGGCAACACCCGCTGAGTGGTTCACCGCGCAGGAGTGGGTTGCTCATCGGGCGGAAGGGACCGCCCCGGAGACAGATGTCCTGTGGTAGAGCGTCATAACGCCGGACCGTCGAGCCGGCGGCACGTGGCGAGCGAGTGCAGAACGAGTACAGAGAGAGTACAGAATGATGACAAACGGCTGGAGGAAAACAGGTGAATAGCGTGGGTGCAACAGTCAACAGTGGCACATCAAACAGCGGCGTATCGGGGGAGAAACAGCAGGGCGCGCCCCGCGGACGGCTGATTCTTTTCCGCCACGGGCAGACGACGTCCAACCTCATCACCGCTCTCGATACCGCTGTGCCTGGCGCCGATTTAACGTCAATGGGCGTTGAGCAGGCTTTTACCGGTGGCGAGCGAATCGTTGCCGACGGCACCCTCTCTGGAGCAGGCATCGAGCACCAAAACCATGCCCCAACGGGCTCACCGCGCCCGGTCATTATCAGCTCGGAAGCCCTCCGCGCCAGGAAAACCGCCCGGTTCGCCGCGCAGGGGATGGTGAACCAGGGCGCATCGGTATTTACCGCGTCGCCGTCGCCGGATGGGGTGAAGACCGCCCCCATCACGGCTGAGCCGGATGATCCCACTGTGCCGACGGCTATCCCGGGTTTGACCGAGGTCACCGCCGGTGATCTGGAAATGAACACCGACATGGAGTCGATACACACGTATCGCTACACCCAGTTGCAGTGGTCGTCGGGAAAGATGGATATGCGCATGCCCGGCGGGCAGTCCGGGTGGGAAACACGCCGTCGCTTCCTGGAGGGCATTACCCCGATGCTGCCGCTCCTTGTCCCGGGTGCGGTGGGGTCGGATACGAGTACGCCGAGTGATCTTATCGTGGTCGTTCACGGTTCGGTGATGCGCTTTATCGCTGGTCAGCTGGCTGGTGTGGAGGCCCATTTCGTGCAGGACGGTTATGTGTCGAATTGCCGGTGGATTGTGTTGGACTCCCCGGCATCGCTGGATCTGGCTGCGGCGGCGTATTCAGATGTTGACCAGTCGTGCGGTTCGTGGCAGGTGAAGCAGTGGGCGTGGTTGCCGGGTGATCGTGTCCGCTTGAAGGGGTCTGCTCAGTAACGCTCAGTAATCGGCGGTGGCTGGGGGTGGCCAGTGATAGCTAGGTAGCTACGCTGCGAGTTCGGTGTGCCGTTAGTATTGCCGGTATGCGGATTCTCGTCGTCGATAATTATGACAGTTTTGTGTACAACCTTGTGCAGTACATCGGGCAGCTGGGGGAGACGTGCACGGTGTGGCGTAACGACGACGACCGTTTGGTGGATTCTGCGGAGGATCGGGCCGCGGGCCGGTCGGTTGTTCAGGATTTCGACGGGGTGTTGATTTCGCCGGGGCCGGGGACTCCGTCGGCGGCGGGGCAGTCGATTCCGCTGATCAAAGCATGTATCCGCCATGAGATCCCGATGTTGGGTGTGTGTTTGGGGCATCAGGCGCTGGCCGAGGCTTTGGGCGGTTCGGTGGTCCGTGCGGACGAGTTGTTGCACGGGAAGACGTCGCCGGTGTGGCATGACGGTACGGGTGTGATGCGTGGTTTGCCGGATCCCGTGACCGTAACGCGATACCACTCGTTGACGGTGGATGAGGCGTCGCTGCCGGAGGAGTTGGTCGTAACCGGCCGGTCGGATTCGGGGATGGTGATGTCCATGCGGCACGCGTCGCTGCCTTTGCATGGTGTGCAGTTCCACCCGGAGTCGATTATGACGAGCTGCGGCCACCGGATTGTGGCGAATTGGATGGGGTGCGCTGGTTTCCCTGTCGACGAGGAACGCGTGCGTGAGCTGGAGGATCGGCATAACGCTGTCTTGTCGGGGCTGTAGTTCGCGTGAAAGTGGCTACGTATGAATGGGTTTTCGTGAGGAATTTAAGTCTGAATTAGAATTTCTGGGCGTGGCGCTGAACACCAATAAGAACGAGATTGAGGAGCAAAAGCGTAACTTTCGTTCTCGCATGGCTGTTGCACAGCTCTTCCGCTCGTTTCTTAACCACACCGGTGAGCGTGCTCGCCTAATAGAGCGGCTTGGTGTTGAGACCATGCCTGTCATCATTCCGGCACTTGGAAACACGTTGGCCTCCGATATACGAGAGGCTGCTAACCGCCACTTTGAGACCGGCGAAAAGCATGTCATTGTTCCCGTTTGCCTGCCTGTCCAGGAGCCCGAGAGCATCAAGCTGTGCGTGCTCGTAGTTTCAACGCACGGCGCTAAAACTCTTTGGCAATTGGATATGAACGAGCTTCACGACAGCATTGATATGGCTCAAGTCGTGGAAGCTCTGGACTCTACCAAGAAGTGGGATGTTGAGGAGCTCGACCTCCAGCAACAGGAATTAAAAAACTTGGAGGCCTTGGTTTAATCGACGAGGGTTTAGCTGACAAGTAAAAATCAAAACCACAGCCCCGGGCGCTTTGTTGTGCCTGGGTCTGTGGCTTTTTAGTGAGTTGGTGAACGGAACATGTGCACTAATTCACCAACCCCTCGTTTTATGGCAGGAGGCTAAATGAGCCGACGCCGACGTCGATCGTAGAGTCTTTGTCGACGGCCTGACCAGCGGGGATCGACTGAGTCATGATCTCGTTGATCTTGGTGAGATCGTTCGTCTTCTGATCGTGCGTGGTCAACCGGGCGGTCCCACCGGTCCATCCAGCCGAGCGGAGCGCGGATAGCGCCTGGCTGGTGCTTTGCCCGACGAGGTTAGGCATGGTCAGCTGGTTACCGCGGGAGACCTGAAGCTCGATCGT
>NZ_JAUMTY010000060.1 GCF_030530965.1 Corynebacterium sp. | reverse complement strand
AGACTTTGATCCAGCCAACGAAGGAATGGGCGCAGCGGGTGGTTTCGCCTCTGGTCTAACGGCGGTGTGCTCGGCTGTGACCGTTCCCGGTTTTGACGCCGTCGCCCAGCTCAACGGTTTTGACGACGCTTTAGAAGCCGGGGCTGATCTTCTGATAGTCGGCGAAGGGTCTCTAGATCAACAGACGTTGTCGGGGAAAGTCCCCGTCGCAGCAGCGCGCCGGGCTGGGGCGCGTGGCATTCCAGCTGTGGCTGTTGCCGGAGCAGTGAACGTTCAGAAGGATGAGCTCGCGGACGCCGGAATATCGGATGTCATTGGGCTCGCCGAGGTGTCAGACCGAGCGGGCGACACGGATGACACCATTCAGCACGCCGCCGAATACGTCGAACGTGCTACAGAAAAGCTTGTCCGACGGTTCCAAGCGGGCCACACGCACCCGGGCGACACACACCCGGTCTAGACACGCCCGGCCTAGGCGGACGACCCCTGGTCTTTGTAATTCATCGGGCCAGGGTTCCACAGACCGGAACGAGTTTCGGTCTTTTCGGTAATGTGACCGGGCTTAATCTCTTTCTTCTTCGAGTTAGCAGGTGGCAGAAGCAGATCGAGTTCACCCCAGTCACGTCCCCAGTCATCCCTGAAGTAGGTAGGCAGAGCCATAGGGACGGTGGTTGTTTCGACCAGGCCGAGGGATCCGCCTCCGCTGTAGTCCATCCATCCGCTGTTGGCGCGTTGTGAGTCATAGCTGGGCGCTATTCGGTACTTCGGCAGCTCTGCCACACCTGCCCAGTGATCATATTGACGCTGGCAGGGGAACTGCAGTGGCGTTTCCCATTCAAGGAACACCGGGTCCTTGCGGCCCACATAAGAGTTGAGGGTCTCAAGCTGCGGCATCCGTGGCGGCGTGAACGCTAACCAGTCCCGCCGCGCTAGTTCTTTATCTTTAGCGTGCAGGCGGAGCACATTAGCGTCGTCGGGAATGTCTGAAGTGAGGAACCGGAGGTTTCGCCACATAGGGGCGGGACCGGGATCAATGGGGAGGAGTTCACCCATGTTGGTGACTTTGCCACTGTCATCTCTGTGGCCGTACTCCAGCACCAAATCGAGGCCCGGCTGGACAACTCCATTGCTGTCGATGTGTTTAATAGATCCCGCAGCCGACACCACGATCAGTGGTGATGTGCGCTGGTCCAGCTTGTACCACGAGGTCTTAGTCTCGGCAGGTACCTGAATGCCGCTGCTGTATGAGCCGACAACCGGCACTTTCTTGGGGTTAAGCCCGAACGGAAGCGCAGCCGCAGAATCGTTAATCCCGCGCGTGTGCTGGGTACCGCCCTTTGTTCCAGCGGAGCTTGTGGAGCTCGAACTCGAATTGCTCGTTCCCCGGGCATTCGCTTTTTCAGAGTCACCAGCCCCGGCTTCCCCGCGGTTCGTCCCTGATGTTTGTGACCCGCTGGTCGAGTTGTTCGTGCTCTGGTCAGAACTATCCGTATCGGACGAGTTGTTAGTCGAGTTCCGCGACTTGTTGTTCTCCGCCCTTTCTTGTTCCGCAGCATCAACAGTGTCGACCGTGTTGAAGTCGATGTCAGGGTAGATGGCTGCCGGGATATTATTCGCGCCGAAGTTTTGGTTGTTATCGGCGGTCAACGAATCCTTAAACTTGCTGCCGTCGGCAGTAGAGAGCATATTGCTCGATGGGTGCTTTTCTACCTCAACATAATCCGCCATTTGGCAGGTTTTCCCTGCTAGAGTGCGGATATTTCCTAGCCCGACGGAGTACGCGGGGTATTGCTTAATAAACGCTTTCCCCATGGCTGCACAGTTAAAGACAACGACAAGCGCGCAGAGAACAGCAATCGGTGACGACGTCAAAGCAGCGAACCGTTGTGCCCGCGCGCGTTCACGCTTTTCCAGCGCTTCGCTCTCTGAATTGGTTTCGGCCAGCGTCTCTTGGATGTCCAACCGGAAGGATTGGATAACTCCCCACACCATGATGAGCAGCGCGATGACCAACACAATGGTGGATACCTGGGTGTCTTTGATCGAGATGGGTTTGTCGTACCACGGGACTCCGAGTGAGGAGACATACCACCAACCGTTAATACCCGCCAGCGCGAGAGCTCCCAGGAAAATGGTGACACCGAGGTAAAGGAACCGGTTACGGACGGATCGCGCGGCAAACTGTGACGCGGCAACCGAGGCTAGAGCGGCAACAGCAGCTCCCACACCTGCGTAGACGCCGAAGTGGTGGGTCCATTTCGTCGGCGTGAATGCCATGAAGAACGCCGTTCCGATAACGACGAGGACGAGCCGCTGTGTCGGCCCAGGCCGCGCGCCCAGAACGGTTTTGTGGCGCAGCATGGCGGCGAGCACGGTGCCCAGTGCCAGAATCACCATGAAGATGGGGAATCGGCGAGCGAAGGATCCGTTTTCCGTCGCGGAGAAGAGTGCTTCGTAACGGACCGACTCCTCGTACCAGTGAAGTGATGGGCCGATAAATCCGCGCAGTTTGATCGACTGCATCACGGTGGAGAGAGTTTGATCCCCGAAAACGGCGACGAGGATCGCGGTGCCCACTGCGAGGAATGGCGCGAGTAGCGCTGTAACCCCTCCAACAACCGCTTTCTTGCTTGAGGATTTCGGGGTGCCCAGCGCGTCGAGGCGGTGGATGACAATCCGGAAAATGCCGGACAGTGCTGCCAGGAGTGCAGCCACAGCCATGAGCCCGGTTGGCCCCGCCGCGAGCGATATCGACGCCACGATGACGGCGAGAGCTGCCGGGGCCAGTCGGTCCGTGCAGATGGCCCGTTCCAGAAGGACCCATGTCAAGATCGCGCCGAGGGCGATGACCGGCTCAGGGCGCAGGCCGTTGTTGTAGGCCATCCAGACGGCCAGGAACACGAAGCCCGCGGTCCAGTAGGGGACTTTTCGTCTCGCGATTTCTGGGCCGAAGCGTGGGATGACACACCGTGAGAGAAGGAACCAGGTGAGGAATGCGGCGATGATTTCGGGCAGCCGCATCCACGTGGATGTCGTCCCGACCCGTGCCATGAGACCGAGGAGGTCATAGTAGGGGGCGCCGAAGGGAGATTCGGGTACACCAAACCACCTGTAGTAGTTGGCCATGTAGCCGGAGTGTTTGGAGGCCCTCGCCATCGTGAGCAGGTAGCCATCGTCCGACGTGTTCGCGCCGAAGAAATACCAGTAGATCAGTACAGTGCTGACGATGCCGTCGAGGGTGGTGAACTTCTTCCAGTTCTTCGGCAGCAGCGGCACACGGTTGCGCGTGCCGACCTTGTCTAACCTCCAGAGCGCGATAAGGGAGACCAACGCCAAGATGAGCCCGGCGATCATCACGACATACTTCACCAGGGTCGGCCGCGACGTAAACCGCGAATCGATAGTCGCGTGCGCCTGGAACCCGGCGTTGATGGCGTCGTCCTTGGCGCTCGACGCGACCTCGGTATAGACACCGGTCATCTGCGGGCGCCTGTCTCCTTCGACAGTCGCCGAGAGTTTTTTCCCACTCTTGTCGGTCTGACCAGGAACATCAATGGTTGTCGACGTCGCGTCGGAGTGAACCTTGAGCGTGGCGTCGTCGGGCAGTGAGTCAAGCGTCGAGTTCGTGATCTGCAGAATGACCTGGCTGCGGTTGATGACGTCGACACCGTCGTCAGTGGCTCGAACAATGAGCCCTCGGGACGCGACGAACCGTGAATCGTGCGGGAGGGTGGAAAGAAGGTCCGTCTGGTTGTCGTTGAGGTTGTCAGCCAGGGAGAGCGGGACCGTGAAGTCGAGCGACTCGGGGGAATAAGAAATCAGGGGTGCGACAACGGAATTGATGTTGTCATTTTGTGGCCAGTCAATGGACGATTGTGTCTGTTTGACGGGCAGGAGGGGGGTGAGGATGAACAGCAGGAAGGCACCAATACCGGTGATCGCCGCCACCATTTTGGTACGCCGAATGTTGGAGTCTCCGCCCGAGCCTTCATTGTGGGGCTGTTGCGGGGCGGGACTGCTTCCTTTATTGCTGTCAGTTTTCACCCGTGACACGTGTTGGGAGTCTACGTCACGTTCCTGTGAGGAGACCATTCTGGTTACATCACCTGACATCTATTGGGGTCTAACAGCGACAATAAATGGTCCAACCTGCGTCACTGTCCAGTCGCTAAATGCTTCGGGGTTGAAGCGGATGGAACGGAAATGCACATTCGGGTCGCTGGGGTACACATCATCAGCGACGTTCAGGGCCCAGTCATCATCGTCGACGGAGCCACGGAAGAGAATGGCGTCGGGTTTTCGCCAGGGCATGTCGTCCATGGCGGAGTTGAGTTCCTCGGGGGTTTCCGCCTCTGACCACTTCTCGATGGCAGCGTTCCGTTGCACAAATTCGCCGAGCGGGTTGGCGTAGTGGGCGGTCAGCGCCTGGAACTCGAGGTAGGGGCGGTACGCCATGAAGGCCTGTTCGTCGGCAAGAAGAACGGTGTCAGTGGGCTCACGCCCGATGGTGTCGGCAACTTTCTGGTAATAGGTGCCAGAATCTGCGGGGACTCCGTCATTGCGATGCCCGTCGCCGTCGGTGTCGGAGTAAGCGGAATTGATCGAGTGAGAGATGGACCAGGGGATTGTCGCCGCGAATTCGGTGGCCGCAATCCCAACGAGTACGCCGATGACCAGCGTGATCGTGGGTGCCGCGGTGGCAAACCGCTCGGGGTACAGAGCAGGTATCCCGTGCGCGAGGGCATCACGCAGTCCGAGCACACCGGCGGTAGCGAGCAGCATCGTGATCGGCGGTTCCAGGCGGAACCCCAGCAGCGTCGTCCCATGGAGTGTGGCGGCCATGGAGAGCAGCACCCAGGCGTAGTAAGTCAGCACAGCGATGGCGATCGGCATCGCAATGGGATGGGTGAAGCGCACAATGAGCCAGATAACACCGACGAGGCAGAGGAACCCGAGGACGGTCATGTGGAACATGGGTGTCGGGATTTGTGTCCCATCGGCAGGTAGGTAGTGCTGCGCGGTATCTGTGCTTCCGTGTGGTTTGGTCAGCAGGTCCTTGATATAGGGAGCCCAGACAGTCGCTGCGATCAGGAGGGAGCCGATACCAATGCCCGCGAGCCGGATGATCGGTAGGAACGATTTCCGACGGATGGCTATGACGAGCCCAATGACGACGATGGCGAGGGCATTAACACCGGTGAAAAGGGTGTACAGGGTTGCCGATACGCCGAGGAAGATCGCTGTTGCGAGGGCCGACCAGCGGGCTCCGTTGATGGCACGCCACGCGAACACAGCTGCAGCGGGGATCCCCATGCCGACGATCGCCGCGTAGGGCTCGAACGACGACATGGACAACATGATGGCCGTGGTGGTGAGCGCAATGGTGGTGGCGAGTGGCAGACTGCCGGTGATGCGCTGCCATACGGGCACGAGCATGCACGCTGCTGCGCTGAGTGTGATGATGGCCCACGGTTGGAAGGCGGCCCACCCTGCGAGTCCGGTGTAGTGGGCAAACCGTCCGCCCGTAATGAACCAGCCGGCGGGGTAGAAGGTGGGGATGTCCGGGTAGGCCATGTCGTGAAGGCCGAATTGCGCGGTCATCCTGGTGAGGAATTGGGTCCGAAATGCCTGGTCTACGGAGATTCCGTCGAGGTACAGGCGAGTTGCGGACAGGGGGATGGTGAGCACCGTGCCTACCAGTCCGGCGGGGGACATGTAGGTGACGATGTATGTCAACCAGACTCGCCATCGGGGACGACGAACAGCGGGGGAGGCAGCTCCATTTTTTGCATCGGAGTTTTTTGCACCGGTGTTCTTGTCGACGCTGCCACGTCCGGCTTGTTTTTCGTCGTGAACCCACCAAATGAGGAGGGCAGCGACGACCACGATGAGGATGGCCGAGGTCAGCGTGGAGAGCGCCTTGAGAACGTTGGAGTTGCTAAAAGCCGGATAGTGCGTGGTTTTCATGAGGCGCCAGAAAACCAGCGACATGATCGCACCCCCAGCCACCGCCAGGGCCATGTTTATGATGGTTCGCCTGAGCCCAATGTGGTCGGCGGTGCGGCTTGTAGCAGGCAGAATGGGATCTGCGGATGCGGCTGTGTCGGCGTTGTCGACACTGTCCGCGTCATGGGTTGTCGTGGTGGAATCCGCAACTGGTGTGGATGCTGGATTCTTGTGCGACGTATCGCTCCCCTTTTTCGATGCCATGGGGTAGATCATGGCATATCGGTGGGACAGAGGGGATATTGCCACGCGTCGCCGTCGGCAATCCCCGTCAGCGACTAGTCCTCGCCAGTGATCAGGATCGCGCGGATCCCGGTGTGAAACCCGTCGCGCAGGCTGACACGCTGCGATTCGCTCAGCGTGTATTCGTGCAACGATTCGCACGCGAATTGCAGGAGCGGGCGATCCACATTCGGCGGGAGCCCTCCGCCGGAGAGAACGTGCGCACTGTCACGCTGTTCCTCGGTCGCGACGTGATGGAACCACCAGGTCGCATACTGTTGGCCGACGTCAAACGGGGTCTGGAATCCCGTGGTCGTCCAGATCTCGTTGGGCAGCGGCACGTACCGCGAACGGAGCTTCCTCCGTGGCGCCATCATCGATGGCTTGGGCGCGGGCTTCGGCTGTGGCGTGGGCGCTGCAGACTCGGGAGCACTGCCGTTGCCTGAGTCATCGTTCGAGTCATCGCCCGACGCGGTCGCGTCGGTATTCTCAGCCGAACCCCCATCCGATGCCTGCTGTGATGCTGCAAGTTGCGCTGCTTGATGGCGCGCCGCAACACTCCCCGGGGTCGCCACAGTGGCCGGCCGATCCGCCGATCGCGGATCCTCGGGCTTGCTGTCGTCCTTCGGCGCCGGATTATCGGCCGCCTCCGTCGTCGAACCTTCATTCGCCGCCAGAGCTCCCCCGACTGCTTCAGCCGGTTGAGTGGTTCGTTGCTTGCCGACGCTGGACTCCGGAATCCTCGTCGCGGGTGATCCTCCCGACGGCGAATGCTCTGTTTGCCCAGGTACCGCCTGGTCAGCATCCGTCGGGCGGCTTTGCGACGGCGTGTTGGTGATCTCGGGGCCTCGGTGTCCATCTCGGTTCCCATCGCGATCCCCACTGTGCCGACGATCCGCTGCGTTAGCGCTCCGTCGGGCGCAGGCCATCATGTCGGCCGGCGTAGGACGTGATGGCGCTGACTCCGCTGAGTGGGATTCGTGGGCGGACGTTGATTGCCCGCCATGCTCACCATCGGCGGCATTGTTGTTTCCGCGGACGCGCCGGGATGTCCACGTGTCGTCGCTGGTGTTTCCGGGTTGGCCGGTCGCTCCATGTCGATCCGCCTCATGAGCGTTCGCTTCATGGGCATGGGTGGAGTCTGCGCGTGAGGAATGGTCGTCGCCACCCTTGTTTTTCGCCAGCTGACCATTGTCGACGCTGGTCCCGGCTGTGGACGCTGCCCGCTTGTCAGCCGATGAGGCAGCGGAATCAGGCACGCCGGTTCCACCAACAGAAGCGCCCGAAGCGCCAGCGTCGGAACCGTCACCACCGGTTTTACCGTCATTCGACTCACCATCGCCCGGGGCGGCCTTGTCAGAAGAAGCATCCCCAGTCGTCGCACTACCGGACGTCTCATTTTCCGCTGTTTGTCCGTCGACAATGGGATCCTGCGCCTCCAGCGGCCGCGGGGGAATCGACGGCGGAATGGGTCCCTCGAGCGGCTGGATCTGCATGGTATCGGCGAAGTCTTCGCGCGGATCCAGCACGGTGATCGAGTCGCATTTGTGCCGGAGTGCATTGGACATCGAGTCCCAGCTAAACCCGTAGAGGTGCACCCGCACTCCCATCGCGGACGCTTCAACAACACCGGGGATCATGTCTTGGTCGCCGGACACAAGCACCATGTCGGAGCACTGTTGGCGGACCGCCGCCAGAATCATGTCGGCAACGAGCCTGGTATCGACCGCTTTTTGTGTGCGCCGTTGCCCAGTCTCGATCAGTAGCCCCGCACGCAGCTGAACCCCGTCGACTGTCCGGAGTGCGCGTTGGTACCGGTGAGGCCCGGAATCCGGGATGCCGTCGTACCAGTTTTGTCGCTGCACAGGCTGGCCAACATGTTGCGTAATCATTCGGTCGAGCACTGAACAGACTTCGGGTAGATCAATTTCGAGCTGTGTTCGGGCACCTTCCTCCCATGAGTTGTAAAAGCTTGCTAGAAGATAAGAGGTATCGACGAAAACTAAGGTGCGTTCGAGCATCGTTCACGGTTTCCTAACTAAAATTTATCTAACTTTTTGTAAAAGGTTCTGGGGTTCAGGTTAGCGATTTCTAGTCACTAACGCCGACTCACGCGCCCGCATTCTAGTGCATTTTGCGGGGAGCCCCCACTGTATTGGTTCCCCCAACTATCCAATAGTAGTTCGCTATGTATCACCTTAACGGGGGCTTGTCGACGCTCAATGTCGGGTTTCACCGCGCGCCCGTAGTGGACAAGGTGGTAAAGAGTAGAGGGTATGGACTTGCATTCGACGGACCCGACGGCAGATCCGCGCGATCGCTCTGCTGGAGAGTGGCGGGAATGGGATCCCGTCGACGCTCCGATCGCGTGGATGCGGAAGGCAACGGTGGTAGAAGCCCGCCGCGTGTGGTCCGTGCCGTGGGGGACTCGACGCCGCAAGGATGCCTCGGTTCTTGTGCGTGATTGCAATCTAGCGTTGCATGAGGACTTGATTTATTCATTCGTGGGGGATGCTGCCCCTGAATCCCCTAGTAGCCGGACCGCCACCGCTGCGACCGCTGCCACTTCCACCCCTACCACCGCTACTCTGAACGTAGCTACTCCTAGCCCGTCGGCGTCGGCAGTCAGTATCTTGCATGTCCTTGCTGGTCAAGAGCGCATTTCAGGCGGAATCGTCTCCGTTTTTGGCGAGCCCCCCTATGACAACGCCCGCACAATGGACAGCACCGTCCTGGCCGGGGCGTCGGTTCGGTACCCCGCTCAGTGGCGTGCCGACCGGGTACTCCGCACTGCCGCCCGTCGCTACCCAAACTGGGACGACGATTACGCGGAAATGGTGTCTCGCGCTTTCCAGTTGGATCTCTCCACCAAGGTCAATCACTTATCGACGCAGGCCAGGACGCTATTGTCGGCGGTCGTGGCTGTGGCGGCGCGTGCGCCGTTGACGTTATGGGATAGACCGTGCGAGGGCCTGAACCCGGAACGTCGGAAGTTAGTGATGCAGACTCTCGTGGCTGATTGTGCTGCACATCCGAGGACGGTCGTGATGAACCAGGCAGATCGTGGCGCCGACAACCTGGTGCACGCGTCCGCGGATCGCCTCCTCGTCGTCTCTGGCGGCAGGGTTGTTGGGGATTTTCCGACGGAGGACGCGTAGGGGGTGCGTGATGCCAGTTCGTGACCGTTTGTCCTTGGCTGATGTGTCAATTGGCAGCCGCTGGTTAGTGGACCTGATGGTTGTCCTGGCGTTATGGATGGATGCGTCGCAGCCTGTGTTCGGCGTGGCGACGGCGATGGTGTGGTGCATTCTCACGCCGTATGGGAACCCGCGCTTGTTGGCCTATCGAGCGTTTGGCCTGACCATTTCCCGCTATGTCCGCGATTATGTGCTGGTTGCCGCGGCCCGTGCAGTGGCGTTAGTCCTGGTTGGCGGTCTGATCGGTGTCCTCGTCCGACGCGGCATCGCAGGATGGAGTTTGCCGCCTTTCCTTGGCTCTTCCCATACGGAATCTGTGACTCCATTTATCGTGTATCTGCTGGTCGTGGCGTTTGCCGGCGTTGTCCTGGGGCTCGGCTTTAACGCATTCGCGGGGTCGCGGACGATGTCGATGCGGCAGTATCCGGGGCTTGGTGGCGAGCAAAAGTTGGACGGCGACCACTATGCAGAATCAAGATTCGTCGGCGAAGGTGCAGGCTTGTCGGATCTGATGGTGGAGCTGTGCGGTGGACGTTCCTCCGCAGAAACGCCGCGTACAGAGGAAGAGCAGCACAACTTGACCTGGCACTTCCTACCTACCCGCGAAACGTGGTGGGGAGTTTTCGCTGTAGCCCTGCTTCTATGTGGCATTAGTTTCGCGACTGGCTCGATGATCGCTCTCGTTGTCGGCCTGCTTGTAATCTGCGTCCTTGTTGGGCTTGTGCTCGTCGCCATCGCCCGGAACGCAATTAGCTTCGGCGTCCCGCGAGCCATTATGTGGAGAAAGAACTCAGTTCTCGCCCTCGGTCAAGCCACATGGGTAGCTGTTCTGTTCATCATCACCGCGGTGTCGATCGCAAGCTAACTCTTTCCACCACACACCGCTTGCCTGGCAAGCAGCTCACAGTTCACGCTCCGCCTTTAGCTCACGGCCTTAACTCGTGAACTCACTGTTTTATTGCCGACGGTGGTCTCGCTTGGTGAATGTTTGTTGGTGTGTTTTGTGGTGTTGTGCTGGGGGTTTGTGGTGTGTGGGTGGGGTGTGTAGTGTTCTTTGTCGTCGCCGAGACAGCCACCCGGTTACTGGGAAAGCAGTGAAGCCGGTTGTTGGTTGTGTTGGTGGTGTTTGAATCCTGGTTGTTGTGCCCGGCTGGGTGGCTCGTGTTGACGGTGAGTTGACGGGGTTGCTGGTGTGGGTGTAGCTTTGGATTCTGCTGCCTGAGCGGGGGTTCACAGTTGTGTGGATTGCTGCTGGGTGTGCGTGTGTTGTGTGAGAACTCGATAGTGTGCCAATGTACTTTTGTGTTGGT
>NZ_JAUMTY010000059.1 GCF_030530965.1 Corynebacterium sp. | reverse complement strand
CAGACTCCACGCGGATAACTCGCCCGGACCGCTCATGTGCGCCCGAGTGGTCAGGATCGCTACCCACAACGGGAATATCCCCGGTGGATTTCCCCACTTCATCCCACAATTCGTCGTCCGTCGTCGTCCCCTCCCGTCGGCTTCGATCCCGGCGCGGCAAATCAACATACTCGTGGCGGAATTCGGGCCTATCCGACCATCCGATGTGAGCATCCGCACCAGAGTGCTCTTCCTGGCCGGCCGGTTCATCATCATTGCCGACGTCGGCACTGCCGGATTGGCTGGCCGTGCCAGGTTGATCGGCAGCGGACTGAGTTCCGGTGGCGGAATGACCGGCGAGGCCAGCGTCGGGAACGGCCTGCATGCGTGGGCCGTCGCCCAGGGTGAAGATGTCGTACGAATACGCGCGGCCGGGGTCGCCATCTGTCATGTCCAGATACTCTGCCGTCGGGTTGGGCAGGACGCGGGTGGCGTCGTCAAGATCGGCGATATAGGCGAATATCCTGGGGATATCGTCGATGGTGGGGCGGCGGTTGCACCGGACGAGGATCCACCACGGGTCGATGACGATGGCTGCGGTGGCGCCGCGGAGGTGTGCGAGTGCGTGGTCGGCGCGGGAATCCATCATGAGCCGGACGGACAGCGGGTCCGAGGAGAACACGGCGAATCCGCCGCACGATCCCACGTATTCCTGGTCGGGCCGGGGAGGTTTGATATGACCGGGGCCGTCACCGGGTTGGTTCTGCGGTGCCCAGCGGTCACGGTCCCGGAAGTCGATAAGTATGTCTGAGGATCCGGATCGACGTAACCCCAGGTAGGAATTGTCGTTGATGTCGGCCACGTGGGCGCGGCGTGCGCGCATCCGTCCCGATACGACGTCTTTGGCTTCGCTTGGGGACGTGCCAACGTGGTCGGCCCATTCGTGAGCCAAGTCGGGATCGGTGCGATCAAACTGCCATCCGTGCTCGGCAGCCCATGATCGACGTGCCCGACGAGTCGCTCGCGTGGGGTTCGCGAACCACTCCTCGGGGGTGTCGTCTGGTTCATCTGCTGACGCATCTGTGGTTGCAGCTGCGTCTTCTGGTGAGTCTGCAGAGGAATCCGACGTGGCACCCGTTTTACTTACGGGAACACTGCGCGAGGGCGAAACTGTGTCCGCGCGTTCATCCCGGCCATGGCGAGTCCTAGCAAACGCGTAGTCCTCGCCGTCATCATGGGAGGCCGCTCCGCGCTGGGCATCCACTCGCTCGTCCGCGTGCGTCACTGAGACATCGTCAGCAGACAGGCCATCGTCAGACCATTCCTGATCAGCGCGCTCGTCTTCCGCCTCACCATGCGGGTGCACACCGAAATGTGAGAATGCTTCATCCGCAGTCGGGGTCTGCTGGGGATTAAAACGGGGATTTCTACGGCGCGGCGGGAGTTCGTCGCCAAAGCCAGCATCACCCGAACCAGCGTCGGCATCATTAAACGGGACGTCATCAGACGCACCGCGCGTACCACCGGACGCCCCCTCCCCTTCAAACGAACGATCACCCCGCCCCACCTGGGACAACGTAGACCGTTCATGCCCGCCGGCGCGCCGGTTGAGAACTCGACGCCACTCCCTATCATCTGCCGGTCGGTTGGCAGCCCACAGCAGCGCTGCGGCCGCGAGGAGCAGCAGAGCGCCAAGAATCAGGAAAACTGCGGAATTCATCGTTAGATAGTCTATCCGCTTACGCGGACAATGCCTCCACCCGCACACAAAGGCCGCCACCCCTGCCCCTGGGGATCACGTCGTCGAACCCGGCAGGGAGTAGTGGCAGCCGTCGTTGACCAGTTATTCGCTGCTAGACCCTACCCGTCAATATCGTTCTCGGCGGCGTAGGCGCTCTGGTCTAGCAGCTCACCAAGGTCAGAGATGCGAACCTCGTACAGCCAGCCGTCGCCGTATGGGTCAGAGTTGATCACGCCGGCGTCGTCGCCAAGGTCCTCATTGATCGAGACCACTTCGCCCGAGACGGGAGCGAAAATGTCGGAAACAGACTTGGTGGATTCCACTTCACCAAAAGCCTCCCCTGCCTCGACCTCCGTGCCGACGTCGGGCAGGTCAACATACACGATCTCGCCCAGCTGGTCGGCGGCAACATGGGTAATGCCGACGCGGACGGTGTCGCCAGGCTCGGCGGCGTCGTTGTCGATCCACTCGTGGTCGCTGGAGTAGAGGTAGTCAGCGGGCAATGAAACGTTGGACATCAGGATCTCCTTCGCATTGTTATCCGCACTCGTCGCTGCGGATGAATGGTCTTTACCGTCGATTGATGGGATCGATTGTTGGGGCTAGCGGTCACGCTTATAGAACGGAAGCTGAACCACCGTGTAGGGATAATGCTTACCACGAATATCCACGGAAAGCGCGGTTCCCGGCTCAGCGACGTCCGCATCCACATAGGCCATAGCCACGGGATAGCCGAGTGTCGGCGACAGCGCGCCCGAGGTGACCTCCCCAACCTCTTTATCATCGCTGGTCAACACGGTGTATCCGGCGCGGGCAGCTCGTCGCCCATCGCCTTTCAGCCCGACGAGTTTCCGCGTCGCACCATTCTTCTTCGCAGCGACGATGGCGTCCCGGCCGACGAAGGCGTCCTTGCTCTTCGTCGCCGCCAACACGCCGAGGCCCGCGTCGACCGGGGTGTGCGACCGGTCCAGCTCATGGCCGTAGAGAGGCATGCCCGCCTCCAGGCGGAGCGTATCGCGGCTGGCCAGCCCGCATGGCGTCACAGCGTCGGTGCCCATGATCGCGGCCCATACGTCGTGGGCTCCGCTGTTCGGTACGAAGATCTCGAACCCGTCTTCCCCGGTGTATCCCGTGCGGGCGATGATCACGTCGTGCCCGGCAACAGTGCCGCGGAAGAAGGCGTAGTACTTCACCTCGGCCAGGTTGCGGACATCCGCGCCGGGTAGCGAGGCCAAGACGCGCTCCGCGTTGGGGCCTTGCACAGCGATTAACGACGTTTCGCTGGATTCGTCGGCCACAGTGCAGTCAAAAGACTCAGCGCGAGAGACCAATTCCGAGGCCACCGTGGGCGCGTTGCCGGCGTTGGGGATGACCAAGAATTCGTCGTCGCCGAGGCGGTAGGTGATGAGGTCGTCGATGATGGTGCCGTCGTCGGTACACATCATGGAGTATTTAGCCTTGCCGACGGCCACGGCGGATAACCGTGAGATCAATGCGTGATCGAGCGCGTCGGCTGCCTGCGGACCACTGACTCGGACCTCGCCCATGTGGGAGAGGTCGAAAATGCCGGCGTCCGTGCGGACGGCTTTGTGTTCGTCCAGTTCACTGCCGTATTTGAGGGGCATATCCCAGCCGCCGAAATCGGTGAAGCGGGCGCCGAGTTCCTCGTGAACATCGTGCAATGCGGTCTTTTTCGGGGTGGCCGATCCTGTGCCGGATCCTGTGGCGGGTTGTTCTGTCACGTCGTGTTCTCCTGTCAACGTCGCTGGGGTTGGTGCTGTGGGTTGTCGCTGGGGTTAGCGCTGCGGTACCTGGTGTGGGTGCCTATTTATCCAGGCTGTTGAATTCCTCGTCGGTGATGGCGAAGTCCTCCAAGGGCGGGCACGAGCACGCCACATGACGGTCGCCGTAGGCATTGTCAATCCGCCGAACCGGTGGGAAGTACTTGGTCCGACGCAACCCGGGGACGGGGAATGCCGCTTTCTCGCGCGTGAAGTGACCGTGGGACACGGCGTCGTCGAAGTCGTCGCGCGTCACTGACCAGGCCGTATAGGGGGCGTGGCGGATCACGGAATCTTCCTCGGCGACGGTGCCGTCAATCACCTCATCAATTTCGCGACGGATCGTGCGCATCGCTTCGATGAAGCGATCGAGTTCGCCCTTGTCCTCGCTCTCGGTGGGCTCCACCATGAGAGTCCCAGGCACGGGGAAGGCCAGGGTCGGCGCGTGGAAGCCGAAGTCCATGAGCCGCTTAGAGACGTCCTCCGCGGTGATACCCGAGCGTTTCGTGATTTCACGCAGGTCAAGGATGCATTCGTGCGCAACCAAACCGTTCTTGCCCGTGTACAGGGTCGGGAAATCGTCGGCGAGCTGGTGAGAGATGTAGTTAGCATTCACCAGGGCCATTTCCGACGCCGCTGCCAGGCCGTCGCCACCCATCAGCGCGATGTATGCCCAGGAGATCGGGACGACGCCGGCGGAACCATAGGTAGCACCGGCAATCGGAACGCCGTGTGCCTCGGACGCGGCATCATCGGAGCCTTCTGCGCTGGCTGAGGAGCCTTCCGCACCATCACCGGGGCGCTCCGCGTCGTCACTTGTCGTTTCCATCGGATCAGCCGGCAGGAAGGGAACCAGGTGTTCAGCAACACACAGCGGGCCGACGCCGGGACCACCGCCACCATGAGGAATGGTGAAGGTCTTGTGCAGGTTAAGGTGGCTGACGTCGCCACCGAATTGCCCGGGCTTTGCCAGGCCGACCAGCGCGTTGAGGTTGGCGCCGTCGATGTACACCTGCGCACCGGCCGCGTGGACCTTATCGCACACGTCGCGAACATGTTCTTCGTAGACGCCGTGGGTGGAGGGGTACGTGATCATGATGGCGGCAACTTTGTCGCCTTGCTTCTCCAGCTTCGCGTCCAGGTCATCAAGATCGATGGAACCGTCGTCGCGGGATTTCACCGCGACAACTTTCAACCCAGCCAATGCCGCCGACGCCGCGTTGGTGCCGTGGGCGGACTCCGGGATCAGGCAGATGGTGCGCTCATTGTCACCGCGCGACTGGTGGTAGCGGCGAATAGCCAGCAGACCAGCGAATTCACCCTGGGATCCCGCGTTGGGCTGCACGCTGACAGCCGCGTAGCCGGTCATCTCGGCCAAGCTGTCCTGTAGATCGTGGATAAGTTCACGCCACCCCGCCGTCTGATCGTCGGGAGCCATGGGGTGAATCGAGGCAAAGCCCGGCCACGTGATCGGCTCCATCTCTACTGCAGAGTTCAGCTTCATCGTGCACGACCCCAGCGGGATCATGGTGCGGTCGAGGGCGAGGTCGCGGTCGGAAAGCATCCGCAGATACCTCATCATTTCGGTTTCTGAGGTAATGGCGTGGAAGATCGGATGCGTCAAAATTTCATCGCGACGGAGAAGATCCGCAGGCAGGTGCGCTGTTCCGACCGTCGCCACATCGCGGTGATCACCCGGCAGGCCCGCGGTGAGCTCACGCACTTCATCCAAACTATCGGGCCCGGAACCACTATCGCGCCCCTCAGCGCTGATCAAAATCGCAGCCAACTGACGAATATCTGTGTCAGTCGTGGATTCGCCGATAGAAATGCCAACCAGCCGGCCACCGAGTTCTCGCAGGTTAAAGCCCTCTTCATGGGCCCGCGCGACAGCAATACGCGCTGCATTATCAGTGCTGTGCTTCACGGTCACAGTGTCAAAGAACGTGTCATGCTCAATGCGAAGACCAGCTGCGACGACGGCGTCGGCCAGCGCAGCAGCATGCGCGTGAATACGGCCAGCGATCTCTTTCAACCCATCCGGCCCATGCCACACGGCGTACATGCCGGCCACAACAGCCAACAGCGCTTGCGCCGTGCAGATATTAGAGGTCGCGCGGTCGCGTCGAATATGTTGCTCGCGGGTCTGCAGGGCCAAGCGATACGCGGGAGTCCCCTCTTCATCCTTCGACACACCGACGATGCGGCCCGGCAACTTCCTGGTCAGCGAGGTCGTCACAGCCATAAACGCCGCATGGGGCCCACCAAAGAAGAGCGGCACACCGAAGCGTTGCGCAGACCCCACCGCGATGTCCGCACCGAGCTCACCCGGCGATGCCAGAAGCGTCTGCGCCAGAAGGTCACAATCCACCGTGACCAGCGCTTTCTTCTCCTTCGCGGAGTCGATCAGCGGCTTCAAGTCACGCACCTCACCCGTCGTTCCGGGCTGGGCAATAACGACGCCGGCAAGGTTCTCCTCGTCGGCAATCGTGTCGGTGGTGATCGTCGATACGCGAAGCGAAATACCAGCAGCCTTCGCCCGCGACCGAACAACCGCGATCACCTGCGGGTGGCAAGTGCTATCGAGGAGCACGACCGACTCCCCACCTTTACGCCGACGCCCACCGCGGATCATCAACTGGACGGCCTCCGCGACGGCAGTGGCCTCATCCAGCAGAGACGCATTAACGACGTCAAACCCAGTTAAATCCCCCACCGCGGTTTGGAAATTCAGCAGCGCCTCCAGGCGGCCCTGCGAAATCTCCGGCTGATACGGGGTGTACGCGGTGTACCACCCCGGGTTTTCCACAATGTTTCGCCTGATCACAGCCGGCGTGACGGTGTCATAATAGCCCGCGCCGATCAGCTGCTTCTTCTGAACATTCTTATCGGCATACACCTGCAGCGCGGACAACACGTCCTGCTCGGTGCGGCGCGGCGGCAGATTGAGATCCCGGTTCTTGATGGAATCAGGCAACGCTGCCTCGGCAAGTTCGCGTGCCGACGAATACCCCAAGGTCTGCAGCATCTGCTGAATGCTCGACGAGTTGGGGCCGATGTGGCGCGCCGGGAACGACGCGGCCGACACGCGCGGTGAACTCAACGGCGCGGTGAGGTCGGCCGTGGATTTAATAGACGCGGGGGCCGCACCCTGCGTGTTCTGCGGATCGAATTTCGGGTGAGCCTGCTGGGAGGACTGCTGCTGAGACTGTGGATGAGACATTGTTTCCCATTCGTCGAAGGCGATGACCGGTCGCCTCCCCCGCACTGTCTCCTGTACCTGAGAGCTTCGGCAGCCTTAGCAACGCCCTGCATGGAGCCCTACAGATGTATAGAGCCCCACAGGTGGCGTTGCTTCGGTCTGCTTTTCTCCTTCGGCGGCTGCATACGCAGCTCTTTCCAGTGGTGCCTCATTGCAGCGGTACTGGGCCTGAGAGATTCCCGGGGAGGGTTTGCTCCTACGGCGCTACTTTCTGGCCGGAAGCGCAATGCGCCCGGCGCGGAAAGCAAGCTCTCCCGTTGCAACTCGTAACGGCATGTTCGTCACTCGACTATATCCGCAACCCCGGACATGTCGAGCGCACTTCACGATCTGGTTACCTCATTTCGAGGCAATGACCAGGCACGACGCCGGTAGGTTACCCCCGACGGGAAGAAATATTTACACGAACGTCACATGGTTCGGGCGGTCACGGGCTCAACCGGTGGCTGGTTCGCGCGGTGACAGGCTCGCGCAATGCTTATTCGCCCGAGCGCTCGATGGGGTTCTCAGGATTCCCCGCCCACTGCGACCAACCACCGGTGAACAGCGTCGCACCGTCGATCCCACCGTGCTCCATCACTGCGATCATCGCGCAGGAGTGCAGCGCGGATCCGGAGTACACAGCCACTTTCGATCCGTCGGTAATTCCCGCTCTGTTGAACCGCGCCCGAATCTCGTCGGGCGACAGCACCGTCCGGTCCTCGTTATAAAAGTCCTGGACCGGCATGTTGATCGCACCCGGGATGTGGCCAGCGCGGAAGTCCAGCTTTTCGGCAATCCCATTGAAACGACGCTCGTCGCGCGCATCAAGGAGGAAACCGCCATCCTTGATCCACTGGTCGATCTCATCGGCTTCGATGGTAGGCATATTGCCGACGGTGATCTCTGTGCGGAACCGCTGCGGGAGGCTCCCCGGCCCGGCGATGACGGGGTGGCCGGCGTCTTCCCACGCCTGGAGGCCCCCGTCGAGAATGTGAATGTCGGTGAACCCGGCCCACTTGAGAATCCACCAGGCGCGGGCGGAGAAAATGCCGTGGTGCTGGCCGTAAATGATGATCGGCGTCTTCTTGTCCAGCCCCCACTTGTAGACCCAGTCCTGCAGGATCCCTTTATTCGGAAGCGGGTTACGCCCGGCTTCGCGGGAGGGAATTCCGGTGAGGGCCAACTCTGGCGGGCAGAACTGAGCGTCCGGAATATGTTCGGACACGAACCTCGAATACGCGGTGCGGCTTCCACTGGACCAGTGGGTGCTCAAGATACTAATACGATTCGATTTGTTGATAGCTTTGGACAAGATATCTGGAGAAACGTACACGGTCATGGGCACTAGCTTATGCGGACGAGCTCCAGACTGCAGTATGGCAGGTTGTGAGATGCTCCTGGTAACGACAACAGTTACCCTTTAACAACCTGCCATCCGGTTGCTCACACGTATTGAGGGTAGGCTTCGTATAGTATTAGTTTCCAAAGCTGAATTAACTTCAGACAAGGGAGTTTGACATGCATTTATGCATCGACAATGTGACCGTGAAATACGGCTCCACGGTGGCGGTGCAGGATGCCAATCTAGTTTTGGGAGCTGGTGTTCATGCTCTGCTGGGCCCCAATGGTGCGGGTAAATCTTCACTGCTTGAGGTAATCGCTACGTTGCGAAAGCCTTCGTCGGGAAGTTTTCGTTTTACTGACAATGATCCCGATTTGGCTAATCGGAATGACTACACAGGCATGGATCTGCGGCGCATTCTGGGCTATTTGCCCCAAGAGAACCTGCCGAAATCACGTTTTACCGTCCGGGAGCATTTGGCTTATATGTGCTGGCTCAAACAAATACCGGATGGGAACGTGTCGGCCGAAGTTGATCGGTTGATAGATCTGACAGAGCTATCAGACAAAGCGGATGCCACCATTGCGTCACTATCCGGTGGGATGAGACGGCGCGTCGGAATCGCTTCTGCACTGGTAGGTTCCCCACGTCTACTCATACTTGATGAAGCTTCGGCCGGACTTGACATGGCACAGCGCGATTCACTTCGAAGAATCGTTGCGACTGTTGCTCAAGATGCCGTCGTCCTTACCTCGACTCATATTGTCGAAGACATTATTGACATTGCCGACACCCTCACCGTCATGTCCCGGGGTACCTTTATGTTCTCTGGAGGGTGGGATGAGTTTTGCCATACCCGCCAGCTTCCCGAGCTGAAAGCCCAATACCTAGACCTAGTAGGTGAGCGCTAGCTCATGGTACTGCAACGAAAAACACCAGGCTGGTGGTTATGGGCACGTTTTCATCGGCTACCACACAATATTGTTATCGCCGTGGTGTCTACGCTCGCGCTGCGAATGGCTATCCTTCTAACCCTGGAGTCTAACGGCGGCACCATTGAAATTGAACCATTGTGGCTGAGTTTCATTGCAAGCCTGCCTTTAGTATTCATCTTCAGTCACGAGACAAAACCTGATCTATGTGCTCCACGACCACTCATCCGGCGTCGACTTATTCTGTTGGGATCTGCCGTTATTACCGGAGCTATTGTCTCGATCGCCTGTTATCCCACTAATCTCACGGATTTTGGATTTGTTGCCATATTTCGAAATATCCTTGGTTTTCTCGCACTCGGATTGCTTGGGCGCGAACTTCTAGGACAAACTCGGATATGGATTCTCCCACTCATCGCAGCAGCGGGATCCATGCTATTTTCCTGGCCACAGTATCCAACTGTTTGGGACACCGTATATGGCGCTTTGCGAAGCCCTGGGGCTTTCTACTCGGATGGCACTACCGATCTGAGCATTCCCCTCTGCCTAGGAAGTTTTATCCTTTTAAGCGTCATATATTTACGTCAGGACACTGTCGGTCGGGGTCGTTTTCATGCTAACCGGCAGTCCAATATTTTTAGCCGCTCCACTGTCTATCGTGGAGATGCTATCCCTGTCGCACAATTACGAGCTCGCGGGTGGCGACGAATTACACAACAAATCGCCATCGGTTTGCTTATAACTATAAGTTATTCGTATTACCTGCTCCAGGATAAAAAGAATTGGGGCGGCAGCCCAGCTGAATTAGCCTCCACGTGTCTCAATGGAATTTTTGTTTTCGGTTCCGTAGCTATGGCTGTGGGAACTTTTATGGGGCAAACTCGCTGGCGCACTGGGATCGCAGTCTGGGAGAAACTAAGTAACTACCCCACCATCGCACTCCTTAAAAAACCAGCGCTTTCCGTAACTACCGCTGTTCTCATCCCTATTATCACAGTCAGTGTCATCGCTCTGGCCGCCAATAGCTGGTTCCTTATTTCACATGATGTCTCTTCATCCGTTGTTGTCGCCGGGACAAGTTCAGCAGCAACAACTATTGGCGCTTTCCTTATCATTGTCGCCGTATTAGCACTAACCGGCGTCGCAATTGGTCATAAGCGCAAAGGGATTTGGGTCCCCTCTGTCGCTTTTATCCTCACCCTCATCGTGCTCATAGCGGGACATAGTCAGGTTGATCACGTTTCCACCGACCGACGGGACAAACTGACTGCTTGTACATCAATTCCAGAGCTCAATCGCCAAGTTTGTTCAAGCGAAACGAATGCACCGTTTCTACATGCAGCGGCACGCACACTAAGTGATCTGTATGCTGATGCACCGGCCAAGCAATACCTTCCGCAGACTTTGTACTTGGTCGATAATGCCTTCGCTCCCTCGGATAGCCCGATGGCTAAGTTTGGTCTCTACCGCAAACGCTCACTCACAGTCCCCCGAGCGTTGCCGAGCACGGATATTTCCTCCGAACTTGGCCAAACGATAGCGAACTCCTGCAAGAATGTGCAGGCGAGTTCAGCGCTCTATCTAGCTGCTCCCGCTCCAGGGAGTCCGGACAATCCTCCGCCACCTGAAGAAGACCTCATCCAACTCCAGCATTGTCTTAACGGCAAGTAATGCCATGAAACCCGAATAGCCCTCCCGGACACCACTCCGGAAGGGCTCTAAAAATTCTCACTTACAGCGTCGACACGCCACCGCCGTGGACCTCGAGTTTGTCTCCGCCCTCAGCCACCGTGACCTCGACAACGTCGCCGTCGCGAACATCCCCGGCGAGGAGTTCCTTCGCCAGTTCGTCGCCAATGGCTTGCTGCACTAACCGACGCAGTGGGCGGGCACCGTACGCGGGGTCGTAACCGCGCTTGGCCAGCCATTTCTTCGCATCGT
>NZ_JAUMTY010000058.1 GCF_030530965.1 Corynebacterium sp. | reverse complement strand
ATCGCAAGCTGGAATAACGCACGCTTCACCACGGATGTACCAGAGAGCAAACCGACGGTTCCTCCCGTGCACAAAAGCGCAATCCCCACCAGCGTGCAGGCCACCACCACTGCGGAAAGCCCCGTCATACCCAACAAGAACGGCAACACCGGGATGATCGCACCGGACGCAAAGAACAGGAAACTTGATACAGCCGCGCCCAAGGCAGTACCCACGACATCATGCGACTCCGCATACACCGGGTTAGCCATACGGCGTGCAGTATCCCGCGCTCCCGGCTGTTCCTGCGCGGACATCGCGCGGGTGACCTCGTCGAAGACCTCGACAGCTTTACGTTGAGCCTTCTCCGCGTCGTATCCCCTCGCCCGATAAACCAAAGCCAACTCGTTGGCATTCATGTCCAACTTCGGGACGATATGCTTCGCCTCCGGGTTAGGCTCTGACGCCGCAAGTAATTTCCGCTGCGAGGAGACCGATACATACTCCCCGGCCCCCATCGACAAGGCGCCAGCTAGCAAACCGGACAGGCCGGTCACCAGGACAGTGTGATGCGAAATCCCGGAGCCGATCACACCAAGCACCAACGCCAAGTTCGATACCAGGCCATCGTTGGCGCCGAATACCGCTGCGCGGAAACTCCCCGACATGTTTTCTCGCCCGCGAGCTGCCAGACCACGAACAACCTCGGCGTGGATCGCTTCGTCGGCAATCATTTGCTCGGTAGCGTCGGTGTCTTTCAAATACGGGGAGCGGGTCTCTGCAGACTGCATAAGTGCCAAGACCCAGACGGAGCCCATGTTTTTTGCCATCCAGCCGAGGAAACGCGTCCCCCAGCTGGGCGAACGCGGCATCCCCACCCGATCACCGAGGCGCTCCAGCCAGTACTCCTCGTGACGGTGCTCGGCTTCAGCGATCTCTAAAAGAATGGTGCGCTCTTCCCCCGTTTTCTTCCGGGCGAGTTCGCGATACACCGCCGCCTCAGCGCGTTCATTCGCTAAATAGCGCTGCCACCGGTTGATTTGCCTGCGGGTAGGGGTAGGGACATCAGTGGTCTTCTTCGAATTCATCGATCACTCCTCGGTACACACCATCAACCCCACAACCATGCAGCCAGGCCCTGGCCGCTACATCACTCCGTCGCCACTATTTGACCCCACCGAAACGACGGTCACGGTGAGCGTATTCATTTATAGCGGCCCAAATATGGTTCTTCGTAAAATCGGGGAAAAGAACATCTTGAAAAACATACTCCGCATAGGCGGATTGCCACAAGAGGAAATTCGAGGTTCTTTTTTCTCCCGACGGGCGAAGAAATAAATCTACATCGGGCATTTCCGGATCATATAAGAATGATGAAATATTTTTTTCAGTGATATCCGAAGGAGAAATTTCACCACTCTGAACTTTTTCGGCCACTAATTTCATGGCGTCCGCAATTTCCGCACGACCGCCATAATTAATGCACATGTTGAGCGTCATTCGGGTGTTATTCACGGTCTGAGCCTCAGCCTTCTCCAGCTCGCGAATAACTACCCTCCACAACCGGGGACGACGGCCGATCCAGCGAATGCGAACGCCCTTCGCATCCAGCTCATCGCGATGATCGTGCAACACCCGACGGCTAAACCCCATGATGAAGCGAACCTCTTCAGGGCTGCGTCGCCAATTCTCAGTCGAAAACGCGTAGGCCGACAAAGTGTTGACCCCGGCCTCGAGACAACCATCGACGGCGTCCATCAGCACGGCCTCACCGCGCTTGTGCCCCTCTGTGCGGGGAAGACCACGCTCCCGAGCCCATCGACCATTCCCATCCATCACCAGAGCAATATGGCGAGGAATCAAGTCAGCGGGAAGATCAGGCGGAGCAGATGGAAGTTGAACAGATGACGAAGAATTCACATGGAATATTCTGCCAGACCGGTATTGGTGTTCACGACCACCTGCCGACCTGGTCCGACGACCAACCGAGCGCGGGCGCGTAATCACGCGGAACCAGCTACCTAGCCTTCCATGAGTTCGACGGTCCGCAGCTTCATGCCGAGATGCCACTGCACATGCTCGACGACCAAGTCATGGCACCCGTCAGCTATACGACGAAACTCTGGGGAATCGCCCGACGACATCCATGCATCGCGGACCGCTCCGTCGCGATCATGAGCAAGCCACCACGCCAACCGCAGGGATTCCTCGGGAACTGTCAAGGCTCCGGGCGGGCGACACGCACCACACACTGCCCCACCGATCGACGCGGAAAACGCATGGTGAGGGCCTGGTTGGCCACATCCGGCGCAGGAAAACAGTTGCGGTTCCCAGCCCTCTGCAGCCAGGGCACGCAGGACAAACTTGTCGACGCGCAACGTCGGCAAGCCCTCGCCACGCACGCTGGACTGCTCCCCCTGTGCAGCTGAGTCCACCGGCCAGGAGTGCGCAATATCGCGGATGGCCGCTGCAGCGTCGTCACATAACGTGGCCTCTTCGCCCACCGTCAGTTTCTCGGCAACATCAAGCACCGCGCACGCAGCCGTGTACTTGGCGTAGGAATCAACAATCAACTGGTTGTAGGAGCGGACCGTTTCCGCCGACGTCAGCGTCGCCAGTGACCCCCGGCCAACATAGAGCTGAACATCGACGACGACAAACGGCGCGAGGCGACCACCAAACCGGCTTTTATTCTTCCGTACGCCTTTCGCGACAGCCCTGACGACGCCATGCTCACGAGTAAGCAAAACCACAATGCGGTCGGCTTCGCTGAAATCGTAATGGCGAACTACTAAGGCGCGGTCGCGATAATTCTGACGCATAAAAGAATTAAAAGCCCAATCTTCCTAAGGACTTAGGATCGGACTGCCAATTATCGAGCACTTTGATCCTCAGATCAACAAACACGTTCTGCCCCATGAGTTCGATGAGTGACTTACGCGATTGAGAAATAATCCGACCCATCCGTCGATTATTTTTACCCAATAAAATTTTCTTTTGACCGGGACGCTCAACATAAATAATGGCATGAACATCAAGAACGTTAGGGCGGTCGGGATTGGGTAAAACCTCGTCGACTTCCACGGCCACCGAGTGAGGCAACTCGTCACGCAGCCCCGATAGCGCGGCCTCACGGATTAATTCGGAGATGCGTGTGTCACGGTCTTCGTCCGTCACGTGCTCATCGGGATAAAACTTTGGTCCCTCAGGAAGACAGCTCGTCAAAACGTCGAGAAGAGTGGAAAGCTGAAAATTATCCTTCGCAGAACATGGAACAACATCGGCACCGTCGAGAAGATCATGGAGTGCGAGCAGTTGGGCACCGATTTCATCCTTTGATGCAATATCAGTTTTAGTGACAATGCCGATCAAAGGCATTTTGGGGGCGACTTTACGGACATTCTCCACAATCCACCGGTCCCCCGGCCCCAGTTTCTCATTCGCGGGAACACACACCCCGATGACATCGACGTCGGCGTATGTATCTTTAACCACTTCATTCAAGCGCTCGCCCAAGAGCGTTCGTGGGCGGTGCAACCCAGGGGTATCGACAACGATAATCTGGGCATTATCCTGATGAATCACACCGCGGATGGGATGCCGAGTGGTCTCTGGTTGGTCTGCAGTAATCGCAATTTTCTCGCCCACCAAGGCATTGGTTAACGTCGATTTCCCCGTATTCGGGCGTCCGACGAAGCTAACAAAACCTGACCGAAAACCATCGGGTTGATCGCCCAGGGAACTGCCTTGTGGTGCGTCCATCGCGTTTATTCTCCTTCTAGCGTGTGGGGCAATTTGTTATTTATGGAGCAATGATATTTAGCGTGATGACATGTGCCCGCCATGCTCATCACTCATCATGATTCAGACTCGTGATCACCCGCGCCGCTGCGGACGATCTCAGTTTTCGGGTCATCACCATTGACAGGTTCACTGGACGTGGCCGAACGGCTCACAACGACGCTGGTAATCCGGATGCGGCCTCGACGATCGTGTCCTCCCTCAGCGCGGAACGTGAGCCCCGCCGTCGTGACCTGGGCACCCGGTAGTGGAACACGGCCTAGCTCAAAGGCCAACAAACCTGCGACGGTCTCGACGTCCTCGAGCTGCTCCTCGGAGAATTCGATATCAATTCCCCGCTTCTCGTCGTAGAGCTCAACCAATTCGTCTAGAGAGAACCGTGCAACTAGTCGGAACGATCCATCGTCGAGTTCCTCGACGGGGGCAACTTCGTCCTCGTCATACTCGTCGCTGATCTCTCCCACGATTTCTTCCAAAATATCTTCAATGGAAATCAAACCAGCAATGGCGCCGAATTCGTCGACAAGAAGAGCTATATGGTCGTGGGATGTCTGCATGTCGCCCAAGAGCTCGTCTAAGGGCAGAGAATCGGGAACAAATTCCGCCGGGCGCATGACTTCTTTGACCGGCGTCGAGTTTTTACTGGGATCGTCATAGGACAAAGCCACGAGATCTTTCAGATAAACAACGCCCTCAATATCATCGACATTCTCACCGACGACAGGAATGCGGGAGTGGCCTGAGCGAACACACAAACGGGTTGCCTGGCGTGCGCTCTTTTCCGATTCAATCCACAACATATCTGTTCGTGGAACCATCACTTGCCGAGCACGCGTATTAGCTAAGTCGAAAATAGCCTGAATCATTCGTCGCTCTTCGACCTGAACAACACCGCGTTCCGAGGCTATGTCCACCATTTCACGAAGCTCAACCTCGTTAGTAAAGGGCCCTTGTTCGAATTTCTTTCCGGGCGTAAAAACATTTCCCAACCAAATGAGCAACGATGCCAGCGGGCTAAATAACTTCACAATCGGTCGTAAGAAAAACGCCGCTCGCAAACCAACCGTGTAGGGGTTTTGGCGGCCGACAGTTCGTCCGACCACACCCAAGAACACATAAGAAAGGACCGTAAGCAGGACAATCGCAACAACAACGGCAGCCTCGTGAATTAACCGAATAGCGAGGACCATAATAATGACCGATGCTCCCGCCTCGCACGCGGTTCGCACAAGAATGAGGGGGTTAATAAAACGAGCCCGATTATCCAATATCGCCAATAACGTGCGGGTGCTCCGTGTCTCATCCATGTCTTCAACACGGGCGCGTGAAATCGAGATCAATGCGGTCTCTACTGCTGTAAAAATCGCGGCAATAGCCAAAAGAACCACGACAATAACGCAGTCAATAAGGCCTTCAGTCAGAAAATTCACGGGTATGTAACGTCTTTCTATGACTTATCGCGATCAGTCGGCTCCGCGATCATCCCACCAACTGTGGACTTAATCATGTCCTGATCCAGCGCCTCACGATCTGCCGCGGTGGGAAACGCACCCGGCCCCGTCGGCTTCGGCCCATACGACACACCGCGTTCTTCCAGGTCGGTGTACCAGTCAGCGAGAATGTCGTTCTGGAGGGCGAACATCCGCCGCTCCTCCTCGGGGGCCACATGGTCATAGCCCAACAGATGCAAAATGCCGTGCACAGTCAGTAGAGACAACTCGTGGCCCAAACCGTGGCCGGCGCGATGGGCCTGACGCTCAGCAAAAGCGGGGCACAGAACAATGTCACCTAGCATTGCGGGACCAGGGGCATCCGCGTCTGGTCTGCCAGAGCCGGGAGTGAGCTCATCCATAGGGAAACTCATGACGTCCGTCGGGCCTTCCAGATCCAGCCACCGGACGTGGAGGTCCTCTATCGTCGGCTCATCGATAATAGAAATGGTCATATCTGCGGCCGGGTGAATATCCATCCGCATAAGAGCGAATTGCGCAACGTCGATAAGAGCTTCTTCGTTGACTCCGTCGTACCCGGATTCATTAAAGACTTCGATACTCACTCTGAGTCCTTCCACACATACCGCTGATGCTGAGGCCGCTCACCCTGCGTGCGTCCAGCATCATGGTGGCTACCATGCCATTTACCTCGTCGCGACGTTCCCGAACGAGCGCTATCACCGTCGTCACCCTCAAAGGCTGCGTATGCGTCGACAATGGCGGACACCAAATGATGCCGAACAACATCCTCGGATTGCATACGGATAACGCTGATGTCTTTGACCCCCTCCAGCACATTGACGGCGCGCCCCAATCCCGACTCCTGGTGGGGCAAATCGACCTGGGTGAGGTCACCGGTCACAACCATTGTTGTACCAAAACCGAGACGCGTCAGAAACATCTTCATCTGCGCGGGCGTGGTGTTTTGGGCTTCATCCAGAATGACGAAAGCATCGTTGAGGGTCCGCCCACGCATATAGGCCAACGGGGCGACTTCGATAATCCCGGATTCCATCAGCTTAGGAATGGTTTCCGGCTCGACCATATCGCGAAGGGCATCGTGCAGCGGACGCAGATACGGATCGATCTTTTCGTGCAACGTCCCAGGTAAAAACCCTAAATTCTCGCCAGCCTCAACAGCCGGCCGCGTCAGAATAATCCGATGAACCTCACGATGTTGCAGCGCCTGCACAGCCTTAGCCATGGCCAAATAGGTTTTACCCGACCCCGCCGGACCGATCCCGAAAACAATCGTGTTGCTATCAATCGCATCAACATAATCGCGCTGACCAGGGGTCTTGGGGTGAACACCCCGCCCGCGCCGCGTCACAATCGCAGCACTCTCCGACGGCAACGTCGCCGCCTCACCCCGAACCAATGTCACAGTTCTGGACACGGCGTCAGCGGAAATGGGATGCCCCCGACGGGCCATCGACTGCAACTCGAGGAAAATCCGACGGACCGCTTGACAATCCGCGGGCCTGCCGGACACCGTGACCCGGGCGCCGCGAACATGGACATCGGCGTCCACTGACCGCTCCACGATGCGGAGGTTCTGATCCGCCGGACCAAGGACCTGCGGTGCGTACTCGTCGTCAAGATCAAAGCTTAACGACGATATAGCCGACGACACGACGCTCTCGTGATCGTCACCGGCTAGCGCCCGCGAAGTGCCGGACCGTGGGGAATGACGTCGGGATGCCGAATTCGACGTACTCAGTGGAAACCTCCCTGGTTAGTGTGCTCACTCAGTGTAGCGTGCAGTGTGGTTCTCGTCGCCCCGACGCTCATATGCAGGCCTATCGCGCCTCGGACCAACGCCCGGACAGCACATTCACAGCGCCCAGAGCGACGCTCGCGGCTGTGGCAGTTCGCAATACTTCGGGGCCAAGAACGACGGAGGTGGCACCCGCATGAACAAAAGCGTCATGTTCATCGGGAGCGATGCCGCCTTCAGGCCCCACAATGAGCATGATCTGCGTCGCCTGACGTAGCTTTTCGGCCAACGAAGTCACACGAACCGATTCCGATTCCTCCAGCACAAGAGCGAGGCCGCCCGATTGCGTGACCTGTTCAATGGCATTGACGACGTCATCCGTCGTTGATAAAGCACCGATCCGTGGAAAGCGCGCACGTCGGGACTGCTTCGACGACGCGACAGCAGTGTCGGCCCACTTGCCGCCCGCTTTCCTCTCTTTGCCCTTCCACCGGGCAATCGAACGAGAGGCCGACCACGGGACGATAGTGTCGGCACCCGCCTGGCAGGCCAGATCAACCGCGAGTTCGGACCGATCCGACTTGGGAAGAGCTTGGACGACGGTGATGGGCGGGGTGGACATCGGCGTGTGGCCGGCCTCCAGAACTGTGGCCCTCAGCTGCGTCTTTGACGGGGTGGACTCCACTGTGCATCGGAGCCAATCGCCCTCACCATTAACCAAGACCAGCGAATCCCCCGCCACCAGGCGCTTCACGGTGACAGCATGACGGCCTTCAGAACCGGTGAGAAGAACGACATCGCCCACGTCGTACTGCGTCAGTGACTTTTGCTGGTGAGCATCAGGGTCACCGCCGGGCTCGTCATCGCGTTGCCCGCCGAGTTGGCCGGTGCCGCCGTCACGCGGACCAACAACGTCGGCTAACGATGGAAATGCTCCGCCGGGATATCCAGCGAAGCCATACACAAAGACGGGATCACTCATGTGAACACTTAACGCCCAACAAACCGGCTACGCAGCCGGGAGAAGAAACCGCCACCCGATTCCCTGTCGTTCACGACGGCATCGTCCTTGCGGTGGTTTTTCACCTGCTTCAGCAACTTCTCTGTCTTGGAATCCAGCTTGGTCGGCACGGCGACACTAACGTGAGCCACCACATTGCCTTTGCGGTCGGACCTAATTCGCGGCATACCCCGGCCCTCGACGGTGATAGTTTCATCCGGCTGCGTTCCCGGCGCAATGTCGAGGGGGAATTCCTCCCCTACCGGATCCTTCACGGAAATCGAGGTGCCGAGCGCTGCGTCGACCATGGGGACCGACACGCTCAGGTGGAGGTCGTCGCCCTCGCGGACAAAAACGCTGTCCGGTGCCACACGAACCTCAACATAGAGATCGCCGGCCGGTCCGCCACCGGGGCCCACTTCGCCCTGGCCAGAGAGGCGAACACGCATACCGTCGTCAATACCTGCCGGAATATCGACGGTGATAGGGCGACGCTTCTTCACACGACCATCGCCATCACACTTCGGGCACGGATCTTTAATGATCTCACCGGTGCCGCCACATCGGCTGCACTCCCGAACGGTCTGCACATTCCCTAAGAAGCTGCGCTGTGTTTCGACGACTTCACCTCGGCCTTGGCACGTCGGGCACGTCACTGGCGACTGGCCAGACTGGGAGCCTTTGCCCTGGCAGGCATCGCACAAAATAGCCGTATCGACGGTGACCTCTTTGCGAACACCGGTGTAGCACTCGGCGAGATCGAGCTTCATGCGGACGAGGGCGTCGTTACCAGGGCGCACGCGCGGTTTGGGTCCACGCATTCCTGCGCCCGCACCACCGAAGAACTGCTCGAAAATATCTCCCAGGCCGCCACCGCCGAAGCCACCTGAGAATCCACCTGCGCCACCATAATTAGGCTGTGCCTCGGGGTCACCGCCGGCATCAACGATGCTTCGCTTTTGCGGATCGGTCAGCACCTCTTGGGCGATTTTGAGTTCGTTGAATTTGTCAGCGGCCTCAGCGGAATCATTGACATCGGGGTGATACTTCCGCGCCTTGCGTCGGAAAGCTTTCTTAATGTCCGCGTCAGAAGCATTTCTGTCGACGCCTAATATTCCGTAATAATCTCGAGCCACAGCTCACGTACTCCTTGTTTACCTACGTCAGTGTTCAGGGGTTAGCTTTGTTCACAATTTAATAATGGTTAAAAGCGGGGAATCTCGCGATAATAATACGTTCTTCCACTCGTGCTCAGTTTTAGCACTCTTGCACTGTGAGTGCTAGTTTTCCGACGTCCTCTGCTACGAGGATCGCGGCCCGCTCCGATCACTCCCCGCTGATCATTCTCCGCGGAGAACGTCACCAACATATTTAGCGACGACGGCAACGTGCGACATCGTACCTGGATAATCCATAAATGTTGGGCCGACGACACCTAAGCCGCCCAGTCGCTCGGCCGCCCCACCATATCCAGCAGACACGATGGACGCGCCCCGGAGCTCTTCGGTTTCGTTCTCCTCGCCGATGGACACGTGCACGGACTCCAGATCCCGAGCAGCAGCCAGCAGTTTCAGCACCACCACTTGCTCCTCAAGGGCCTCCAGCACGGGCCGTAACGCGTTGGATCCCTCCTGCGTACGGGTCAAATTCGACGCCCCGGCAAGGATTAGCCGGTCGGACGGGCGCTCAACAAGGGTCTCGACGATCACAGTGGCACACGCGACAATGACGGAACGCAGCTCACGCGGCGCATGAGCCACCAATGATTCCATCGCGTCGGGAGCGTCCGCCAGGGTCTTGCCACTCAACGCGCGGTTCACCGCGTCGCGAACACGCGGGACATCCTCAGTCGGAATTTCCGACGTGACCTCCACATTCCGCTGTTCCACACGTCCCGTGTCCGTAATTAACACCAAGAGAAGGCGATGAGGCGTCAGCTGCACGATTTCGCAGTGCTTGACGTGGCTGACGGTCAGCGTCGGCACTTGAACCACAGCAACTTGCCTGGTCAACTGGGCGAGCAACTGAACGCTGCGTCGTAAAACATCCTCCAAATCAACACCATCTTGGAGGAACGACAAAATGGCGCGATGCTCCGCCCTGGACAAGGGCTTAATGTCATGGATCGTGTCGACGAAAGCCCGGTAGCCCTTCTCTGTGGGAATGCGCCCGGAACTAGCGTGCTGCTGCGTGATGTAGCCTTCCGCTTCCAACACGCCCATGTCATTGCGAATCGTCGCCGATGACACGCCCAATTTATGACGCTCGACCAACGACTTCGAGCCCACCGGTTCCCGCGACGTAATGTAATCGGTCACGATGGCCCGCAACACCTCAGCACGGCGTTCTTGAGTTCCAGCCATCAGTACCTCCTTATCGTGTCGTCGAACAACCGTGGCCCTCGTGACGGGCTGCTAGCTCTGAGAGCCCGCTAGCTATCTTCACTCACCAGGATATCGGTGATGATCCCATCCGCTAATAAACGCCCACGGTTCGTGACCGCCACCCGATCGGGAGAAGGACGCCACAACAACCCGTCATCAATGAAGCGCTCCACGCACGATGTTGTTGATTCAGGCAGCTGGGATTCCTCGATCCCCTCGGCCAACCGCAAGGCCAACATTACGCGCTCCTCATGGCGTTCAGAGGGCGACAAGTCCTCAACACCCTTCAAGGCAAGCGCGTCCTCGCCCTGGCTGATCATCGCAGAGTAGCGGGCGGGGTGTTTGACATTAACAAACCTCTGGTTACCGATGTGGCCGTGCGCGCCCGGGCCGGCACCCCACCAGTCGCCGTCGCGCCAATAGACCAAGTTGTGCCGGCACTCGCCGCCCGGACGTGACCAGTTGGAGACTTCGTACCAGGAGAAACCCTGCCCGCTGAGGGCGTCGTCGATAATGCCGTACCGACGGGCCAATGTGTCCTCATCAGTTTCGGTCAACTCACCGTGGCGCACTTTGCGGAACATCGCCGTTCCCCGCTCGATAATCAGCGAATAGGCCGAGACGTGATCAACATCAGCGCTAAGAACTGCATCGACCGAGCGCTTGACGTCATCGTCCACTTCCCCGGGCGTGCCATAAATAAGGTCAAGGTTGACGTGCTCGA
>NZ_JAUMTY010000057.1:8179-11379 GCF_030530965.1 Corynebacterium sp. | reverse complement strand
CGCGGTCGCGGCTGATCGATGTGGTCGATACGCGGCAGGCGTTGGATTTGCAGATCTCGCGCGACGTGATTGAGCATCGCGACGACATCGACGGGGTGTTCCTGGGGCGCCTGATTAACCAGATGAAATCCGCGGTTATGCGGAACGAGCCGTTCATGGAATCTGACTCCATGTTCCACGATCACATTCTGTCCGTGACCAGCAACGGACTCATCCAGGAACTATCCAAAGCGCTGTGGCGAGTGCATATGGTGGCGGTGCCGAAACTGCACCTGACCACGAAAGATAATCTGGAACAGACCGTGGATGCTCACCAAAAAATTGTCGACGCCATTGTTGCCGGAGACGAGGACGCCTACCGGCAAGCCGTCGTCGACCATTACGAGCCGCTCCGCGAAGCGCTTGGGGTTAAGTAGGTAGCGGCGCGGCCTTATTGGGCGGGCGCTTTCCGACGAGCTACTTCCCGATTTCGCTGCGATAGAACCCTGTGAGCCACCGGGGATCGGTGATGGCGGAACCAATGATGACGGCGTTGGCTCCACGCTGAAGCGCGTCCTTTACCGCGTCGGGGGAATGATAATGCCCTTCCGCGATCAGCAGTGGCTCGTCCCCCACCTCGTTCCGAACAGTGGAAATGAAGTCGAGGTCGGGGCCCTCGAGGTCCTCTGTCGCCGCGGTGTATCCCGACAGCGTTGAGGACACGATATCCGCCCCCGCCTCGTACGCAGCTATCCCGTTAGCCGCGGTGTCACAATCCGCCATGAAGAGTGCGCCGGAGTCATGAGCGGCTTTTACCAGGTCTTCGGTGGAGGACCCGTCGGGACGAGGTCGCCCGGTGGCGTCGGCACAAACGACCGCGGCACCCGCGTCGGCAACCGCCTTGGCCGACGCGACCGTCGGCGTGATGTACACGCCGGAGTCCCCTTCTTTTGTTAAGCCAAAGATGGGGACATCGACGGCGTCGCCGATGGACGTGATGTCTGCGATTCCGCCATAGCCGCCGCACCGAATGGCGGGGGTGCCGGCGGCGGCGCAGGCCTTCGCGCTCAGCGTTAATGCGTGAGTATCGCGGAGCGGGTGGCCGTCGGGGGCTTGGGCGGACACGATGATGTCGCCCGCGATGATCGAGCGCAGCTCCTGGCACTGATCAGCGGGGGTGGAGGCGGAAAATGAGAAGGGCATGGAGATCTCCTTTGTTCGTTTGGTGTGTGGGGAGGGTGGTTACGAGCGCTTATGCCGTGCTCGAGCATAAACGGCAGCGGCGACAAGAGGGCCTTCGCGCAGGGCACTATCGCGGATATCGCATGGGCGGACACTGTAGGCCAGGTGGCTGCGCACGCCATCACGAATTCGCCGCGTAATGGCCTCACCCAGCCCCGACACTCCTCCACCGAGGATGATCGCGTCGAGGTCAAGCCCCATCGCGAGCGTTCCCAGCATCTGGCCACAGCCCTGCAGATTCTTGTCGAGGACGTCCGTCGCTAATGAGTCCCCTTGTTGTTCCAGTTCTAATAGGTCAGTCACTGTCGACGGGGCCGTTGGGTTAACGTCGCGGGCTGAAGCGGACTGACCATCGCGTTCCGAAATCGCTTCGTGATACGTCGCAACGAGCCCCGGACCGGACGCCACGTCTTCACACCGAGCCACGCCGCTGCCGTAATGAGGGCAATAAAGTTCGGAAATCTCACCGGCCGTGCCGCGATTGCCAGCGGCGAGATCGTCGTCAATGACGAACGCTCCCCCAACCCCCGTGCCCAGGCTGACGTAAAGCAGGCGGGCGTGCGGGTACTCGTCGCGCCAACACAGCGTGTGCTCGCCGAATGCCCAGACGCGGACGTCGTTGTGCGCGAACACGGGGGCGTCGATGTGGCGAGCGATGCGGGCAGCAATGTTGGTGCCCTCCCAGCCGGGCATCGTAGCCCCGGCGCGGGTGACCGTCGCGGTGTTGGGGTCGATGACCCCGGCCGCTGCCACCCCGACTCGCTCGATCTTATTTTCACTTGTCGACGATGTTCGGACTGATGCTGCGCTGCCGGCTGCTAACTCCGGCGATGCTAGGGCTGGCGATGCGAGCGCTTCGGCGACGGCGACCTCCAGCTGGTCGGCGGTGTTCCCGCCCGCGGGTTGGCTGGGTACGCGCCCGTGGGCGATTACTGTGCGCGGGGCGTCGTCGTCGATAAGCCCCCAGGCGATCTTGGTGCCGCCAATGTCTAGTGCGAGTGTGAGTGCCACAGTGGTTCTACCCTTCTGCGCTGTCGCCGGTAATTGTCATGAGCCGTGGACGTCAGACGTCTTACAACCTATACTAGCAGTCACAATAGTTGTGGCGAGCGTGCAGTTGCGTCGCGGCGAGCTAACGGTTGCGGGCGATCGTATTCTTCATGGCAGCACAGTCACACGACCATAGTTAGGAGCACGTAAGGCTATGAGCCATCCGGATTTCACGGTGGAGGGGCGAGTCATTGACGCTGCGGGCATCACGGAACATGCGCGCATCGAGGTCACGGGATCGCGCATTTCGTCGGTTACTCCATTGGATAGCGGAACTACACATGCGTCGGATGAAGGGTCGGATGAGGCGTCGGGCCAAACGTCGGCTAGCAGTCCGTCGGCAATGTGGAGTGCATCCGATATGCCGACAATCATTCCGGGGTTTGTCGACCTCCACAATCACGGTGGCGATGGCGGGGCGTTCCCGACGGGCGATGAGGAGAGCTGCCGCCGGGCCGCGCTGTTCCACCGTCGGCACGGAACGACGACCCTGCTGGCCAGCCTCGTTAGTGCCAATGAGCAGGAGATTGTTCGGCAGCTGGACATTCTGAAGCCGCTGGCGGACGAGGGGCTGATCGCGGGGGTGCACCTGGAGGGGCCGTTTGTGAACGCGCACAAGTGCGGTGCGCAGAACCCCGACCGGATCGTGCCCGCCGACGCCAACATGTTCGCGCGCGCGGCCTCCCGCCACCCCGACCTGATCCGGCAGATCACGCTCGCCCCCGAAAGCCCGGGTGCCGAGGCCTGCCTGGAGGTGTGCGCGCGCGAGGGGATCATTTTGTCGCTCGGGCACACCGATGCGGATTACGACACCACCATGAACTTCGTGAGCAAAGCTGTGGACCGGGGCATCATGGTGACCGCCACGCACCTATTCAACGCGATGCCACCCCTGCACCATCGGGCACCCGGCGCGGCGGCCGCCATGA
>NZ_JAUMTY010000057.1:4031-8079 GCF_030530965.1 Corynebacterium sp. | reverse complement strand
TTCAACGCGATGCCACCCCTGCACCATCGGGCACCCGGCGCGGCGGCCGCCATGATCACGGCCGCGAAAAAGTTCCCCGGGCGGGTGTTTGTCGAGCTCATTGCCGACGGCGTCCACCTCCACAACGGGACCGTCGACATGGTCACGGAGTCGCTCCCCGACTCGGCGTTCTTCATTACCGACGCGATGGAAGCCGCGGGGAAGGCTGACGGGTCCTACGTGCTGGGGGCGTTGGCCGTCACGGTGGCCGATGGTGTGGCTCGATTAACGACGACTGACGGGTCGGTGGGGTCGATCGCCGGCGGGACTTCGACGCTGTTCGACCAATTCGTTCGGGCAGTTCAGCGCGGGTTCGATCCGGCGGATGCGGTGAGGTTCACGAGCGCGACGGCTGGACGCGTGCTCGAGTTTGGGCATGAGGAGTCGGGTGGTGGTTCCTCTGGTGACGCCAGCAGCGCTGTCCCCTCCTCGGCCGCCGGCACCTCGGCTGGCCACTTAACGGTTGGAGCTCCCGCCGATTTTGTCGTCGTGGATCCGAACTTCCAGCTCCGCGAGGTCTACGCCGCTGGGCAAGCGCTACACGTATGCGAGGGTGAAACCGAGTCGGCGCGCTAGTTCTCTGACCCGGCGCGTTTCTACGCGGGCGACTTCATCGGCCGGACGTTGGGCGTCGAGCGTCGGCAAGAAAAAGCCCCGCGTAAAGCGTCGGCAGGAAAATAAAACGAGAAAATCATTCACATCGTTAAGAAAAACAACCAACGAGAAAGGGATAACAAAGAGTCATGGAAATTGTCATTCGCAAAACACCCGAGCAAGTAAGCCTTCAAGCTGCCGATATCCTTGAACCCTACGTCTCCGAAGGTGCCACACTCGGGTTGGCCACGGGATCGACGCCACTAGGCACGTATCAAGAATTGATTCGTCGGCATAACGAATCCGGGCTATCTTTTGCTAACAACCAAGCTTTTCTTCTCGACGAATACGTTGGCCTCCCCCGCGACCACGAACAGTCGTACTACCGAACGATTCGTCGCGAATTCACCGAGCACATCGACATCAAAGATGAAGCCGTGTCATCGCCGGACGGCCTGGCCGACAACATTGACGAAGCCGGGCGCGCGTACGACGAGCGCATTCGCAACGCGGGCGGCGTCGACATTCAAATTCTCGGGATCGGGACCGACGGGCACATCGGGTTCAACGAACCCGGCAGTTCGCTTAACTCACCAACGAGGTTGAAAACGCTGCACCCGCAAACCGTGAGCGACAACGCGCGATTCTTCGACAGCGAGGACGACGTGCCGCGGCACGTGCTCACCCAGGGGCTCGGGACGATCCAACACGCGCGCCACCTGCTACTTCTGGCCACGGGCAAAAACAAGGCCGCCGCCGTTCAAGCGCTGGCGGAGGGGCCGGTGAGTGCGTCGTGCCCCGCGAGTGTTCTGCAGCTTCACCCGCACGCGACCGTCATTATCGACGAAGCGGCCGCCACCTGCCTCGAGCACAAGGAGTACTACATCTTCGCGGAGAAGAATAAGCCCGAGTGGCAGCGGTACTAGGGGTGGGGTGGTGATTCTCCGACCCGGAGAATGGACCCTCGCCTGAAGGGATCGGGCAGATTCGGGAGGACCCGGATAAATTCGGGCGCCGATCAGACGTCGGCGGATCACGCGCCGGGCAGCACGACCGATAATAAAAGGCCATGTATGGGCCCTGCTCCGGAAAACTGCGGGGGCATATGGCTCCCGTAGAAAACTGTGGGGGTATATGGGCGAAAAATGGCCAAAAATTGGCCATATCCCCCAGCAGTTTTCACAACCGACCCCGATATAGCCCCGCACTTTTCTTAGGTACCGCGGTTGCGCCGTCGAAACAGCTCCCGAACATGCCCTACCGTGGCAAAACCCCAGGTCACGGGAGCACACCAGATCACTGGGGAAAGCGGGTGCACGGCAAAAGCAGTGCACCCCCACAAAACACAACCCCTTACAGCATCCCCACGTCTTTCAGCACTTTTTCGATGGCTTTCACGTTGTCACCCTCGAGCGCCGCGACAGGGTTCGGCATCTGGTTGCTCTCAAACACGCCGAGCAGCTTCATCGCCGTCTTGAACGCACCAACCCCGGCACCGAATCCGCTCACCCCGTCGGTCACCATGACGATGCGCATCAGACGCGCTGCCTCTTCCTGCGCCTCGCGAACACCCTTCCAGTCGTCGTTCTGGAACGCCTTCCATTGCCGCACGTAAACCTCGGGGTTGACGTTGGCCAATCCGGGGACGGAACCGTCGGCACCCGCAAGATAGGCGCCATCGACAACCACTTCGTGCCCGGTGAGCAGCTGGAGGGGGTGCCCGGCGTCTTCGTTGTCTTGAATGAGGAACCGGAAGCTGACGTCGTCGCCCGACGAGTCCTTCACCCCGGCGAGCACGCCGTCCTTGCCCAGGCGGACCAGCATGTCGACGGGGAGCTTGGTGTGGACGCAGACCGGGATATCGTAGGCGAATAGCGGCAGGTCAACGGCCTCGTGGATGAGGCGGAAGTGCTGCTCGACCTCGGCCATCCCGCCGAGTGCGTAGAACGGGGCAGTGGCGACGATGGCGTCGGCGCCGAGTTTTTGGGCGCGACGGGCGTGCTCGATGACGCGCTCGGTTTCGGTGTCGATGCAGCCGACGAGGACGGGGACACGGCCGGCGACCTCCTCGATCGCGGCTTTGACGATTTCGTCGCGACGCTCGTCTGTGGAGAACGCGACCTCGCCGGAGGAGCCGAGGAAGAACAGGCCGTTGACGCCGGCGTCGATGAGGCGCTCGATGTTGCGGTTGAAGCTGGGGCGGTCGAATGTGCGGTCCTCGGTCAGCGGCGTGACGACCGGTGGGATAACTCCGCGGAATATCGAACTCATGGGGAAACTCCTTAGAAATGTTTTTAGATTCGATGAATGTTTGGTGGATGTGGTGTGGGGACCGGGGTGAGGGGGTTCGGGGCCCGAGCCATGCGCAGCACGGTGCGCGACGGCCACGTTGTGTACCTATCGCGCCCAACCCCTCCCACTTACCTAGCTAATCGACATGTGCGCTACCACCGTGCTTCTGTAGCTCGGGCCCAAACCAGCTGAGCGGAATCTGCGTCAGATACAACCCCTGCCACTCGTTTTCCCAGAGCAATCCGATTTTCCCATTCGGGAGGTACGTCATGGATTGGTACACGTAATGACCCGGGTTGAAGGTGCGCGCTATCGGCCATGTCCTGCCCTCGTCCGTCGAGACCCGGAGCACCCCGTTCCCACGGTAAGGCATCAATTGAGAAGCATTGGCGAACACATAAAGTGGCGCCCCACCACTCCCCGCACCCCCACCACGACCATCAATCGCGATCGCATTAGGCTGCGAGAAAATCTCCGGGATATCCGGGTGGTAGGTGACCTCTCCCCAGGTTTCCCCACCATCCTCGGATATCGCCGTGGCCACGCGCCCGGACGGGTGCTGGTTCCGCATGAGAACCATGAGCTTTCCGTCCTTGAGCTCCACCAAGGTGGACTCGTGCGTGGACGCTTCGTCGTCGGCAAGTGTGCGCGAATCGATGGTCGTCCCTTTGAAAAGCCGACCATCATTCGGGGAAGCGCCACGGTGCCACGTCTCGCCATGGTCATCGGAGTAGATCACCGCGCAGGAAAAGTGCTTCGGGTTGTCGCCGGAGTAGTACACGGGGATCACGAGCCGGCCCGCGTGCTCGCCATGATGGAGCTGCACGCCGGTGCCAGGCGACGTCCCGAGGAACGCCATCCACTCCTCTTTGACCTGGTGGTTGATCAACTCGGGCGCGGACCACGTTGCGCCCTCATCGTCGCTGGTCACATGCACAATGTACGAGGTCCGGAGGGTCAGCAGCGTCTGATTCGGATCCTCGCCATCGGCCAGGTAAATATTCCCCGCTGGTTGCCCGGCGCGGGTTACCCAGCCTTCATTGTCGACGCTGAACTCGGTGGCCTTCCCATCTTCAGTGACGACGGAACCATCGGCATTGAGCACGTACGTCGCGGGTGAAGA
>NZ_JAUMTY010000057.1:0-3931 GCF_030530965.1 Corynebacterium sp. | reverse complement strand
GATGCCGCGGGCGAGGACTCCGCGTCCGACGCAACCCCAGCGCTGGTGTCGGTAAGAATCAGCCGGCCTTTGGAATCCTGTCCCACGCCGTGAACATTGTTGGGCTGACCAATCGCACCCGGGAAGTGGTCTATCAGCAGGTGGACTGTGCCGGTGTCCTCGTCGTACACGGTGCACGAATCGATCACGCTCGCCCCGGTGGCACCCGACCCTGGGTATGTCAGGATGGTTTGCATATCTTCCCAGTGGTCGCCGCCGTCGAGGGACCTACGAATGACAAAGTTAATGTCATTGGGCGCATCGTTCGCGATGGTCGTCCGCTGATCCGCGCCGGCAATCACCGTTCCGCTCGGCAGCGTCAAGAGCGACGGGATCCGGTAGCTCACCGCGCCGTGCATTCCGCGGTCGAATAATGCCTGCGTGTGGACGGGATCGACATGCGACAGCCGCTTAATCGCCCCGTCGGTGAGCGGGGTGGGATAAACCGCGGCGCGCGCGACCTCGCCGAATAGCCGACGACCATGAATATCCTGCCCGATCGTAATGGTGTTGACCGGGCTGGCGTCGGCGAAAAATGCCTGCCCGGGGATCCGAGCTTCCCGGAATCCGTCGACGTAGAGATCGACGGCACCTTCCCCTGCGCGAATGACGACGTCATGCCACGTGCCGTCCGCCCAGTGCCCATCGACGGCAAAGGTGCGCCACTCGTCTTCGCTGGTCAGGACCTCGTAGGTGAGCCCCGTGTCCGAGACCGACAGACGCAGTCTTTCGACGCTCGAAGAATCCTCACCGTTCGCCTCAACATACCCGGCCGACAAGATCGTTCCGCCCTGGCCGACGCCACGCACGCGGAACCGGGTCAACGTCGTCCCTGCTCGGAGGCGTGCAACGCGGCGCGTGTCGTAGTCAGCCAGGTGGTTGGCCGCGAACTGCACCATGGGTTGGGGTGACGTCGCGTGCGCAAGGACGTCGTTGTCGGACAATACGGTCCCGGTGCAGACGACGTCGGCAACGTCGACGGGGGCGTCGGCGATGGTGAGTTCCTCCGCCTGGACGTCGGCAAAAAATGCTGTCGCCGTGCCGCAAAAGGCCTGGTACCCGTCGAGATAAAACTTGGTTCCTTCGGGGCCGACGGTCAGGGCGATGCTGTGCCATTGGCCGTCGGTGATGGTGGTGGCGTCTTCAACGTCGAGGCCCTGCACCCGTTCGGGGGTACGCGTTGTGATGTGAGGATGATCATCTTCGACCCTAATCGACAATTCCCCCGCGGAGGTGTGGGCCTCGATGAGCGGGCCGTCGATGGTAGTTCGAACGCGGGCGAGTATCGAACCTGCAGGATATGGGGTGGTCCGTAGCGTAGACATATGCGCTCCTGTTTGCCATGCGAATTACCATTCGTCCGGAAGCTCGCACGATGCACATGAGATAACCGTCAGCCCAGGCTCATCGCAGCCCGGACTGTGGGCAACTTTCGGTAACGGCCCCGATCGTACCACATGTCAGATGTCTGATGTCTGATACGCTGAGGGCACAAACGCGGTCCCAACTCCCCCACCCGCGCCCACACCTCAGGCACACGAGGAGGCCACTATGGTCACTAACACTTCACCCACCAGTCACCCTCCCGCACAACGGTGGTGGACATACCTCAGCAAAGAAGATTGGAAAGCCTTCTTCGCGGCGTGGATCGGCGTCCTCCTCGACGGCTACGATTTCGTCCTCATTGCCTTCGCCCTACCCCTGATAACCAAATCTTTCGACCTCACCTTGGTTGAATCTGCGGCCCTCATTTCCGCGGCCTTCGTCTCGCGGTGGCTCGGCGGATTGCTCCTCGGCGCGGCCGGCGACAAATGGGGACGCAAACCCGCGATGGTCCTGTCGATCCTCATGTTCGCGTTCGGATCCATCGCCTGCGCCTTCGCGCCGGGGTACTGGTTCCTCTTCCTCTTCCGCCTCATCATCGGCTTCGCCATGGCCGGCGAGTACTCAGCCTCCGCGGCCTATGTCATCGAATCGTGGCCGGTCCACATGCGGAACAAAGCATCCGGCTTCCTCCTCTCCGGCTACGCTTTCGGCGTCCTCCTCGCCGCGCAGGTCGATAAATACCTGGTCAGCTGGGTGGAGTCCTGGCACCCGGGGTGGGGTTGGCGCGCGCTGTTCCTCACCGGCATCGTCCCCGTCTTCGTCGCCGTCTATATGCGACGCCGCCTCCCCGAAGCCAGCGACTGGAAAGAAACTCAAAAAGACGAACACCGCGACGACGACATGCTGGACATCCTCTTCGGCAGCCAGCGTCGCATTCCGAACATCCTCGCCGTCGTGGTCGCTTTCGTTGCCCTGATGGTGATCTTCACCGAGGCGACATCGAGCATCGCGCTCCTTATCCTGTGTGGCATCGCAGCGGCGGCCGTGTTCATCACCTTCATCGTCCAGTTCGATCCGAGCCGCTGGGTGATCGGGATCCTCATCATGATCACGATCTTCGCGTCATTCATGTACACCTGGCCGATTCAAGGTTTATTGCCGACGTACCTCCACGGGATTGGCATGGACCCGGGCGTGGTGGCCAACGTCGTGTCATTCGCGGCGGTGGGGAACGCGTGCGGTTATATCCTCGCCGGGTTCGCTGGTGACGCGATAGGAATGCGTCGGTGGTACGCGATCAGCATTATCCTCTCGCAGATCATCGTTATCCCGTTGTTTGTACAGACGAGCGGCATCGTGGTGCTGGTCGCCGCGCTGTTGTTCTTCCAGCAAATGTTCGGCCAGGGTGTCTCCGGCCTGCTACCCAAGTGGGTGTCGTCCTACTTCCCCGTCGAGAAACGAGCCGCTGGCCTGGGCTTTTGCTACAACGTCGGCGCGCTGGGCGGTGCCGTCGGCCCTGTGCTGGGCGCCTCGATCGCGGCGAAAACGTCGTTGGGTGTGGCGCTGGCGATCATGTCCGTGGGCTTCGCGCTCATCGTTGTGGTTTCGATTGGACTGAACCTGCCGAAGGTGCTGCAAAAGGCGGTTAATCCCGACGCTGTTCGACCCGAAGATGGTGACGACGAAACCATCGCGGCCATCGCAGCCGGCGAGGAGCACACCAACGGCGACGTGGCCGGCCACTCCGCTCCCAGCGGCTCGAACCGCGATGCCACCGACACCACCAACATCTCCTCTCCCGCACCGAAAACGCAAGGAATGTAAACATGAACACCCCGAAAACGACTTCACCTGACTTCATCGTCGGCGCCTACGCTAGCCTCCCCTTCGACCGCCGCGACCAGGAAACGTACTACTCGCTCCTCGCCGAGCAGGACTGGATCAACGGGCTAGAGATCCCCTTCCCCGGCGACCTCACCGAAAGCCTCCCGTGGCTCAGCCGCCAGATCGCGGACCACTGGAATTCCAACACCATCACCGCTATTCCGGGCACGATGGTCAACGTCGGCAAGAATCCTAAATTCGGCCTGGCTAGTGCAGATGAGGATGGCCGAGCTGCCGCCCTCGACTTCACCGATCGAATCTGCACAGCCGTCCAGGAACTGGCTAGTCGAACCGGCCGCAGCGTCATTAAGTACGTTCAGCTCCATTCCGCCCCGACTCGTGGGGCCCACTCGGATGCCTTCGCACGTAGCCTCGACGAGATCGCCACGTGGGATTGGTCCGGCGCGCGCATCGTCATTGAGCATTGCGACGCACCTCGCGAGGACCATGAACCCGAAAAGGGGTTCCTCGAGCTAGCCGACGAATGCACCATAGCCGCGGAACACGACGTGAAGCTGCACATCAATTGGGGTCGGAGCTGCCTCGAAAACCGAGACGCGACCACTCCCCTGCAGCACATCACGACGGCCCGCGACAAAGGCGTGCTGGCTGGCGTCATGTTTAGCGGTGCGGGCGATAAAGATACTCAGTACGGCTACCCGTGGGTCGACGGCCACCTGCC
>NZ_JAUMTY010000002.1:126848-128796 GCF_030530965.1 Corynebacterium sp. | reverse complement strand
GCGTGGTCGGTGCCAAAGTCGTAGTAGAAACCGTCCGCTATAGCGGGGCCGATTCCGAGCTTGGTACCTGGAAATTCCGCTTGAACCGCCTGCGCCATCACATGGGTACAACTGTGCCGAATGACAGCCCGTCCTTCATCGCTCGCTGCGATGACCGTGGTGACCTCAGTGTCCTCAGTAGGTGCGAATGATAGATCGTGGATGGTTCCATCATTAGTCTTCACGCAAACCACTGCTTCGGGCCCCTTGGTGGGAAGGCCCAGTGGCTTCATCGCTGCCCCAGCTGGTGTACCAGCAGGGACCTGAAACGATACTGATGAGGCGCTTTTTTCCGATGACGACAGTGCAGACACTGATTGCACTCCTTAGTGGTGACATGGCTATCACATACCTGGTAACAGCCGGGGACGGATCAAAACTCTACCGCATGACCGGACAGCACGCGTAGCACCGTCGGGGAACCTGGCGAACACAGCCCTTGTGACGACCGTTCGTCGTCACAAATAAAAGGGGCTATGCCAAGAGATCATCCGCCCAATAATTGTCTTCACCTGCGGTGCCGTGAGGAATCGCGTAGACAGCAGAACCGATGTGAGTTATCCACTCATTGAGACGATCTGACTGATCTAACCGTTTTTGAATCGGTGTGAATTGGGTGTCTGGATTCTGCTGGAAGCAGGTAAAAATCAGTCCAGCGTCAGAAATCGGCGAGTGCGGCCCAGACACCGGAAGGCTGTAATTGAAGGCACGACGCAAAATCTGCTCATGAGTATTGTTGCCCTCATAGTGGGCTCGCGCCATATGCGATTCCGGATCAATGATCGGAAGGCCTGTGCTATCAACTTTGTCGAAGTCTGGGTCGTCGAACTCTTTCTCCCCTGTCAGAGGCGCCCCGGATTTCAGTTTTCGCCCGAAGACTACTTCTCGCGATGAGCGGTCCAAAATATCCCAGCTATCGAGATTGAGGGAAATACGACGGATGACCATCGCCGATCCCCCTCGTAACCAGGCAGGCCCATCATTAATCCACACGATATCGGAAAGTTCCTTGTCCGAACGCGGGTTAACCGTGCCGTCGAGAACACCGAACAAGTTACGCGGAGTGGATCCTTTCGCTTGGGCACCTGCCGCATAAAGAAATCCCTGTTGTTCCCAGACGGGCTCCGTATACCGCTGCCCCGCTCGAAGAATGAACCGTCGTGCATGGGCCAATGTCGTGGGGTCATCTGAACAGATCTGCAATGCTAGATCGGTTTGTCCCCACGCATCGTCGAGACGGTCCCGATCAAAAGCAGGAATGTCATGAAGCCACGACGGGATCTTGTCCTGCATCTGTAGTTTGTCGAGCAGAGGACGGCCAAACCCAATAGTGACAGTGAGGTTGGCGGGCCGAGAGACCATCTCCGGTTCAAGTTCAGCCAGCGGCGGTTGACCTTGGGTCAGCTTTCGGGACGTAGACGTCCATACCTCCATGAGGCGCTGCATGGCCTTCTTATCGATGCCCTCAATGCAATTAATCCCGATGACATTGACATACGCCTGCGACGGAGTATCGATACCCGCCTGGTGCGGTCCATCAAATGGAACGGTCTGATCAGCAATTCCCGTGAGACCTGCTGCGTTGCTGACCGCGTCCGCAGCATTTTTTTCACGCTGATCTAGAGCTTCCGACGACGACGTCGTGGCGTTATCGTCTTCGTGGCCGCAAGCAGCTAATCCTGATGCCCCCAGCGCAACCCCGGCCCCTAGGCCACCGGTGAGGAAAGAACGGCGTCGTAGCACATGGCGAAAAACGTTGCGTCGGGTGCTGTCTGCACCTCGGTCGTTTCTTTCGTCCGGTGTATTGCTTCGTTCACCATCGCTCGAGCGCTCATCGTCGTTAGGGCGTTGTACACGAGCGTTTGCGTCATCCGCGGAATTATGAGGCAAAGAGTTCATCTTCTTCGTC
>NZ_JAUMTY010000002.1:107436-126838 GCF_030530965.1 Corynebacterium sp. | reverse complement strand
TTGAGTTTTCCCTGATCGCTGGACGACACCACACAGCGTGGGACGCCGACCGTAACCGCAGGGGCGGATAAGGCCAGCACTCAAACGTCGGCATCAGCAGAAATCAGTAACCAGATGATGCTTTCACTATCACGACATCAACTGGTTGATCTAACTGACCTAGTGGGAATGCCCGTGCATGGAGTGGTCTGCCTGACCGCCCATCTCTTGGCCACCTGGCTGAGCTGAATCGCTCATACCGGGCATATCTGGCATCCCTGACATGTCAGAGCTGTCATCGCCACCGTAGTTTTCTTCACCCGAGGGCTGTTCACGGACAGGAATAGACACTTTCTCCGTGGAACCGTCTTTGAACTTCAACTGCACATTAACTTTGTCCCCGGCAGCTAATTCATCATGATTGTCCATAATCATGATGTGTTCTCCGCCGGGTTTCATCTCCAAAGTCCCATTTGCGGGGAGCTTAAACCCTTCTTTTTGCTCGACCATTTTTCCGTCGACAACGGTGTGCAGTTCGAAATTACCTTTGACATCGGACGACGACACCGACTCGAGGACTTTCTCTTTATCGGTGTTGTTCTTCAGAGTTCCGAAAATCGCGGTCATCGCTTTATCCGGGGTCTTCGACTTCACATAGCCCTGATCCAGGGAAACATCACCGGAAGCTTTATCCGTGCTGCTCGCGGACGACGACGTTGTTGTCGTTGCGGCCGATTGTGAGCCGTCTTTATCCGAATCTTCGTCGACAGAACACGCAGCGAGCCCTAGTGACAGGGCCAGAACTGAAGCTCCGGCGACACGAACAGCCAGCCGAGATGTTGACCGTGATGTACTCATTTTCTGTAACTCCTCATTTCCTCCTGTGGAACACAACGCCCCACAATGCGATATTTAGATCCTCGAAGACGCCTCCAAGAATCTACTGTTTGGTGTTTTATCGTGAGCCTCGATCGTCAGAGCTTGAGTCACGAAGACGTCGTAACGCAACCACGAGAGCACCGATAATGACGATGATAACGGCGATAGATAGCCACAGGGCCTTCGATCCAAATGGCGACGACGACGTCGAGGATGATGAGTCTGTGTCTTGGGAGGTTCCGTCGTTATCGTTCGCGGAGGGGACAGAAGAACCGCCGGATTCATCCGTATTCCCCTCCGACTCCCCTGTCGACGCGGACTGCGCTGCAGATTCTCCCTTCTCAGAATCTCCAGAATATGTGAAGGAAATTGACCCACGTGTCGAATGCCCATCAGAACTGGTGATCTGGAACCCCACGACGTATGTACCCGGCGAGGCATCGACATCCTCAGGAACTGTGAATGAAATAACATTCCCCGAGATAGTGGGTGTTCCTTTGGCAATGACCTTTCCGGACGATTTGTTCGACACCGCTATGGTGTTGAAATTATCTCTCGGGTTGCCTGACATCGTCAGCTGAATGTCGTGAGGAAACTCCGATACTGTCGAACCATCCTCGGGCGACGACGACACCACGCTGTCATGAGCCCAGGCCTGCGGGGAAAAAGCAACCGCCCCCACCACGATAAGGATGAGGGATACGATAAGGCCACCCGCACTTCGGAACCGTACAGTTCGACTGTCGCTCATCTCAGCCCTCCCAGAGCTGCGTAAAACCAACTACTTCTCTCCATCGTGGCACACAAAATCTCTTAACCTCTACACGCCACGCTGCCACCTGGCGCTCAGGTACGAAGCCGCCACGGATGTGGCGATATATAACGCTTCCAAGCTGCCCGGTGCCCACTCGCGAACCGCGTAGACACTAGTCGTCGAAACACGTCAGGAAGTTCCCCACTATCCACGGCACTTCACCCCCCACTACGTTTGCCCCGGCTGCCGGGTTCAGGCCACCCGCCAAGCAACCAGTAGCCATCAGCGGCAGGGCCCGGATATGCGAAAACCCGGACACCACGTGGTGCCCGGGCTGTCTGTGGTCTCAGCTGGGATCGAACCAGCGACCTTTCCGGTGTGAACGGAACGCTCTTCCACTGAGCCATGAGACCGACAAGCCAAAAATCTATCACGATAGGAAGTCACGAACAAAAATGACGTTGACGTGCTCCCACAATCCTATGTGCCAAACGCGGTGAGGCTCTGTAGAGGCGCACAGGCTCGATACGGTCGGTCCGCGTAGTTTTCCGTCAGCAACCCCCAAAATGATCATGCTAAAGCCTGTTTTCCTGGGGATTTGTGCATTAGCTATCGCTACGGCTAGTCTTTCTTTCGCGTGTTACGGGCTTCCGAGCCCAACACAACACGTCATGCGGATGTAGCGCAGTTGGTAGCGCATAACCTTGCCAAGGTTAGGGTCGCGGGTTCGAGTCCCGTCATCCGCTCAGCTGAAATAGACATTTCAGTTATCTAGGTTGACTTTTCGACGATGGAGTTCTCGAAGTTTCATGGTCTGGTCGACTACATGCGCGATTAGCTCAGCGGGAGAGCGCTTCCCTGACACGGAAGAGGTCACTGGTTCGATCCCAGTATCGCGCACCACTTATCGCAGCGGATTGAGAAAGTTTCTTTCGTACTTTTGCTGCACGATGAGTCTCGCGGATGTAGCGCAGTTGGTAGCGCATAACCTTGCCAAGGTTAGGGTCGCGGGTTCGAGTCCCGTCATCCGCTCCATGCACCAAGGTGTAAAAGGGCAGATCACTGCCCTTTTGTGCTATCGTGCATCATGATGCGTGAGTGAAATCCTTTCCTCATCGTCGAATGGTGGAATGGCCGAGTGGTGAGGCAACGGTCTGCAAAACCGTGTACACGGGTTCGATTCCCGTTTCCACCTCAATCTCAACGTATTCATTTCAACGGGGACTTTCCACAGAATTCATGGCGCATTCCCGCCTACTGTGGAGCCATGGCACCATCACCCACAGTTACGGTTTTTCCGCCCGAAAACGATCCCGATATTGACAGCGCATTAGAGCGCTTCCTCCCCTACCCTGCGCCACAGACACCGAACCTTCGAGCAATCATGGTATCGACCATCGATGGCGCTTCCGTAGCATCAAGTGGCACATCAGGAGAGCTCGGCGGCCCGATCGATTCCGCCATGTTCGCCCTGCACCGACGGCAAACCGAAGCCGTCATAGCTGGACTATCCACGGCCCTCGCCGAAGGCTATGGTCCCATCGAGTTCAGCGCGCATGAAATCCAGACCCGAGCGCACCATGGACTACCACCAGCCGCAGACTTGGTTCTCACTACCCATAAGTTGGATGACAAAAAGCTCTCAGACATCCTTTCATCCCCCCTCACCACCACTGACGACACCAATGACGATCAGTCGGAATCGGTAGACGGAGACAAAGATTCTGACAACCATTCGTCCGAGGAAACCCAGCACAGGGGCTCAGTTATCATCCTCACCGATCGAAGTGCGTCAGAAACATCGACTTTTAGCAAGAACCGGACAATTCTGCGGAACCACGGCATAAACGTCAATGTCCTCGACAAACTCGATGGCACACATATCCGTCAATGGTTAAACGACCGCTACAACGTCGTCGATTGTGAAGGCGGGCCTCGCTTTCTGGGATCACTCATAGCAACACGCGCCATTGATGAAGTGATCTTGACGATTCACTCCGGTGTACAGGCCGGCAATGCGCCGCGAATTGCCTACGGAACCTCCGACGGAAGCGACGAGGATGCCAAGACGGTCACTGGCACACCGACAGATGGTGAACTCCTCGCAATAGGGTATGACCAGGATGGAGCTGTGTTCCTTAGGTACGGTCTATGCAACGAGCACACCTAGACCACACGGATGGTGGTGCAATTAGCCCCTTTTCGCAGATGGCGAACTAAAGCTTTTTATACGGCCCCGTGAAATAACGAACCATAACGCGGTGTTGAAATGAGTTAAAACAGTAGCCTCTATTAACAATCTTTCACGAAGCCGAAAGGAAAGAATGACTGACAAAGATGAACAACACGAAGACTTTCGTCGTCTTAGCGATGATGAGTGGCGGGCTCGGCTGACCAACGCCGAATACCGGGTCCTCAGAGAAGCGGGAACCGAAGCCCCTTTTACGGGTGAATACACCGATACCGAGACCGAAGGGGTCTACCGGTGCCGAGCCTGCGGCGCTGAGCTCTTCCGATCCCGCGAGAAGTTCCACAGCCACTGCGGGTGGCCATCGTTCTTCTCCCCGCTCGCCGGAGACCGGATCATTGAAGTCGCTGATAATAGCCACGGGATGCACCGAGTTGAGGTGAAATGCGCGCAGTGCCATAGCCACCTGGGCCATGTCTTCGAAGGCGAAGGCTATGACACTCCTACGGATTTACGCTATTGCATTAACAGCATCAGTCTCACGCTAGAACCGGCAACCAAGGATTAGCAGCCAGGGATAAAGCGAGGGCGTACCGCGATCCCCCTAGCGGCACGCCCTCGCCTTCGTAACAATGTCTCGTTGATGAAACGATTATGGCAAGAGATCGGTGATCTCAGCGATATCGTCAACTCGTCGTCCGGTGAAGAACGGAATCTCTTCACGGACGTGGAGCCGCGCCTCTGTGTAGCGCATGTGGTGCATGAGATCGACGATGCGGTCCAACTTCGGCCCTTCGAAGGCCAGAATCCATTCGTAGTCACCCAAAGCGAAAGCCGGAACGGTGTTCGCGCGGACGTCGGGGTAATCACGTCCCATCTTTCCGTGGTCAGCCAGGATCCGACGACGATCCGCAGGATCCATCACGTACCAGTCGTACGAGCGGACGAACGGGTAAACGGCAATCCACCGCTTCGGTTCTTCTTCCGCGATGAAGGACGGCACATGGGACTTGTTGAACTCGGATGGACGGTGGAGCGCTGCCTGCGACCACACACCCGTACATGCACGTCCCAAGGTCGTCGTACGCAGGAAACGATTGTAAGCGTCCTGCAGATCTTCCATCTTTTCAGCGTGCCACCAAATCATGATGTCAGCTTCCGCACGAATACCGGAAACGTTGTAGATCCCTCGTATGGTGAGATCTTCGTGCTCATAGGAAGCAATAAAGTCACGCATTTCCTGGGCCACTGTGTCCCGGTCTTCACCCAATTTACCGGGGGCAACCTTGAAGACCGACCACATTGCGTACCGAACAGTCGCATTCAGCTTCTTATAATTCAGACGATGCTTGTGCTCAGGGCCAGCAGAGCTATCACTATTTTCTTGACGAACGTCGTCCTGGTTTTCAGTCATGGTCAACCTCTTCTTTTCTTTCGTAAACTACCGGAGCTTCGTGATGTGACGACGAAGCTCGATGCACACGACATATGTGGAACTTTGTTCTTGACTCCCCGCGAAGTGCGGAGCCTTCTGATCACTGTCACATAACCGTATCCATCACCTTCTTCGCCGCCTCACGCGCTTGCGCAATACACGCTGGAACTCCGACGCCGTGCCAGATGGCACCTGCAGCTTCTAGCCCCTCGACTTGACTGATGTCCTTAAGCGCCACATCAATGAGTTCATCGTGGCCCATGCCGTATCGAGGCAAACCACCCCACCACTTTTGAAGCACCGTCTCTTCGGGGTGCAGACGTTGGCCCGTAATGGTTTCGAAATCGTCGATAGCGTATTTCACCAGCGTGTCTTCGTCTTCTCTGACGAGTGAATCGTCGCCCCAATGGCCGAATGAAGCCCTGATGAAAGCACCAACGTGATCGTCGACGTGGGGCCACTTCCGCGATGAGAAAGTAAAGGCTTTAGCGTGAAGTCCGGCATCGGGTGACACGAGAATGCCCGTTTTCTCCGGGATAGCCTCGTCATTCGGTAGCCGCAGACCAAGAACAACACTCGACGCTAGATCCATCGACCCAAGGATGTCTGCTGCCACGGGGGCAACCTCAGCGAGCTGCCGGCCCGCGACATCCGCCGGAGTGGCGACGACAACAGCATCGAATTCTTCAGTCTCTGTCGACGAAGAGCCACTCACGACGCGGAACCGACGGGAACTTCCTGCCTCCGCGGGCAATACCGCAGTGACAGGACTATCCACACGAATAGTGGCCGACGACTGCTCAACCAGCGCATCGATCAGATCGCGGTAACCCCCGACGAACGACGCAAACACCGGCGGCTTTTTCGCCGACGCGCTCGATGACTCCTCATCTGCCGCGCCTCCAGCCACCCGTGCCTCACGTGCTTCATCGCGCTGCTGTAGAACAGCAGCTGCCGCTCGCGTTAATGTCACAGGTTCGCCATGGTTCGAAAGGTCATCCATGGCTGCAGCTAATTCCGGGATCGTCGCTCGTAGACCAAGATCTTCAGCACGGGACGAATACACCCCACCCAGCAACGGAGAGACCACATGGTCCACGACCTGCTGCCCCATCCGTTCAGCAACCAACGCGCCGAGCAAGGCATCTTCGCCTTCCACCCACGGTATGGGGTATGCCTCCCCCTCAGCATCAATCCGCGCACAGGTCTCGGAATCGACGAGGTCTTTCACAGAGGAACTATCAGCAGGAATCCCCATCACGGTTCGCGAAGGAACTGAGTGCAGGGTGCCGTCGCCAATCCATAACCCGGATTTGAGGTCGGACGGATAGCGGAGCCGGTCTTTCAGCCCCAAGGATGTAAAGAACCGGGTGGCATCGGCACGGAAGGCGAGGTACGCCTCCGCCCCCACATCAACACTGCCGGTAGCTAGATCAACGGTCTTGAGTTTCCCACCTACCGCGTCGGATGCTTCATAAACAACGACGTCGGCATTGGGGTCGCGACGGCTGATTTCATACGCCGCGACAAGTCCCGACAGTCCTCCACCAATAACCGCGACACGCGTCTTTACCACGAATGCACCTTTTCTACGATGTGAGAAATAATGTCCGGGTCAGTGTCTGCGAGAACACCATGCCCCAGGTTCACAATATGACCTGAAATCTTTCCGTCGGAGATAAGCTGATCCGTGGTGGTCAACAGCTGATCGATTTCCTTATCAACCGCTTCTTTACCTGCAAAAAGTAAGGCTGGGTCAATATTCCCTTGAAGCGCCAACTCACCAGGACCTGTGTCCCCGTTCTTGCCCGCTAAAGCTACGTTAATGCGCTGTGCCGCAGTAGCCATGTCCACCCGCCAGTCAACCCCCATGACATCGGGGCCGGTTTGCGCCATAGGACCGAGCAGCTCCCCCGTCGTCACGCCAAAATGAATGCGCGGAATAGGCTGACGGCCACCTCGTGAGGACCTCTCGGACACGAACCTAAAGATTTCGGCTGAATACGGGGCAACCAGATCGGTATAGTCCCGTGCGTGCAAGTACCCCGCCCAGGAATCGAATAGCTGCATGGCATCAATTCCCGCGTCGATCTGTACCCCGAGGAAAACCTTGATGTAGTCCGTCAACACACGCATGAGGGCGTGCCATGAGTCAGGATCAGCATGCATCATGGCTTTCGTGTGTTGGTGGGTTTTCGACGGTCCGCCCTCAATCAAATAGGACGCAATGGTAAACGGAGCACCAGCGAAGCCGATCAACGCCTGATCATCGCGAAGTTCCCCAATGATTTCTCGGACCGCTTCGCCGATGGCCGAAATGGAATCCGGATCCAACTCAGGGAGCGAGTCAATGTCCGCCCGTGACCGAATGGGACGATCGACGACGGGGCCACGACCGGCAACAATCTCCACCCCGATTCCCGCGGCCTTCAGCGGCACAACGATGTCTGAAAAGAAGATCGCAGCGTCGACATTATGTCTGCGCACAGGTTGCAGAGTGATCTCAGCAGCGGCATCAGGGGTAAAGCATGCCTCCAGCATCCCGATGTTCTCCCGGAGCTTCCGATATTCCGGAAGTGAGCGTCCGGCCTGCCGCATAAACCAGACAGGCCGATGCTGCGGGGTGGCTCCATTCGCGGCGTCGAGTAGCGATGACTGCGACAGCGTGCGGCGCGACGACGCTATATCTGGAGAATCGCCGGAATTCGTACTCATTCCATGCATACGGTTCATAGTGCCAGGTCTCGATCCGAATCGAACACTCGCGACAATCGCCCCTACCGGGTGTACCCCACCGTCGCTAAAATTCCACTGGCACAGGCGATTTTGCGGTCCCCCCGTCGTTAAGTATTTTTTGCGACGCGGTAAGCCGGCAAGCGCGCAACATTCAACCGATTACACATCAGCATCCCTCGCATTCCACCCCACATCACCGTTTCATCAAGCTAAACCGAGCTGGCGCCCGTCGGGAAACGACGCACAGGACTCATCGCTAGCTGGGACTTTGACATCGAACCCCCGGCGCGCCTCCTGAGCAAACACGGCAGAAAACTGTACCGTGCCCAAGTGTGAGCATTGATCAGCCATCGCACGACGACAATTCTGCTTCCCACCGGTTAAACGCTGCTACTCCCCGTAAGGAGACCTCAGCATCCATGAATCATGATGGATCCGCCGACGAACCCCAGGTTTTCCATGACGCGGTGGCTTCTATGCATGCGGCCTCATTGCGTCAGGAAATATCCATGGGGTCAATTCGCCCACCCCAGCGTTTAGCTCCATATAGCTATGCCGTCGGGTTAGAAGTGGATCATGAGCAGTCACGCACTATTCCGCGGGATACGGACGGCGATGCTTTTGGGCGGCTGATTCTCCTTCACGATCCTCGGAGCGACGGGAACTGGTCCCAGGCTCTTCGCCTTGTCGCGTATATACAGGCAGACATGGACCCGGAGGTCGCGTCGGATCCGTTGTTACCTGATGTCGCGTGGCAGTGGCTTTCTGAGGGTCTAACCAGTGAGGGAGCGCATTATTCGCAGCTCGGAGGCACGGTGACTTCCACGTCGTCGGCCCGGTATGGAAATATTGGGGGCCCGGGTAAGGCATATCAGATTGAGCTACGTGCATCGTGGACGGCGGATGATACTGATCTTGCTTCCCACGTCGAGGCGTTCGCTCACGTTCTCGCGTCGGTAGCGGGACTTCCTCCTGAAGGAGTCGCTCAGCTTGGACAGTAGGATGCTGCGTTGTGGCTTCTCTGGAGACAATGATCTTCACGACGACGGTGACGAGGCTCTACTAGGCGATTGGTACATCTCCCCAGCTCCCAAGCCCTCTCCTACTTTTCCTTTATCGCCACAATCTGCTTCTGTGCCGTTATCGACGCCGTCGGACGGAACTCCGTCGTTAATCTCCACCGTGGACGAGTTGAAGAATGCTGCCGATGTGTTGGCAAATGGCCGCGGCCCGCTCGCCGTCGACACTGAACGAGCGTCGGCTTACCGCTATGGCGATCGCGCCTTTCTTCTCCAACTGAAACGTGCTGGTAGCGGACTATTTCTTGTCGACGCTGAAGCCTGCCGCTCCGATATGGGCCTCCTAGCTCCCGTCGTCAACCGGCTAACGTGGATTATCCATTCTGCACGGACTGACCTGCCAGCCCTTCTTGATTTGGGGCTTAGTCCTCGTCGTCTTTTTGACACCGAACTGGGTGGCCGGATAGCTGGGCTGAAGAAGGTCAACTTGGGCGACATGGTGGATGGTTTAGTCGGCTACCGCTTGGCTAAGGAGCACGGGCATGAAAATTGGTCCCGACGGCCCCTTCCCGACGAATGGCTCGATTACGCGGCCCTGGACGTCGAATGCCTTCTTGAGCTTTCTACCGCTGTGGCTGGTTTGCTTTCGGAATTAGATCGTTTCGCGTGGTGGGCCGAAGAGTGTGAATATATTCGCACGTCTACCTTGGCTGATACCCCCTCAGTGGAACCTTCACTGCGGGTGAAGGGACTCAATAATCTGTCTACCCCTGCTCAACGTGAGCTTGCCTTTACGTTGTCGCGCGAACGGGACCGGCGGGCGCGGACGGTAGATCGCTCTCCTCATCGGGTGTTATCGAATTCTGATTTGATAACGATTGCTCGAAAAAATCCTCGGACTTTTCAAGAGATGATGGACGCGGCGCACTTCCGATCGATGCGAAACGCACGATCATGGTGGAACGTGATTCAAGGGGAGCACGACAAGACCACCGCATCCTCGTCAGAAAACGCGAGCCCTCATTATGCAACCGATGACGACCGGGGCCCGTCACGACACCGGGGACATCACTTAGATACCCACTATGCGGGAGGACGGCGATTCCCCAATTCTGACCGGGGGCAGAAAGCTGAAGGACTGTATTCCCTGTGCTCAGAGGCCATCAATGTGGTGTCTGAGCAAACCGGTATCCCCCACGAAGTGATCATCACCCCGCAGATAGTGAGGCTCATGGCGTGGCATTTTTCGTCGGAACCAGAGACCCATGCGACGGATATCGACATGTTTTTCGCCCGACATGGGGTCCGACGGTGGCAACGGCGGATTGTGTCCCCTGTGTGTGCCAACGCTCTTGGAGACCATAAACGCTAAACACGGCGTGTCTGGCCACCGCATAATTCACGGAGAACGCACAATCCGCGCCTTCATTTCTCCACGCACACCAGCACTTTCACCACCGCCCAGGACATGGCACCCGCGGAGCTACGACCTCTTGGTAAAAGCCGTGATGATCTCCATGTGATGGGTTCCGGGGAACGCATCAATGACCCTCATGGAGGAAATCTCATAACCGTGGTCTAACCAGGCCGCATAGTCACGGGCACCCGTCGCCGGATCGCAGGCGATGTGTACCACAGCTTGGGGGTGCGCCGCGGCTATCTGACCAATCACCTTCGTGCCTGCACCTTTTCGCGGAGGATCAAGAACAACGAGATCCACTCCCCCCTTGTTGTTTCGCCGAAGAGACGACCATGCTCGATCAACCCTGGAGGTCAGAAACCTGATCGACGACGGACTGAATGAGGGATCAGCCAGGGTGTTCAAACTACGTCGGCCCCACGTGCGCGCATTTTTATCAATCTCCACGGAATCAACAGGACCTCGTGTTTTTTCGGCCAAAATGTCGGCGAACAGCCCGATCCCACCGTATAGATCCCATGCAGCCCCACCATGAATCTCGGGGAGGAGCTCACGAACAAGCTCGCGGTACCGTGTCGGAGCACCACTATGGGCTTGCCAAAAAGCGGTTGGTGGAAGGACGAAGGTTCGACCCTCCGTGGAATGGGCAGTTCCCTCCGCAGCGCCATCGTTCTCAGCCGGGTTATTACTTGGTCCCGACGAAGTTGAGGCGGCATTATCGGATATCCGTTCGACGCAGTAGTTTCCGCCCTCTATTACCGTGCTGTGCCCCCGTCGTCCACGACGAGATGTACGTGAACGCGCCGTACCGGAACGTTGTTTCGACGACGCACCGCCGTCTACTTCAACGATGTGGCGGATCCCATTGGAATCGAGCGCGAGTATCACTTCCGCGCCCGGAGTAAAACGCATGGCATCCAGGCCGTCCATCAAACCCGGCGCAGCTTGGGAACATACGGCATTCGTCACAACACGATGCCCGGACTTGACGCGGAGACCAGCGCGTCCTTCGTTGTCGACGGCTAGTCGCATTCTCGTACGCCACCCGCGATAGGGAGTCAACGTCTCAAAGGTCGGTTCAACGTCAAAATGCCCAATCCGACGCATTTGATCTGCCGTGATGCTGGCTTTCACTTCAGCCGACTTATCGGGCGCAACCTCTAGAAAGTCACAGCAACCTGCGCCTTTCTCGGCGGCTGGGCACGATATCGTTCCATCACCCCGTAGAGGCGAGCGGTGACCAATTGTTCGGGCTTCACCCCTCCACAGGGATGCTGAACTGTGCTCGGCATCAATATCGACGGCGACATCACGGTCGCCAGCTACAGCACCGTCGACGAAAACCACGTGATTGTCGACGCGACCAATCCCCTGCCCGCCATAAGAGAAATCGGTGATATCCATCGTGACATGGGATGGAACACCGTCGTGTGGGTGATTCTCAGTGTGCGTCACTCGCCTACCTCACTCGTCTGTATCGGACGCCATTTCATCGATTTCATCGATCGCGTCATCGTCCTTGACTGCATCTGCCCTGCGTACCGCCCAAACGGTCACCACCATGACGAGAATAGTCAGAGGCCACCCCATCGCAATCCTCGCGACAGCCAGGATGTTCGTCGTCGATGACCCATAAAGATGATTCTGAACGAAGAACCGCGCCGCAAAAACACAGGCCCACGCAATGGTCGCAAGAACGAAATAACGACGTTCCGACGTGTTCTCACGCCATCGCATGCCGCGACCATTGAGCCCGCGCCAGATCACTCCCACGGCAGGCCAGCCGACAAGGCAGGAAATAAAAAACACCAGCCCCACAACAGCCGAGTACCAAATCCCATACAGGAAGTAGCCTTTCGCGGAACCGACGTACCACGCAATGGCCGCAGCGATAAGCACACCCATGACACCGGATATGGCGGGCTGCATGTTTTCGTGCCGAACAAGGCGCCACACGCAAATAAGAAGTGAAACCGCTAGTGCGGAGATCAAAGCCGGAGTAAGCCCCCACCACGAATTCACCGGGACGAGAACAAGAATCGGCACAGTGGATGACACTAAACCGGAAATTCCGCCAAGTTGTTCAAGAAGAGTTGGGCTATCACTCGAGGCCGACTGGTCTCGTTGATTTATCTGGCGTCGGTCAGTATTTGTCATCATCTTCTTCACGGTCGAGCTCATCCATTGCGGATTCCATTCGCGCGGAGGCCTCACTGCCGGTTGAACGACGACGGCCAGAGCCCTCCGAATCAGGACCTTCCTGCCCTGCGTCGGATGATTCTTGATTTCCTCCTGGGGAGCCCGCGGAATCGTCGGCAATACTTGCTGACGACGCTGCACTCTGCGGATTCCCTTGTGCTTGCTGAGCCTCGGCGGCGCGCTGGGCTTCCGCGGCACGTTGAGCCATTGCCTTCTGAAGCTCTTGAGCCATGTCTTGGGGCAAGGCGACGGGAAGCGTTTCACCAGCCGGCATTGGGCCGTCGCCTCGTTTCACAATGGTACGAGCGGCGATCCCACGCGTGAGGGCGACTAACTGATCGTGAGACTCCTCTGGTCCTACTGCTGTCAGACGTAGCATCCACCCGGGCCCGTTGACGCCGATCATGTGCATCATTCCGTGGGGCCCAACGCCGGTAATCTCTATTCCCCACGGACCAGACTCATGATGGGATTCGAGCCCATCGTTAGTAATCTGCTGTTCAACCTCGTTAAGCTGTTCTTCCCACAGGCCGCCGGAGCGAGGAGCAGCGAAGGCAACTGGTGTCACGCGACCATATGGGCTGGCAACGTGAACAGCGCGTGGCCCTTCCTGGCTAACCTCCACCTGGATCTCAGCCTCGTGAGGGATCGGGACAAGAAGCGACCCCAGGTCAATGTCCCCCTTGGCGAAGTCGCTGAAGTCAAAACGGTCGAGATCTTCGCGGCGAGAATCAAACGGACCCGATTCGCCCTCCATTGCATCGAACGTCGAATCTGAGGGCGCTGCCCCGGATAGGCCGTTATTGCTGGTGGTATCAGGTCCTTCATCACTAAATTCATTGCGCTCATCGCGTGAATTAGTGTGAAAATCCGATTCATTAGTTTCGTCGGGTTGCTTATTTTTCTTCCCAAAGGGCCACATAGGCAAACTCCTTACCAAGAATTCATGTCATGGCTGCATTGACACGAGCGTGATCGCCTTATTTTTCTGAGCATTGCTCTGAACTGCTCGTATTAATTACTCATTTTCTCTGCCTTGAACATAAGGCCTCTACTGCTGCGATCGTAGAACATGATCTACGCCATCTGTAGCTCCAACGCCCGTAGACCCATAGCCACCCTGGCCTCGTTCTGTCTCATCAAGATGGTCAACCTCGACGACGTCGCTCAGCACAACTTCCTGAACGACAAGCTGAGCAATCCGGTCCCCTCGCGAAATGGTGACCGCTTCATGCTGATCAAGGTTGATCAAACACACCTTGACTTCGCCACGATAATCAGCATCGATGGTGCCCGGCGTATTGACGATTGAGAGCCCCTTTTTTAGCGCTAACCCGGACCGGGGATGGATGAGCCCCACCGTTCCTACCGGTAAACCAATTGCTATGCCTGTTCCGACCAGCTTCCGCTCACCTGGCTGGAGTACGACGTCATCGGTCGACATCAAATCAATTCCCGCGTCGCTGGGATGAGCGCGTCGAGGGAGATCAAGGCCGGTATCTAGTCGTTGTACGCGAATACTGGGTGTCTTAGTCACGTCTTTAGACTAACCGAGCGGCGGACGAACATAACCATTAGCGTTTTCGCCGACTCAGGTCATCGGCTCAACGTATCGACGTAGGTTACGAGCTTAGGTGAAGCCGCACGGTGGCTCATCTTTCCGTTATTACTGGTCATTGCCTTGTTCATCCGCGGTTCATCCACGTAAAGGCGCATCAAGGCTTCACGATAAAAACACAGGGGACGACGAAACCACGAGTGAAAATATAGGCACGCTAGACTAGGGAACTGTGAATGAACAGCGTGATACTCCCTCACAGAAATCAACCCGCAGTGGCGACGTTCTGTACCGAGAGCGCCAGTGGATCCCGTTTTACTGGTGGGTTGCTGTTCTAGGCCTTGTTGTGCTGCTGTCCTACGAATTAGGACTCAATCGCCCCTGGTATTGGACACTCATCGGGGCGATCGTCTTCGGAGCGGCGGCGTTATGGTCCCTCATTTCCCTGTCGGGGAACGTCATACGGGTTGAGAAAACGTCTCACGGGGAGCGCTGGCTCTATGTGGGACCAGCGAAACTTCCGACGTCGGTAATTGAACGAACACTTGCCGTTCCTGCCACAGCAAAAAGCGCCGCTATGGGAAGGCAATTAGACCCGGAGGCATATGTCGTTTCCCATGCCTGGGTACCTGAGATGGTGATGTTGGTGCTGAATGATCCGCACGATCCCACGCCATATTGGCTCATCAGCACTAAAGACCCCGACGCACTTCTTGAAGCGCTGGATCGTCCCATCTACTAAGCGGCAGCCGGGCTTGAACGACGGATTACGTTCAGGATCGCCCGTTATTCACGCAGGCGTGTGGGCAAGCTGAGCCGTCAACTCAGCGCACCGTGGCTACAAAGCACGGCGGTAACAAAGTGCTACCGCTAACGGATCTGTAAACGGTCGGCGGATTAAGCGCAATCGCGGCACACCATCGTGCCGTCATTTTCGGTGTAGGCCAACCGATTCCTGTGCTGAACTAGGTAGCACACGCCACAGGTGAATTCGTCTGATTTCTTCGGCACAACATCGACCGAAATCTCTTCATTGGAATAGTCGAAATCAGGAAGATCGATAGGCTCGACGATGTCACCATCGTCGGTATCGTCCACTGGTCCTTTTTTATTCTCAGCTGCTTGAAGTCCTTCAAGCGAGTCTGTGTCGAAATCTTGCCTGTCCCCACGAGGGGCGTCATAGTCCTTGGGCATGTCAAGCGACCTCCGAAATGATGAAACTGCCGGTCGGACGCGCACTTTAGACCAATTTCTTAGCATTGTCACGTCCTACGCGGCCGCGCCATATTTCACGGGTCTGCTACATCCGGCTCAATTCACAAAACCACTGTTCAGAGGGTATGCACCAACTGAAATTTAAAGACGCGAGGAGGGGGGAATTTTGACGGCCTATGCTCCCCCGCCCCCGGGGCTTGCTTTCGCCTACTACTCAGACGGGATTGGGTCGAGTCCACCTGCTCGGGCTAACCCGTCTTTAAGCTCGTCAAATAGCTCAGGGTGGGCCGCCATCAGTAACTCACCGTCACTCCCCGGGCTCTTCCGCTGAGGCACAGAAATACGTGCACCGGCTTCGTGAGCAATAAGAGCGCCGGCCGCGTAGTCCCACAAATTCAATCCATGCTCGTAGTGTGCGTCGACACTGCCCTCTGCAACATGGCATAGATCCAACGCTGCCGAGCCTAGCCGCCTGATATCGCGGACCGTCTCAAGCATCGCGCTTACCACTGTCCCCTGCACGTGCCGTCGAGAAGCTGTATAACCAAAGCCCGTAGACACGAGAGCGTGCGACAAATCGTGTTTACGCGATACCGACAGCTGCTTATCAGACGCGACGACGCGGGGCTCGGTGGTCTCGTGCTCCAAAGCACCCTTCCGCACATATGCACCGCCCTCGCGTGAGGCGAAGTACGTCAGATCGTGCGCGACATCGACAACAACCCCTGCGACGGTTTCGCCATTCACCTGCGCAGCTAAGCTCACCGAGTAAAAAGGTATCCCGTACAGGAAATTGACGGTGCCGTCGATCGGGTCGACGACCCATACAGTTCCTTCTTCAGGCAGTTCTCCGCCCGATTCCTCGCCAAACACGGTGTCGTTGGGCCGGACAGTCGACAACAATCGCCGGACTAATTGTTCGGTCGATGTATCTACTTCTGTCACCGGATCGTTATCGGATGACTTCGTAGCTACCGAAGCGGAGAGGTCAGCGATCTTTGCCCGCTGGTCACGAACATGTCGTCCTGCAGCAATGGCTACTGAAATGGCCACATTAAGCTCTGAGCTCGCTTCATCGGTCAACGTGGATGGGTTTGACGTGTTCGGATCTGCTAATTGTGGGTTGGGATCCGAAGGATCATTGGTGCTTTCGGCGTAGTTTTCTGGAGAAGTCATACGAACCACGGTAACCATTTTCGCCCCTTGCTGCAGCCCAGCATCCCCGAGTTTCTCCGACGACGGCACGACGTACGCCGCCATTTCCTCGGGAGAATTCCTCCGATAACGGCTCGATCGTAGAATTCATCCGGAGTTGTCGTCATGAAATCCGCTACTATCGAAGTTATGAATAATTACGGCTTTGGTATAGATGTCGGCGGAAGCGGAGTAAAAGGCGCAATTGTTGATCTCGATAACGGGACTTTCGTCGGAGAGCGAATCAAGATTCTTACACCAAAGCCGTCGACTCCTGACGCTGTCGCTGACACGTGCCGTCAGATCGTTGAACAGGCAGAATGGACTGGCCCTGTTGGGATCACCATTCCCGCCATTGTGAAACAACAGCAAGCTCGTAGCGCGGCAAATATCGACAAATCATGGATTGATACTGACGTGTCCGAGCTCTTTCATCGCCATATTGGGCCAACCCGCGATATCGCTGTCCTCAATGACGCGGACGCTGCCGGAATAGCAGAGGTGGCTTACGGGAACCCTATTGCACGAAAAGGCTCGGTCATTTTCCTGACTTTTGGTACAGGAATCGGCTCTGCCTTGCTCATTAATGGGCAACTGTATCCCAATAGTGAGTTAGGTCATTTAAACATCGATGGTAAGGAAGCTGAACGACGCGCCTCCTCTGCTGTCAAAGAGCGCAAAGACTTGTCATATAAAGAATGGGCAAAACGCGTGGACCGAGTCCTTAAAGAGTACGAAAAACTCTTTTCCCCCACGACGTTTGTGGCCGGGGGCGGCATATCACGCAAGCATGAAAAATGGATTCCACGGTTGACATGCGAAACGACAGTCGTGCCCGCTGAGCTTCTCAACCGAGCCGGAATTGTAGGCGCGGCGATGGCAGCGCGTGACCATATTTGTCCATAAAGTGCATACGTTTAAGGACACAGAGTCGGAGCCGCTCGACGTGGAGCGAGGTACGTAGGTTATACTGGGCGGTCGATCCAGCTCGTTGCGCACATGAGTGACTCTGGCTGCACTACACCTTCATTACGCTCAGGCCACATCCTGGGCGTGTGACGCGATCGTCAATCGCCATCTCGCGGGTCAACCCGCGACGGCGACGCGCTATCTGGGGTAGGCGCCAGCGCTTGACATGCGGAAACAGTCAAATCTGTGCGCAGCACCAATCGAAATCTTCATCGATCAGGAAGGGCCATGTGGACATTATCGAGCAACCCCGAGTAGTCGCATTGACGTCGATCGGGAGATCGCAAGATAGGGAGACCGCCTCTGTCGGCAAGGAACCGAGTCTTCATGGAACTCTAGGAATAACCACGGCGCGCACAAGGTTTAATGACGGTGAAGGGGCAAAGCGATAGTGGAGACAGCGAAAACAGGCATGACTGAAACACCGAAAAAGGCTGTAGCCAAAAAAGCGGCCACAAAAAAGACGGCGGCTAAGAAAACTGCTGCGAAGAAGACCGCGGCAAAGAAAGCCACAGTGAAGAAGACTGCTGCGAATAAGGTTGCCAAGAAGCAGGCCTCGGCATCATCCGCCCTCCACGAAGATACGTCGGCAGCTGCAGACGAGTCTTCTTCATCGTCCCAGGAAAAGGCTGCTCCGAAGAAGGCAACCGCGAAGAAGGCTACCAAGCGGACAGCAGCCAAAAAGTCGTCGGCAAAAAAGACCGCGGCCAAGAAAAAGACCGCGGCTAAAAAGACAACGGCGAAGAAATCCACCGCTAAGAAGGCGGCGTCGAAGAAATCAGCTGCGAAAAAGACCACGAAGACTGCCAATAAGCGGTCATCCGCAAGCCGTAAGTCGACTAAGGACACGGCGGCCGAGAAGAATGCCGACGTAATCACGTCAGATGATCAGGTTGTTGACGAACACCCTGACCAGGATGCGTCGAATGGAGCGGATACCGATCTCCATCACGATGGAGACGATTTCGAGCTGCATGATATCGATGATGACGATGACATCGATATGGATCACTCCGACCTGGATGATGATCTCGATGACGACGTCGACCACGACGATCTCGATCACGATGATGACCTCGACAGTGACGACTTAGATGACGAGTCAGGTCTGGACGAGGACGAGATGGACGACGACCACTCGAGTTCGCCTATTAAGCGCACTAATGATTCGTCAACTGACGACGATGATGACGATGACGATAGCGACAATGGCAACTTCGTGTGGGACGAGGATGAGTCGGCCGCCCTTCGCCAAGCACGAAAAGATGCTGAGCTGACTGCCTCCGCGGATTCGGTCCGCGCTTACCTGAAACAGATCGGTAAGGTCGCGCTGCTTAACGCAGAGCAAGAGGTGTCCCTCGCGCAGCGTATTGAGGCTGGCTTGTACGCGAACCACAAGCTTGAGGAGCTCAAGGCGAGCAACACCAAGCTCAGTCCGGCGCAATCGCGAGACTTGCGATCAATCGCCCGTGATGGCCGCAAAGCGAAGAACCATTTGCTGGAGGCCAACCTTCGTCTTGTCGTGTCCTTGGCAAAGCGCTACACGGGCCGTGGAATGGCCTTCCTCGACCTTATTCAGGAAGGCAACTTAGGCCTGATCCGTGCCGTCGAAAAGTTCGACTACACGAAGGGCTACAAGTTCTCCACGTACGCAACGTGGTGGATTCGGCAGGCCATTACTCGCGCGATGGCTGATCAAGCTCGGACAATTCGTATCCCCGTACACATGGTGGAGGTCATTAACAAGCTTGGTCGTATCCAGCGTGAGCTTCTACAGGACCTGGGCCGCGAACCAACCCCCGAGGAATTGGCCCGCGAAATGGACATTACCGAGGACAAAGTCCTGGAAATCCAGCA
>NZ_JAUMTY010000002.1:70890-107336 GCF_030530965.1 Corynebacterium sp. | reverse complement strand
ACCCGCGAGCGCATCCGCCAGATCGAATCGAAGACAATGTCGAAGCTGCGTCACCCGTCACGTTCGCAGGTTCTCCGGGATTATCTCGACTAGTCTGCGCACATTAGCCCGCGCAGTTTACCTAGTGTTGCCCGCATCCCAATCCCCCGGGATGATGCGGGCAAGAATGTATATCGAGACTCAAAGCACCATCCGTGCAGGCAATACACGACGGCTGAGCGCCACGCAGATCACCATTTGCGCAGATAATTAATTCGGCTCCGCAGCTGGTCAGCGGTGCATAATGCTGTTTGCGGTCCCCCACATGCCTGGCGGACTTCATTGTGCACCTGCCCATGCGGACGGCCGGTTCGCGCGGCAGAGATGGAGACCAACGCGTTAAGTTCTTTCCGTAGGCGCGGTAGATCGTCAATCACACCACGACTGCTATCGGGGTTGTGGCGATTGTCGTCCCCCTCACCATCGCGCGGATCGTGGAACCGACGCCGTGCTTCGTCGGCTTTCTTCTTTTCTCGTTCACGAGCCTTCAGCTGCTCTTGCTGATGGTTTTGCAGCAGTTGCCTCATTTGATCCGCATTCAGCAGACCCGGGAGCCCCAGGTATTCTGCTTCCTCCTCGGACCCCGATAATGTCCCGGTGCCATAGGACGAACCGTCATAAATGAGGTGGTCCAGTTCCGCATCTGCGCCGAGCGACTCGTACTTCTTGAGGTCATCCGGTTCGGACTCAGTTTTGTTCGCTTGCGCCACCAACTCATCATCCCAACCCTCATTGGGCCGGTGGGGTTTACCCAAAACGTGGTTGCGTTCAGCCTCCATTTGGGACGCCAAGTCCAAGAGCACCGGGATCGATGGTAAGAAAATTGACGCTGTTTCACCGGGGACGCGAGCGCGAACAAATCGCCCAACAGCCTGCGCAAAAAATAGAGGTGTCGACGACGATGTCGCATACACACCGACAGCGAGGCGAGGCACATCGACGCCTTCTGACACCATGCGAACAGCAACAAGCCACCGCTCAGTAGACCGGGAAAACTCTTCGATTTTCCGAGAGGATCCGGGCTCATCAGACAGAACAACAGTCACCGGCTCGCCCGACAAGCGCTCAAGAATCTTCGCGTAGGCACGCGCCGTCTTCGTGTCCGTGGCTATGACGAGCCCTCCAGCGTCGGGAATGGCACGTCGATACTCTTTGAGACGGATATCGGCGGCACGCAGCACCGACGGAATCCACTGCCCTTTGGGATCAAGAGCAGTTTTCCACGCTTTGGCCGTGTGCTCGGCGCTGAGAGGTTCGCCTAGCCTGGCTGCAAACTCCTCCCCCGCACTGTCCCGCCACCGCGCTTCCCCGGAATACGCCATGAACACGACGGGACGCACGACGCCGTCCCGCAATGCGTGGGAATACCCGTAGGTGTAATCCGCGCGGGATACCTGGTGGCCGTCTCCGTCTTCGATATACCGCACAAACGGGATGGGAGCATCGTCGGAACGAAAGGGCGTACCCGTCAGCTCTAGGCGCTTCGCGGAATCAGAGTACGCATAGCGAATTCCGTCGCCCCAACTCTTCGCATCCCCACCATGGTGGATCTCGTCCATGATGACCAGGGACTTTGTCCTCGTCGCCAAGGAGTTGTGTTTAAACGGGTGCATCGAAACCTGGGCGTAAGTGACCACCATCCCGTCAAAAACAGGGTTGAGGGTCCCCGCCGAGTTCGTGAAGTTGGCATCCAGCGCAATCCCCATCCGCGAAGCGGCGTCGGCCCACTGATGTTTCAGGTGTTCCGTGGGAACAACCACGATGATGCGGTTGACAGCTCTCCGATCAAGGAGACGCCGAGCAAGTGTCAGCGCGAAGGTTGTTTTGCCTGCTCCCGGCGTTGCAACTGCTAGAAAATCGTCTGGATCTGCGTCAAAGTACTGCGAGAGCGCAGCTTGCTGCCATTCGCGGAGTTTCACCGTCGGCGCAGCCCCCGATAAATGCGCTCACACTCCGGGCACACCGGCGAACCTGGCTTGGCTTGCTTGGTGACGGGAAAAGTTTCCCCACACAATGCCACCACGTAGTTACCATTCACAGCTGATTCCACTATCTGGTTTTTCTTCACGTAGTGGAAGTACTTTGGTGTGTCCGAATCAGTTGTTTGCTCTTCGGGCTTGGTGCGTTCAATCGTGGTTGTCTGCGGTGTTGTCACGGTTCAATCATGCCTTATACGTCAAGTCAGGTGGAGAGTCCCGAGCCACCCCATGTGAGGTCCGGGAATCCAGATTGCCGGTTAGGAGCTATCTACCCTACCGCTAACGCTTCGTGATCGCAGTCGAGGGGCTACGGTGGGGAGTATGTTCCACCGACGCAAGCACGTCGCACTTATTACCGACGCCCAGAGGTCGCCAGTTGAGGATTGGCACCGCAGGCGGCGTGAGTATGCCGTCTTGCAGGGATCGCGTATCCCGTTCCTCTTGCTCGCCGCGTTGGCATACATGCTGTTGCACAACTTGGTGCTGGCGGCCATTTTTACTGTGATCTCTGTCCCCCTTCCATGGATCGCGGTCGTGATAGCGAATGCCGTGGGTGAAACACACGATCCGAGGAAGCCGCAGGTGTATAAGCCTGCTGTGAATAGAGACGCCTATTACGCATTTAATGGTCTTGTCGACGGAGAACGCGCCCGCGAGTTAGTCGCCGGGAGTGAACGGGCCGCATCACGCGAATCAGATGGATCCGAGGCAGCCACTGAATCGAGGACAACGACGGTGGATGTTGACCCTGGCGAGACCGAGCGGAATAACGCTGATCCCAAGACGACGATGTAATCGTCCAGCGCAGCGTGCGCTACCCACGTCTCTTCACATAGGATTCTCACTTAAGATTTTTAGCCATCTGCCCGCACTTTAAGTGCCCGTATGTAATCCGCTCGCACCGTAAGCTTCATGTGCTTGAGGTGCTTCACGTTCTGACGAAAGGTTGGAGAACAGGCCACAATGGTGAGCACGCTACCTGATATCTCCGAGCTGCCGCGCTACGCCGCATCCCTCGCGAAACGCCTGAAAGAGCTCGGCTATTCGTCGTCGGGCTTACACCGTGTCCTCGGCGATGACGGCCTAGCAGCCTTGGATCGGCACGAACCCGCCGCTGTTTCTTTCGCCTGCCATCGCTTCGAGCACCAAGCCTCGAGTGAGGATGACCGCCTTCTCGCAGGCGCGGTTCGGTTACTCATCCTCCGCGAGCCACAACCGCGCGACATGTTCGTCGACACTTTCGGCGACAATTTCTTCACCGACGCTCTCTCTGCCGGCGTTATCGTCGGCGAGCCAGATACAGATCCAGAGCAGTTTAGCATTGCAATCGACATCCGCCCTCTCCACATCGGCTCGTCGGAAAGCTCTGACTTCCTCGTTTTTAGCGATGCCGACGCCTCAATGGTTGATCATTCGGCCGGTCCCGATCACGTCGTGGGCGTGGGTGCTGCGTCGCGCTCACTTCTTCAGGCAACGGGTACGTCTCGCGTCGGCTCAGTTTTAGATTTAGGGACCGGATCCGGAGTTCAAATTATAGGCCAGTGGGGACGAGCCGACTCGGTGACGGCGACGGACGTCAGCCCGCGCGCGCTCCTCTTCGCTGAAGCTACGTGCGCTGCGGCCGACGTTGTTTCGAGCGCCGAGCCACGCACGAAGGTGGAGTTCAAACAGGGCTCGTGGTTCGACCCCGTCCGTAATCAGACATTCGATCGCATCATCGCGAATCCGCCTTTCGTGGTGGGCCCACCGACGTTGCGTCACGTGTATCGCGATTCTGGAATGGAGCTCGATGGCGCCACCGCTAAGCTCGTTCGCGGTATTCCGGAGCACCTGGCCACTCATGGTCAGGCATGCGTGTTGGGCGCGTGGATTCACTCAAATGACCAGGCCTGGCAAGCGCGGGTAGCGTCGTGGATTCCGGACCATGGTTATCGCGCATGGGTGTTGGAGCGTGATTGCGTCGACCCCTTGCATTATGTGGGCACGTGGATCAAGGATGAGTCTCTCGATCCCCGCAGTGAGCTCGGCCGATCGCAATCAGAGGCGTGGATTGACTATATGGATCAGGCCGGCGTGACAGGAATCGGTATTGGTTTTATCGCGCTGACTCCGATTGATCCTGAGAAAAGCTCCGAGGTTGTGTGTGAGGAATTCACTCAACCGTACACTGACCCTCTCGGCCCGGAGATTGAGGAATATTTCCGACGCTGCGCATGGCTTGATGCGCGTACTCCGGATGAGATCCTGGACAGCCGGTTTAGTGTCAGGCCCGGTCTAGCCCTGGAGAAGGTTTCTCTCGCCGAGCAAGAGGCGGACTCCACGTTTACCGACGTCGTCACGCGAGTCACGCGGACCGACGGGCCACGTTTCTCCCACGAGATCGACGAGAATGTCCTGCGTATCCTTCGCGGTTTAGATCCGAATGGATTGTCGGCGCACGATGTGTGCGAGATTGCCGAACTCGTTACCCCTACTACAGAAGCCCAGAACCTGGCCGACCAATTTCTTCCTATTCTTGTCGACGCCATTCGCCACGGGCTTGTGATGCCTGGAGATCTTGAATGAAAGCCGTAGTCACGCGTGTTCGTTCCGCGTCCGTTGTTGTTGACGATTCAGTGGTTGGGTCCATCCCGGACTCGGATGTCGGAGGGCTCCTTGTTCTCATTGGAGTAGCCACCGGAGATACTTCTGCCACAGCCCGGGCTATGGCGGAAAAGCTGGCTCGGCTTCGGATCTTTGAGGGTTCGACGGCTGACGGGCGCCCGACTGAGGTCTCTGCGCTAGACCTCGATGCGCCCATGCTAGTTGTGTCACAGTTCACCTTGATGGGTGATACTTCCCATGGCCGACGCCCGTCGTGGTCTGCTGCGGCGAAACCGGCTGAGGCTGAACCCATCTTCAACACATGCGTAGAGGAACTCCGCGACCGTGGGCTGAGCGTCGATACGGGAGTGTTCGGCGCCTATATGGCCGTCGAGTCGGTCAACGATGGACCGTTCACCGTCCTCGTCGATATTCCGAGTGGAGATCGCTCGTAGTCGGTTAATCACCATGGAAGCCCAGTCACGCCAGTAACCCCGAATAGGGGTAGATGGGAGCGAGGGAGTCAATTCTGGCGTATAGAGCGTTTACCAGCACTTTTGTGGACGTAAATCACACTCATGTGACTTCAAACCCCGCCACACATGATGCCTATCCACCTCCAACGGCAACCAAGAGCCACGCGAAAAACTGCTTATGGAACCTTTTCACCGACCCATGCGTTGGACTAACTGAATGCGATCGTGACAGCTCGACATTCTGTAGGGACGTTAATCAGGTGGCGTTCGACGACAAACGTCCACATCGCCACCCCGTCCCAACCGGCCGTCACATTGCACCGCTATCGCGACACCGAGCGCAGTTAAGGAGCCAGCACATGGACGAAGCGCACGTCAGTACGACAACCGAAGTTAATGGTGATCCTGGCCGGCGGGCCAACAACAATGAAAATCCTTCAGCTGATTTAGTTCGGGTTTACCTCAACGGAATTGGCCGTACCGCACTTCTTAACGCGGAAGACGAAGTCGAGCTTTCGCAACGGATTGAAGCTGGCCTCTACGCACAACATCTCCTTGAATCTGACGAGCAGTTCACTCCGTCGAAGAAGCGGGATCTCAAGGCGATCGCTAAAGACGGGCGCGCTGCACGAGCTCACCTTCTGGAGGCCAACCTCCGACTCGTCGTCTCATTAGCGAAGCGCTACACGGGGCGCGGAATGCCTCTCCTCGACCTCATCCAAGAGGGGAACTTGGGCCTCATTCGCGCCGTCGAAAAGTTCGATTACACCAAGGGCTTTAAGTTTTCGACGTACGCGACATGGTGGATTCGACAAGCCATTACGCGCGGGATGGCCGACCAATCCCGAACAATTCGCCTTCCTGTCCACCTCGTCGAGCAAGTGAACAAGCTCTCCCGCATTAAGCGTGAGATGTACCAGCACTTGGGCAGGGAAGCTACCAATGAAGAACTCGCGGAAGAGTCTGGTATCGACGAATCAAAGATCGATCTTCTTCTGAAGCAGTCCCGCGACCCGGTGAGCTTGGATATGCCGGTAGGAACGGATGAAGAGGCTCCGCTGGGAGACTTCATTGAGGACTCCGAAGCGACCGACGCGGAAGAAGCCGTCGTAGCGTCCCTCCGCCACTCCGACATCAGGACTGTTTTGGCGACCTTAGAGAAGAGGGAGCAAGACGTCATTCGTCTCCGCTTTGGTCTCGACGACGGTGTCCCCAGGACTCTTGATCAGATTGGACGCGAGTTCGGGCTCTCTCGTGAGCGGGTCCGCCAAATTGAACGTGAGGTCATGGCGAAGCTCCGAAAAGGAGAGCGTGCGGATAAGTTGCGATCTTACGCTTAAGTGCTGAGATGCTTATCTCGCATTCTAGCTTTTAGCGTACCCACATTTATTGTCAGCGAAAGTGGGTAAAAACGCCCCGGGGAAATATTTCCCGGGGCTCTTGTGTTAAGGGTAAAGTAAAAACTAGTACCGTCGTCTTATTTATCGAACTACTTGAGAAAGGCGTCCATCATGAAGGATCTCGTCGATACCACCGAGATGTATCTCCGGACTATTTATGAGTTGGATGAAGAAGGTATCACTCCCCTGCGCGCGCGCATCGCGGAGCGCTTGGAACAATCAGGCCCCACGGTCAGCCAAACGGTAGCTCGCATGGAACGTGATGGGCTCCTCCGCGTCGCGGAAGATCGCCACCTCGAACTTACCGACGCAGGCCGCCAGGTTGCGATCGCAGTTATGCGTAAACACCGCTTAGCAGAGTGTTTACTGTCTACCACCCTCAAGCTTCCCAAAGAGAAAGTGCACGAAGAAGCCTGTCGTTGGGAACACGTGATGAGTGACGACGTTGAGCGCCGTCTTTACGATGTCCTTGATGCACCGACCCACAGCCCCTTCGGCACCCCGATTCCGGGACTTCCGCAGCTCGGGGTCAATGGCAGTGAACCGCAGATGGAGGGCAAACGACTCACGGATCTTGCTCGCAATGAACTCGTCACCGCGAAGATCCTCATGTTTAACGAAGTACTTCAGTCCGATTCCGCTGTGATGGCCAATCTTCGGAACGCCGGAATTGTTCCTGGTAAGAAGATTCACGCGGTCGTCAATGACCGTAATGCCACGGTCTCGGTTGGTGATGAAACAGTGGCCATTCCTGTCAGCTTGGCCCACGCTATCGTCGTCGAGTAAAAAAGCAGAAGTAGAAATCGACTAGGGTGGTGTGCCAACGAGCGCCCCACCCTACTTTCATATTTGCGGTGAAAACTCACATATCCATCACTGGAAAGTGACCGGAATATCCGCAACATCGACGAACCCGTTGCTATGGTCACCAAAGAGCTTGATGACACACTCTTGGGTTTTACAGTCGATCTCGTCTCCACCAGTACTGACATTCTTCTGGTTGACGGTGATCTCTTCACTGAACGAGCCATCATCAGGAATGGCTCCGTCCTCATTTTCATTCGAGATCCACTTTTGTGCATTCGGATCCCCGTGAGCCCCCAGACAATCGGGAACGTCACCAGTCTGCTCTTTCGCACACAGGGCGAGGTAATACCCCATGTCCGGGTCCGCGTCCTTAACATCTACAGTGACTTGCTGCCCGTCCCGCAGATCCTTTGCTTGCGACACTTTCATGACGACGATGTCATCGGTTCCGGTGACTTCTGTGCTTGTACTGTCATCAGTGTCGCTAGCTTTGGCGGACTGACCACTCGACTTGGCGGCAGACGCTGCACCAGATGACGAGTTATTCGAGCCGTTATCATTGGAGCACGCAGCCACTCCGAGTACACACCCCAAAGTGACGACGAGTGCACCGACCCGCATACCCATCGTTCGTGCCGGTCGAGTGGAATGAGTGTTGAGTTTCATCGCGGAGGGCTCCCTCGTAGGGTTCGTAAAGTCGTACCGTGGTTAACCTTATACAAGAAAAGTATAATCGTCGGCTAAGACAAATAACTTGGCTACCATCTGTGCATCTTAACGCACACGTCAACACCCCCTCACTGCATAAGGGTGGTGTGGCCTTTTCCTCTACCCCACCTATAGGTAAGCTAAAGCCTCGACGTGGAGGCCCAGGCTTCCAGTTTTGTCTGTAGTTCGACTCTTCCACGATCGCTGTACTGATCGTTGCCCGTGAAAGCTGTGACCTTGCATTACCCCTCAGGTTTCGTATCGGCCCGTACTTCTAAGGCCGGTTATCGCCCCTTCAAATCCCTAACCATGCTCGTGGGCGCCATGCTCGTCATTGGTTTAACCACCACCGCGTGCGACGTCCCGTCACGCGACGGAGAATCGTCGTCTAGTCAGTCGGATAGTTCGGCTCACCCGGTCCATGCGGAAGGGCTCGTCAATGCGTCATTGAACACTGGTGATCCCCAAATCCTTGCCCAGATTAAGCCGAATCTTCCTGCGGAAACGACGTCGCAAGGCAAGAAAGTCACGGTGAAAAAAGCCGATCGCATTCTCGGCCTCGACCGATCCGGGGCTATGGCAGCATCTCTGTGGTCCATGGGCATGGGCGATAAACTCGTCGGAAGAGATATCTCCACTGATTTTCCGTCGGCTCAGAAGCTGCCTTTGGTAACCCCGGGTGGGCACTCTATTAATGCGGAGGCCGTTCTTGATCTCAATCCCGACGTCATTTTCACCGACGGAACAATCGGGCCGCAATCCGTTTTCCGTCAATTGGAAAAGTCCGGGATCACAGTTGTGCGCACTGATCGAGACAGGAACCTTGATAACGCGGACAACCTCATGAAGGAGATCGGGCGTGCCTTAGGCGACGAGGATGCTGGCAACCAAGCAGCGCAGAAGGTGCGGGAAGGTATTGAGTCTGCAAGCAAAGCTGCCGAGGCAGAGTCTGATCATCGTCGCATGATCATGCTGTACCTGCGTGGGACGAATGTTTCGATGATCGCCGGTCCGAAGTCGGGGGCGCCTGACCTCATTAAATCCCTCGGTGGTGTCGATGCCGGTGAGGGGCTCGGGCTAGATAAGGCCTTTACTAACCTGACATCAGAAGCATTGGTCAAGGCTGCTCCCGATACGATCATTGTGATGAAGGAAGGGCTTGAGTCCATTGGAGGCTTGGACGGCCTCCATAAGCTTCCCGGGTTTGATCAGACTCCAGCCGGGGCCCATAACAGCGTGCTAACTGTTCCCGACTCTCACCTGTTATCGTTCGGGCCTGACGCGGGCAATGTGATCACAGCAATGGCTCAGGCCCTGTATGGCGACTCGAAGTCGCCATCGTCAGCTGCGCCGTCGACAAGCGCTACGCCTGAGGCTCTGGAGCGTCGGTCATGATGAAACGCTCACGCACACAGTCGTTCCATCAAACGCGAGTTGTCGCGACGGTGATTTTCTTCCCGACGATTATCGCTCTCCTCGCCATCAGCCTGGTGTGGTCAGCCACCGCCGGACAAGTGGAGACAACCCCCACTCAAGTGCTGGGGTCATTGCTTCACTCCATGAGAATATCCTGGTTAGACGGTCCCGATCACGCTAATGCCGAAGCCGCCTTATGGTACGTCCGCTTCCCGCGAATCGTCGTCGGAGCCATTGTGGGCGCAGGCCTGGGAGTATCAGGCGTTCTTCTGCAAGGCGTGTTTTCTAACCCGCTAGCTGAGCCGGGCATCATCGGTGTGTCCTCTGGCGCAGCCGTCGGAGCCTCTGCAGCCATTGCTTTGGGGGCATCGACAACCGCCGCTCACCAGGGATTCGGCCCGTGGATGGTCACGCTCGCGGCTTTCATTGCGGGCTTGTGTACCACCGCGTTCATATATTTTGCGTCCCGACGGAATGGCCGAAGCGAAGTTGTCACTCTCATTCTGACAGGTGTCGCCACCAATGCCATGGCTGGCGGTATTATCGCGTTCCTTACCTTCATTGCCGATAATGCAGCTCGCGACCAAATCGTGTTCTGGCAAATGGGGTCTATTGCTGGCTCATCGTGGACCGCAGCAGGGATCATCTGCATCGTCACTATTCCGGTCAGTCTTCTGGCCTGGACTTTGGCTAAACCGCTTGATCTGCTCTCCTTGGGTGAGAGTCAGGCTCACCACCTAGGGGTCAATGTTGAGCGTCTTCGCGCGTCAATCGTCGTTATTGTCTCCCTGCTCGTTGCGGTAGGTGTGGCCTTCACCGGCATCATTTCATTTGTGGGACTTGTTGTCCCGCACGCTCTCCGGCTCATCGTCGGGCCCGGCCACCGCATTCTTATACCGGCCTCGGCATTGGGCGGTGCGCTAACACTAACCATTGCCGACGTCGTCGCCCGGACGGCTATTCGCGGCGCTGACCTCCCTCTCGGGATGCTGACAGCGCTTATTGGTGGCCCAGTGTTCTTCTACCTACTCCGTCGTTCGCGTGGCCACTCTGGTGCATGGCGCTAGCGTCCGCGACCAAGAACGATCTGTTAGGAAGGTTGTCCATGCTATCTCTTGAGTCAGTGTCCTTACGCCGAGGATCACGCGTCGTTCTTGATGCAGTTAATGTATCGATTGGCCAAGGAGAAGTTGTCGCCGTCGTCGGGCCGAATGGTGCTGGTAAATCAACTTTATTGGGCGTAGCTGCAGGCGACCTCACTCCTGATTCAGGAACGGTCCGGATAGAAGACCACAACGTATCGACGACATCTGCGCCTGATTTAGCCCGACTGCGGTCGGTATTGACGCAATCGAACACCGTCGGTTTTTCCTTTACCGCCGGCGAGACCATTGCGATGGGGCGTGCGCCCTGGGCCAAAACCGAGACTGCCGACGAGGCAGCTGAGGCGATGGATACCGCGATCGAAGAGACTGGCGTTCGCGAGTTTCTTTCCCGCGAGTTTCATCACCTCTCTGGTGGTGAGAAAGCTCGAGTCTCGCTTGCTCGAGTTCTCACTCAAAACACTCCGTTGATTCTTCTCGATGAACCGACGGCTGCGCTCGATATTCGTCATCAAGAAGATGTGATGAAGATTTGCCGACACCGGGCTAAGAACGGTGCCGCAGTGGGGATCGTCCTCCACGATTTGTCTCTCGCTGCAGCGTGGAGTGACCGAATCATTGTGCTTGACCACGGCCGGGTTGCTGTGTCCGGGAATCCCGATGAGGTATTGCAGCCCGAGTTGCTCAGCAACATTTACGGCTGCCCGATGCAAGTTTTTCGCGGGCCGGATGACTCCCCCATTGTTGTCCCGCTGAGAAAGACCCAATAGGTTTCTCCCCCAACCATCGCGCACGGTCGGTGTTTGGCACGGCTCGTGATGGCTGGGAGGATCACTGTTGCAGCGGAGATGGCTCCGGCAGGTATAACTAAACCCCACCTCACGGTACGAACCATGAGATGGGGCTAAGTCACAAGCTGCTGCTATCCATGGGATGGTCCCATGGACGGCGGCTTAGCTATTTATTCTGCACTGTCATCATTCGATGAATTCGGCTGGTGACCTGCGGAGTTCCTCCGCTTTTCGATGCCGAATAGCGCGGCAAACACGATGGCGAGTGTGCCAAGGATGCCGATGATAATTCCGTAAAGCCATCCGTGATCTGAGCTCGTGTTCTCAGAGTCGATGGCTTGGTTACCGTCGGAATCTTTAGAACCCTTAGAGTTCTTGTTCTTCTTCTTGGCTTCGCGGGCTTTCTTCCGCGCTTCTTCTGCCTTCTTCTTTTCCTCAGCCTTCTTCTCGGCCGCCTTCACCGCGGACTCTTTCTCCTGCTGAGTACCGGTAACGGTAATGTCTGTCACCGTGTCTTGGCTGCGGTCCGTCGAACCGTGTGCTGCAAAGGTGAAGATAGCGCACTGGTTCTTAATGCAGTTACCGCCATCAAAGATGGGCTCGATGTTCAACGTGGTGCTGAACGATCCATTTGACGAAATCTGCTGTGGCCGCACCCAGTTGGTCGCTCCGAAGACAGAAGCGTCCGTGAATGAAAACTTCGACTTCTCGGCAACCCCGACATAGACGCCATTGCCGCCAGTCTTGAAGCCTTGGCCAGTCACTGTGACAGGAGTTTTTCCGGTGGGCGAAATAGTGGTTCGAGATACCGAAACTCGTGCTCCACTGCGTGATTGACCAGACGTGCCACTTGCACCAGAGGCTTGGCTGAGGCCATATCCACCACTCGAGCTACCTGAACCAGAGCTTCCTGAACCCGAGCCACCGCTCCGGCTCACGCCCGAGGCAACCGACTGTGCTGCTTGCTGTGCGCTTGTTGCAGCAACTCCACCCGCAAAGCTGACCGGTGTAGCCGTGTCTTGGCTACGGTCGCTGGATCCATGTGCAGCGAAGGTGTACACGGCGCACGCGTTCGTCAGGCAATTCGCGCTTCCGAAGGTGGCTGACACGGGAAGATCAACAGAGAATGATCCATCAGAATTGAGGTTGCCCTTTTGGTTGGAGACCCACACCGTACCGGGGCCGAAGACATCAGCATTGGTCGTACTGAATTGGTCCTGCTGCGCAATCCCGACGTAGACGCCATTGCCGCTGGTCTTGAACCCTTGTCCGCTAACCCGGATCGTGTCTCCACTCGGGTTAAGGTTCTGAGTCTTCGACAAGGTGACTGCCGCGCCACTCGAGGAATGTGCTCCGGTGGGTGCCGGTGCTGGCTGGGCAGGCGCTCCTCCCTGAGGAGCAGCAGAGCCCGAGTTTCCGTTGTTGGACTGTCCATTCCCACCTGGGTTCGCTGCGGGAGCGGCCTGGCCGTTGTCATTTCCGCCCGATGCTGCCCCGTCGCCGGAGGTAGCGGGGGGCGTCACAGCTCCGTCTTCCTTCTTGGCTACCCCACCTTTGAAGGAGACAGGCGTTGCTGTGTCCTGGCTCCTATCAGAAGATCCGTGTGCAGCAAGTGTAAAGATCGAGCAGTGGTTGTCTTTACAGTTCGCGCTACCGAAGGTCGAGCTGACGGGCAAGTCGATGGAGAATGAACCATCGTCGTTCAGATTTCCCTTGCTCTTCGAGACCCACTTCGTATCGGGGCCGAAGGCGTCGGGATTAGTGGTGCTGAACTGGTCATCCTGAGCGATGCCTACATAAATGCCAGGTCCATCCGTTTTAAACCCTTTACCTTCAACTCGAACAGTATCTCCGCTCGGATTGAGGTCCGTGGTTTTATTTACTGAGACAGTTGCTCCACTGCTTGATGTGCTGCCCAGGGAGCCGGAGTTTGGCTGGGAATTGCCGCCATTATCCTGGCCGGAATTGCTGTTGTCGCTGCCACCATCGCCGTAGTGACCGCCCTCGGTGTCAACAGTGACCGGACTTCCGTTACGGAAACTAATGGGTGTCCACGCGTCCTGGGAGCGGTCAAAGAGCTTCGGGAATGCGGTGAATGACGCAACATAGCACTGGGTGGTGGTGCAGTCGACGTCCCTAAACTTGGTATCGACGGTCAAGTCAGTCGTGAAATTACCCTGGTCATCGGCTTTTACCTTGACCGCTTTGCCATAAGTCTTTGGATATCCGGACGCGGGCTTTTCAATTGTCTGGGTGACGTAAATAGATTCACCAGGCTTGTAACCCTTACCCGTCGCTTTGAGGGTATCGCCACCACTGATGTCTTTATCTTTATCCAGAGTCAACGTCGGTGATTGGGATTGTTCATCTCCCCCACCACTATTGAGGAATCGGCCAAGATCAGGCGATCCCGGGAATCCCAAGTCATTGATCGCGTCGCTCAACGAAGACAAATCAACTGCCGACGCAGCAGGGGCAGCAGCTGAACCCATCCCAATGAGAGACACCGTTGACAAGGAAGCAACGAGGGCACGAGCCGCGGTACGACCATGCTTTTTCTTACTCGTGTTGCGTGAGCCACTGGGTGCGTGGGTCTCGGAGTGATCTCCGGTGGGAAGCATGAACTCTCCAGGTAATCGAGGGGGCATTTCGAACTCGCCCGGCGCTGCGATCACGACGATGTCCCGTTAACCGATCCGGTGCGAGGGAGGGCGTCGTTAGGGAACGCTGGTGCATCAAGAGGTAGCGTTCCATGGCTATCACTTCCCATGCTCAGTCATGCAAATGACAGCCAAGGTTACGCATCTATCCTGATATGAAGGTAAAGCTTACTTGCTGTTAAGTCAACATTTTTCTGCCCTGTGCCTCCCCATCATTTCGCACTCGATCGGGCGGAAATGAAAATGATCACATAACCACGCGATTAGTGGGGCACGTGTTAACAATGTGGCGTAAAAGACCAGTTTTCGCGCCCTTTTCTCAGCCTTTTTAGGGGGTAAATGTTTGAAGAGTTGTCCTCCTCGTGTTGTGAGTAACATCAGCGACTTCTCAGTTTGTCGGAAGCATGTGCCATTCATACGAGGGCTAGACTGAGGACCCACGCCACACGGCACCCGACGACGGCGACTGGCCCCGTTCCCCTGCAGTGAACGTACGCATAGGCCTAGTCAGTGGCACGTCGCGTGAAAACTGGGTGTCCCGTAGATACAAATCAACAGACCGAGAGTAACCACCGCGTAGGAAAGGTGAAGAACAGTATGAAGATTCTCGTAACAGGCGGCGCAGGATACGTTGGCGGCACCGTCGCCAAAGTGCTCCTTGAACAGGGCCATTCCGTCACCGTCATTGACGATCTCACGACGGGAAACACCGATCTTATTCCCGATGGCGCAAACTTTGTCCGCGGCGATGTCCGCGATGTCGCCGCAGATGTCCTCGCTGACGAAAAGTTTGACGGCGTTGCCCATTTCGCCGCCCGCTCGCTCGTCGGCGAATCTGTTGAGAGGCCTCAAGATTATTGGCACCACAACGTTGTGACCACATTGACGCTCCTGGACGCGATGCGCCATTCTCATGTGAACAACTTGGTTTTCTCGTCCACCGCGGCCACCTATGGAGAACCGGAGACAGTTCCCATTACTGAAGAGTTCCCCACACAGCCGACGAACCCGTATGGTGCGACAAAGCTCGCCATCGATCACATGATCACGTCGTATGCCCACGCCTTCGGCTTGGGAGCAACATCGCTACGCTACTTCAATGTGGCCGGGGCCTACCACGGTCAAGGCGAAAACCGCCCCGTCGAGACCCACATCATTCCCATCATTCTCCAAGTAGCTCTAGGCCACCGAGATGGAGTGAGGATTTTTGGCGACGACTGGCCGACGAAGGATGGCACGTGCGTCCGGGACTATATTCACGTCAAGGATCTTGCCGACGCTCACCTCCTGGCGCTTGAAACCAACAAGCCCGGTCAGCACCGGATTTACAATCTCGGATCCGGCGACGGATATTCGGTCCGTGAAGTCATCGAGATGTGTCGAAAAGTGACTGGCCATCCGATCCCGGCGGATATTGCTCCCCGACGGGCCGGTGACCCCGCGATTCTTATTGCGTCCAGCGACAAGGCTCGTCACGAACTCGGGTGGAATCCGACGCATACAGACCTCGAGACCATTGTGTCTACAGCGTGGGACTTCGCTCAATCGCTCGGAGATCGTGCACATTCTTTGCCCAAGGCGACGTCATAGAGAGCACGCAGCTAGACGACGCCATACATAACGCGCACACCATGCGGCCGCGTCATTCTCGTCTAGCCTTTGCGTTGTCTTCGGCGGGATCGTGGCCCCACCGCTGTAAGCGCCGAGCTGCTTGTACGCCCTCGGACAGTGTTGATGCCCACGGCTCGAAGCGGAACTTACGGAATTCGTCGATGATGGCGTCGAAATCAGTCGCTCCGAGGAGCGTGCTTATCGTTTTTCGTTCACTCGTGACATCGACACCTTGAGTGTCGAGGGCGTCGATGGTGGTCACGAGATCATCAAGCGATTCGACGCTCAAAGCGGTCAACAGCGCGATACCAGAATCGGTTTTCTGCCCACGATGAAGAGCGAGGAGCGAATAAGGCAACGACGCTCCCTCATCGAATTTCTGTTCCTGTAAAGCGCGACGATAAGCCACCCCCGCCAAGGATTCATGTTCATTCCGATCCATAATTCCCCACATACACAGGGCAAATGACCGCGACTGGGATGGGAAGGCTTGGGCTGCACTCAAGAAAATATCTCGAAGGGTGTGGCGTAGTGGCGAATAGCGAAGACCATGGCTGATGTCTCGCAAACTGCCAGTATTGAGAGCTCGAATCCAACGTTGAGCCACAACAGGATCACTAAAGTCGGGTTGTTGTCCTTCTGATGATGCACTGGCAGCAATGTCGTCGGCGATCTCGCCGGTGAGCGTGATGAAATCTCGAAAACTATCAAGGCACAGTGACATCAGCGCACTACTGTCTAGACGCTCGTCGCTACCGAAAGCCGGGTTGAAACGACGTCCGGTCTCCCATGGACAAACGGTGTATTCGCCCCTGGGAGATTCACTATCCATGTTCAGATCGGAGTCGACGTCGGGACGATCGGTGAAATGACTAATGAACTCGCGGATGTAGATATCGCTGAGCTGCGCTTCTTCAGCAATTTCATTACCCGCCTCGGGCGGAAAAGGCAGCACCGATTCGTCTGCCTCAAAAATGCTGGCCGCGTCGCTGTTCGGTAACGACGGATCCGTACTAGCACGGAGATCAGAGAACCAGCTTTTCAGAGCTTCGCCATGGCCGACGCTCCCAGTGTCGAAATGGCCGCCTCCGTCGAACGACATTACGGCGAATAGCTGTCCCGCCCGGAGCGTGTCAACGCCAACGACTGCTGTGACCTCGACGCCTTTCGCCCACAACGTCGACATAATCGTGTTGATGGCTCGGAGCGTGTCCGCAGATCCGTTTTCAGTGTGATCATCGACAGTCACCGTCGCGCTAAGACCACCGTCGCCGACGTGCTTTGTGACGTGGGCAGAGGTGAATGTCGCGCCGGGCAGCCCGGGGTTCGCCGCTCCCGTGGTCGTCGCCCGTCGTCGATGATCGTCGTAGTGCATCCCGGTTTGGGCACCCTTCATCATCGACGTCACAAGATCGACGGCCCCAGGTTCGTCGATAATTAACCAACATGCTGACGAGAGAGGGATATCCAGGGAGCCCAGCGCACGGTCGAAGTTATCTGCGTTGTCAACTGGAGTGGCGAGTACACACACTCCGCTAGACATTCGTTCTGATGGAGGTTCTGCCTGGCCAGCGGATGTCTTGGGACCACCACAGTTTTCGCAGCGAGAGTCACCGATCAGGATCAGGTTTTTGTTGGTTGAGTTCTCTCCGAGGATCCGTGGCAACGTTCCTAGAACCGCGCCGACGGTGTCAGAGGATGGGCGGGGGCGAGCAAAAATGGAAAACACGTCGGACGTACCGGCGCTACACGAGGAATGGCAATCTGTCATGGCCGCTAGTCTGGCAATTAATGTCGCACCATCACCGCCGCGACAAGGGCAAAACTGCGCACGCTGTGGATAACTATTACCCTGTGGATAACTGGTAGGGCACCACCGGTCGCGACCCCCACAGAGCACTGGAAGATACCGTGCCCACCACTATTATTGTGAACTAGTGTCGATACGGGGTGATCGTGGCGGTACGTGGAGGTACACGGAAACAGGCACGACGGGGCTAAATTCGTGGAATACCACTACTTATCATGGTGTTGTGGGTAGTGTCGCGTTAATATCGACCCTTTTAAATAACGACCAATTAAACGACGAAATCAACAAATGATATCGAGGACTAATAATGACAATGGATAATGACGAAACGATGTACGAGCTTGAATATCCTGAGCCGGAAACACAATCCGACGCTAGTAACGGCCTATCACTCGTCGTAGCGCTCCAAGGCTACGCTGACGCTGGCCAAGCTATTGATAACGCAGGGTCGCACATCAAAGCAGCCTTGGAACATGCACCATTAGCGACATTTAATAACGATCTGCTTATTGATTATCGCTCACGGCGGCCTGCCGTACATATCGTCGACAATGAGTTAGCACCTGCCGAAAAGACAGAACTCTCCTTAGACGTTGTGCGTGATAATGCAGGAATTCCGTTCCTTCTTTTATCCGGGCCGGAACCCGATTTACGGTGGAGTGCGTTTACTGAGGCCGTCACCGACCTCTCTAAACGTTTTAAGGTGACAAAAGCGGTGAGCCTTTATTCCGCTCCGATGCCGGTTCCTCATACCCGCCCGCTTATCGTGACCCAACATGGCTCGTACAAATCGGATCCGCTCCGGTATCCCCGCTTTGATGGGCGTATTACTGTACCAGGGTCCGCTCAGCTCGAGCTCGAGATGAAAATGGCCAAAGAAGGTATCGAGACGGCAGGGTTTACGGCTCATGTTCCGCACTACATTGCCGCCTCGGAGTACCCCTCTGCAGTGGTCAAACTGCTCCAAGCCGTGGAAGAAACAGCAGGTGTTTCTATCCCCTTGCAAGCGTTGGAGCGGGAGTCAGAAAAGGTCGAGCGCGAACTCGAAGAGCAGGTTGAGGAGTCGGGTGAGATAGCAGCCGTCGTCCATGCTCTCGAAGCCCAGTATGACCAAGAAACCGCACGGTATAGGGAGCGTCATGACCGCGGACTACTCAGCTCTGATGGTGAAGTGCCCACTGGTGATGAAATCGGCGCAGAACTAGAAAAGTTCCTCGCACAGGTGAACCGCGATAAAGATACTCAGGATATCGGTACCGGGGATGACCGTGCCGAGTCCTGGGACGAGTCGGATAGTCCGCGTTCTGATGACGAAGACGACAACGGTGGCGACCGTCGGCCACACTCCGATGGAGGCGATGACTCAGACGAAGACTAAACGAGACTATTAGGATAGAGCCGTGAACCTAGCTAGTTATCTTCCCGACCTTGCTGACGTCCCCGAATCCTTATACGACGAAGCAATTTCTGATTCATTTCGAAGCTGGGTTCGCTCGCGAGGAATTACCCTCTTCCCTGCCCAAGAAGAAGCAATCCTCGGAACAGAAGCCGGTGATAATGTCATCGTCGCGACCCCCACCGGTTCTGGAAAATCGCTTGTCGCCTTATATGCGCATTTCTTCGCACTTGCATATAACAGGCGAACATTCTATACAGCACCAATTAAAGCGCTGGTCAATGAAAAATTCTTTGCTCTGTGCGACGCCTTTGGTGCGAAAAACGTCGGGATGATGACAGGAGACGCCACTGTCAATGGCAAAGCTCCGATTATTTGTGCAACTGCCGAAATCGTAGCCAATATTGCTTTACGCGATGGCCCTGATGCTGAGATAGACCAGGTAGTGATGGATGAGTTCCATTACTATTCCGATCCCCAGCGAGGGTGGGCATGGCAAGTTCCGCTCCTTGAACTTCCATCGACTCAATTTATTTTGATGTCTGCCACTTTGGGAGACACAACTTTCCTGCGCAAAGACTTAAGCGCTCGAACGGGACGGGATACAGATCTCGTTGATGGAACTGAACGACCTGTTCCCCTATCGTTTTCTTACGTCTACACGCCTATTCACGAAACAATTGAGGAGCTTATTAAAGACGATAAGGCGCCCATTTACATTGTTCACTTCTCACAGCGGGAAGCGGCGGAACGTGCTCAAGCCCTCAAAGGACATGTGAAAATTTCCGCAGAGACCAAGGAAAAAATTCGCGAAACAATCGGGGACTTTCGTTTTTCCTCGGCATTTGGGCGTCAATTATCCAGTCTCGTCCGTCAAGGCATTGGTGTTCATCACGCGGGAATGCTCCCGAAATACCGTCGTCTCGTCGAAAAGCTTGCCCAGGCTGGCTTACTAACAGTGATTTGTGGAACTGACACACTCGGTGTGGGTATTAACGTTCCTATCCGCACGGTACTCTTTAGTGGGCTCGCGAAATACGATGGCCAGCGACACAGAGTTTTGCGTTCCAGGGAGTTTCACCAGATTGCCGGGCGAGCTGGTCGCGCTGGTTTTGATACTGCGGGTTATGTCGTCATCGAGGCACCTGAACACGAAATTGAGAATTATCAGGCACGGCAGAAGGCCGGGAGTGATCCTAAAAAACTTAAGAAGCTGCGAAAGAAATCAGCACCTGAAGGTCGCGCAACATGGGCCGAAAGCACCTATGAGCGCCTCATTAACGCTGAGCCAGAACAGATGACCAGCCAATTTGCGGTATCCAGTTCCATGTTGCTCAACGTTCTGTCCCGCCCGGGGAATGGCTTTGAAGCCATGAAACACCTACTACGTGGTAATCACGAAAGCCGTGCAAAGCAAAACCGCCATATTCATATGGCTATTGATTTATTCAGGGGCCTTAAGCAAGCCGAAATAATCGAGCAATCTGACACACCAGATGAAACCGGTCGTTATTGTCACGTGACCGACGAATTGCAGCGTGACTTTGCATTGAACCAACCGTTATCACCATTTGCCGTCGCTGCTTTGGAGATTCTCGATCCTGATAGCGAGACTTTTACGCTCGATATCATCAGCGTGATGGAGTCAATTCTCGACGATCCGTCGCCGCTACTCCGGGCGCAGGAAAAGAAAGAGCGGGGCGAAGAGATTGCCGCGCTCAAAGCTGAGGGCGTCGACTATACCGAGCGAATGGCGATCGTCGAGGACATTACGTGGCCAATGCCTCTTAAGGAGGAGCTTGACGAGGCGTTTGAGGCATATAGCGAAGGTCACCCGTGGGCGCGAGAATTCTCCCTCTCCCCCAAGTCTGTTGTGCGCCACATGATCGAGCGAGCAATGAACTTCTCCGACCTCATTGCAGCCTATGGTTTAGCCAGGTCAGAGGGCGTTATTCTTCGTTATCTCACCGACGCGTGGCGGACGTTGCTCAACACGGTCCCCGCGGAGTATCACACTGATGAGTTAGACGACATTATTGATTGGCTATCCGAACTCATTATCCAAGTTGACTCGTCATTATTGGATGAATGGAATCGCATGGCTGATCCTGATACTCCGATCACCGATAAGGAAGTTGAAGAACGTGCCTTCGGTGATGGTAGCGAACGTGCACTCACTGCCAATACGCGGGCATTTACGCGTATGGTTCGGAACGTCTTTTTCCGGTTTGTTGAGCTCTTTGCCTTCGAGAAAGAGGACGAACTCGATGAACTGACCGACCGCGTAGCAACCGAAGATCTAACTGACACTCCCGATTGGCCAGCAGCACTCGACGATTACTTCGACAATTTCGCTGATTTAGGCGTGGACGCATCTGCCCGGTCCGCAGACATGATCATCATCAAAGAAAACGGGCGTTCGTGGTCGGTTCGACAAATTATCGACGATCCGGATGGCAATCACGATTGGGCCATCACCGGAACCGTCGATCTTGATGCGTCTGATGAGGCCGGCGACGTTCGGCTCTCTGAGCTCAGCATCGTTGAGGGCGATTAGCTACAGGATCAGTAGCTCTCACCCTAATTACGACGCCTCAATCAGGACAGAGCATTCGCGTTCCGCGACACTTCTTCGAAAGCCCGCGTAATCTGTCGGCCAATGTGCTGGAACTGCTCTCCCCTACTTGGAGACGTACTGGAACGATAAGCCAGTCCGATTTCACGATGACAGGGCACAGAGCCTTTCTTGAACTTCGCGATCGCGATATTCTCCTGGCGTCCTTCCACGGGCAGAGCGGAAGCAGGCACCAATGTGGAACCCAATCCACCAGCCACACACTGCACAACCGTCGTCAAACTAGCGACTCGTGTGACAGCCTGGTTTGCTTTTGAGCCTTTACCAGTACGGCGGCAGAGATCCAGAACTTGATCACGTAAGCAGTGGCCGTCGTCGAGAAGAAGAAGGTTGAGGTCCTCGAGTACCTTCGGGTCAACATTTGTCTTGCCAGCTAATTCATGCCCCTCTGGTACGACGAGGAAAAAGTCTTCGTCATAGAGGTGCTGCTCGATTAACCCACCCTCACCGGACGGGAGGGCAAACACGGCGACATCGATCGTTCCCTGCTTCAGGCTTTCAACTAAATGGTGGGTTTGTTCTTCGACGATATTCGGCTGAACTTCCGGCATCTCGAGGTTGATGAGTTGAAGAAGGTGCGGAAGGATATACGGCGCGACGGTGGGGATAATTCCGATCGTGATCGGACCCGAGGGGGAATCGCTGACGCCTCGAGCATGGGCGACGAAATCGTCGGTAGTATCTAAAGCTGCGCGTGCGTAAGGAAGGAGAGCTTGCCCAGCCGAGGTGACAATGACTTTCCGTGTTGAGCGTTCAATAAGCTGTAGGTTCAGGCCACTCTCGAGAGCAACGAGAGCCTGCGAGAGGGACGGCTGCGAAATTCCCAAACGCGCTGCTGAAGTACTAAAGTGACGGTGCTCCGCGATGGTCACGAAGGCACGAAGTTGAGCGATTGTCGGGCGATACTCTCTATTATTCATGGTTATAACTGTACACTAGATATTTAAGTTTTACCTCTTGACACACCCGATAAATCATGCCATGCTTTATAGCGTCAGATAATTAACCAATCGATGACACTTTCAAGTAGGAGGAAGCAATGGCATTGCTGACCATCGGTGACCAGTTCCCTGATTTCGAATTGACCGCGCTGAAGGGCGGAGACCTGCGCGAGGTCAACGCTAACCAGCCTGAGGACTACTTCGAGGAGATCAACAACCAGTCCTATGAGGGCAAGTGGCGTGTCATCTTCTTCTACCCGAAGGACTTCACCTTCGTATGCCCCACCGAAATCGCAGCATTCGGCAAGCTGAATGACGAGTTCGAGGATCGCGATACCCAAATCCTCGGTGGCTCCGTCGACAACGAGTTCTCCCACTTCAACTGGCGTGCAACCCACCCGGATCTGAAGACGATTCCGTTCCCGATGATTTCCGATATCAAGCACGACCTCATTAAGGCCCTTGGTGTTGAGAATGCCGACGGCGTTGCAGACCGCGCTACCTTCATCGTTGACCCTGACAACGTCATCCAGTTCGTGTCTGTCACCCCGGACGCTGTTGGACGTAACGTCGACGAGGTTCTGCGTGTTCTCGATGCACTTCAGTCCGAGGAAGTCTGCGCCTGCAACTGGCAGAAGAATGACCCCACCAAGAACATCGACAAGATGGATGTTCTCAACGAAGAGCTGAAGTAAAGACTCACTTCCAGCTCCATTCGACTGTCTCAGTCGTCACCGAAACTATCTCGCCATCACTAAGGACGGTTCATAATGGCACTTGACAACCTTAAAGAGGGTCTCCCGGAGTACGCGAAAGACCTCAAACTGAACTTGGGCACCCTCTCGCGCTCGACCGAGCTGTCGGAGCAGCAGCTCTGGGGCACGTTCCTCGCGACTGCTGCAGCAACGCGGAATGACACCATCATCTCGGAGATCGCTGAGGAAGCATCGCAGCATCTTTCCGATGAGTATGTCAACGCCGCCTACGGCGCAGCGTCGATTATGGCCATGAACAACGTCGCGTACCGCGCGAAGTCGTTCCTCGGCTCCGACTATGCCCAGGTCCGCATGGGTCTGCGGATGAACATCATCAACAAGTCCGGGATCGACAAGGTTGATTTCGAGCTCATGGCTCTCGCCGTGTCGACCATCAACGGTTGCCACGATTGCACCAAGGCTCACGAGAAGACGGTGACGAGTGAAGGCCTAACCAAGGAACAGGTTTTCGAGGCCGTTAAGATTGCCGCAACCATTCAGGGTGTGGCACAGGCAATTCAGATCGAGGCTGCTCGGTAGAGTTTTTACCCCTTTGAGTTCAGTGTGACTCTCTGAGTTTTTCTTCCCTGGCGTCCAGTACGCCAGGGATTTTTCTTACATACCCCTTATTTGTTCTCCTTGCAATACTTTATCGACAATTATTTGCGGTTGATTTAAGATCTTCTACGTCCGAATCTTTGCCCCCTGTACTGAGGAGAACGTTAGCCTGTGGTCTGGCCCGCGCATCTCAGCACGACACGTCGCAGTCCTGGAGATTTAGGCTCCTCAGAGGAGTCGACCTCTCCTAATTCGCCCCACTCTCCTGGCTCGATTGACTTCAAGGATTTCTCGCTAGTCCCACTGAGCGCCGAACCGACTACTACCCCAGCCGATCCTCGGCCTTCCCACCTGCTATTGCACATCACTGAGCTGCATATTAACCCCGGGGAATGGGTCGTCGTCTCGGGGCAATCTGGAGCAGGCAAAAGCCTTTTCCTCAACTCAATTATCGACGCCGGTACACGGCCATCAGTACATTCATCTCGACATCACAACCCCCACCACGCGGGAATACAAACCACTGGTTACTGTTCGATCTCAGGAACTCTTGGCTTTTGTGCTCAAAATTCGTCGACGTCACTTGATCCTCTTACCCCTGTGAGGACACAAGTTTCATACGCTCTACCGGGAGAATCCCGACGAGAAGCGATCGGCCATGCGAATGCTCTACTCGATCGCGTGGGGCTGGATAGCTCCCGTTACCCCCTGGAATTATCCGGAGGCCAACGACAGAGGGCCTGTCTTATCCTCGCATTAATCCACCAACCCGACGTCCTTATCGCAGATGAAGTGACCAGTGCGCTGGACCCCGTCACTTCATTAGCAATAAAGGATATCCTGTGCGAGTTTTATGACGCCTATCACCCAACAATCGTAATGGCGACGCATGACGTCTCTGGTTTCGCTCCTCTAGCAACACGACATCTACACATTGATGACGGTGTCGTCGTCGACCATACGGACAGTGCAGGGAGAGGAGCCCCATGCCGATAGTTTCTCCTCCTAACCAGCCGTCGGAGCTCCCAGGATCTCCTCTTGTTTCTTTACACGACGCCACGTGCGAAGGGCGTTTCCATGATTGTTCGTGCGATCTCTACGCCGGCGAAAAAGTGGGGTTCGTCGGCAAGTCGGGCTCCGGAAAGACCAGCCTCTTGCGAGCGATAATGGGCAGCCTTCCGTTAGACGACGGCGCTCGCACAGCTTCTGACCACCGTGGATGGTGCGCATTTGTTCCACAACAGCCAGACGCCACCTTGCATCCTCTCATCACGGTTCAGTCCATCATCCGGGAAGCGACGCTGATCGCAGGAGTGGAAGCGCCCGACTATGAGGAACTTGTCGGCTCATTAGGGCTCCCGACGGATGTTTTACATCGGCGGCCTCACCAGTTATCCGGAGGTCAGCGTCAACGTGTTGCTTTAGCTCGTGCTCTCGCAACCCGCCCCTCTGTCGTCCTTGCCGACGAAATCGTCTCTGCCCTCGACGCGGAGAGCGCCACAACAACCATGAGCGTTCTAAGCGCCTACCAGCAAAAATCATCGTGCGCAGTGGCGGTAACGGGCCATGACGTGAGGTTTATGGTCTCGACATGTGACCGCATCATCGTCCTTGACGATGGTTGCATTGTTGATGATCAAGCCGCAGCAGAGATTGGTAGCTCAGATGTTCCGCAGACGACGGAATTGATTCACGCCGATCGAGTTTTTCGAGGAGGTGTATGACGTGAAAGCTTTATCGCTATTCGGAAGTCGTCGGAACTCTAGACAACCGCTCCCCGCGTATATCTACCTGCTGTTGATCAGCCAATTACTGTTCAACATCGGTTTCTATATTGTTGTGCCCTTCTTAGCGGTCGTCCTGGCAGATGGTTTTGCCCAAGCCGGAACAATGATCGGCTTAGTCCTCGGTTTGCGGACATTTTCACAACAGGGGCTGTTCTTTCTCGGCGGAGGGCTCACAGATAAATATGGGGCGCGCCCTATCCTGTTGACGGGGATTTCTCTGCGCGTACTTGGCTTCATCACAACCGGCGTGACCAGCCATTACGCCACGGTCAATGGAAAGAGCGACAATCTGGCCAACACATGGTCACTCGTCGGATTCATAGGCGGCGTCGTCATTATTGGTTTTGCTGCCGCATTGTTCTCTCCCGCCGTCGAAACGTCATTGGCCGACTCGGGAGCGCGCCTCGAAGCCCAAGGAACGAGCACGAGAGCCCACATCTTTGCCTTAGATTCCGCCTATTCAACCGTCGGCTCTGGACTAGGCCCGCTTATTGGAGCACTGCTCCTTCCTCTCGGGTTCGACATTTGCTGCTACGCGGCAGCCACCATCTTCGTCTTTTTGGGTATCACTCACTTGATCATGCTCCCCACTTCGGTCCACCCTGCCCGGCGCGGACCGATCACACAAGACTGGAGCCATGTCCTCCGAGACCGCCGTTTTCTCGTTCTCGCAGCGGCATATTCCATGAGTCTCGTCGCCTATAACCAGATGTATCTGTCCCTGCCTGTGGAATTGACGCGAGGAACGGGGTCGGATCAATCGATGGGAATCATGTTCCTCATTGCTGGGGTATGGGTCATCATTCTTCAAGTCCCGCTGGCCCGGGTAGCTGCTCGGTATAGCCCCACGCGGGCGGTGGCCGTTGGTTTTCTCATCATGGCTAGCTCGTTCACCATCGTCGCAGTGTGCGCACCGTGGTCCCGGAGCTTAGCTCCCGCCATCGCCTTCGTCGTCGTTCTCAATGTGGGAAACATGATTGTCAGCCCGATCGCGCGCGACCTCGTTGGAGTACACGCGAAGAACATCAAATTGGGGACGTACTACGGGGTCCTCAATTCGGTTGGTGGGGCGGCCGTTCTCATCACTTCGCCACTTCTCGGAAAGCTTTTAAACAATGCCTACCACCCCACGCAATCAGCAATGATTCCGTGGATCGTTCTTGCTGCCGGGATGGTGGGTGCTGCCATCACTATTTACATGTGGGGCCGACGCACGGCGAGGCTTTCACAACAGCCACGTCATGCCGACGCGCCTGACAACTCATCACAATTAACTGATCAAATAGAGGAGTTCTCATCATGAAACGACTGTCGCTATTACTTGCCATTCCTGTGGCCGCGACTGTGCTCGCCGGATGCTTCAATAATTCGGACTCAACCGGTAACGACGGGGCAACAATCGGATTGGCCTTCGCCCCGGTGGCAAGTATGTCGCCCTATTCCGACGACGCCGTTCTAGCCAGCCGGATGGGCGTCGGGGAAATGCTCGTCACGTTGGGAGACAATGGCGATATTAAGCCTTCACTGGCTGAGTCGTGGTCAGATGAATCCCCACGTTCGGTGACCTTCCACCTCCGTAGCGCTAAGTTCCATGACGGAAAGCCACTGACCGCCCAGGCTGCGGCCACCAGTCTCACCCACGCGTGGAACGCCACCAACCGGCCAAAAGCCCTTGGGAAAGCCAACCTGACGTTTGAAGCCACCGACGACCACACGTTGAAAGTTACGTCGGAAAAGGACGACCCCATCCTGATTCAGCGATTCGCCGACCCGGGAACAATGATTCTGTCACCTGATGCTTTCACCGGCGACGCCAAGAAAGATGGGGAAAAGAACGACGGTAAGGACGCAGAAGCAAAAGAGAGTTCCTCTGAAGCTGCACCAGACTTGGTGAAACACGGAACCGGACCATTTTCGCTCGACAAAAAAGCGAGCTCGACCCAAGCGGATCTGAAGGCGAATGACGATTACTGGGGCGGCAAGCCGAAGCTCAATTCAGTCACCGTCAAGTTCATGACCGATGCGAGTGCCCGTACTGCCGCTTTCCGTTCAGGAGAGGTGCAGCTCGCGACGGCTATTCCTACCTCCCAGGTTTCGGAGATTGAAAAATCGGCGGGCGAGATCAAGTCAACGCCACTTCCCCGCGCAGTCCTTCTCCACCTCAATACGAAGAAGGGTGTATTCACCGATCCCGGTTTACGAGCAGCAGCGCGGGAGGCCATCAACAGCAAAGCCATCACGGACTCCGTGTTTGAAGGAAAAGCAGATGCTGCAACCGACCACCTGTTCAATCCGGCTGAAGAATGGGCACGTACCCCGGATAACGCGTCCAAGAGCGCTGTTCCTGCTACGCAACCATCACAGCAGAAGATCAAGCTTGCCACCTGGACTGAACGTGGCGAACTGCCAGAAGTAGCATCGATTGTTGCTGACCAGCTACGCCACGCAGGATTCGTCGTAGATGTGACGACGAAGGATTACGATTCACTCGAAAGTAGCCTTCTTGATGGCCAGTTTGATGCTGTTATTGGGAGTCGTAATTACCTGATCGGCGCAGCTGATCCTGTTTCCTACCTGCAGTCCGACTACACGTGCGACGGCACATACAACTTGTCGCAGCTGTGCGATCCGGAGATTGATGAACAAATCTCGCGGGCCGATGCTACCTCTGACCTCAATGAGCGACGCACGCTCGCGGCTGAAGCGGGAGCGCGCATCGTGGCTGACAATGCGGTTGTCCCCGTCGCCTACCCGCGGGGCTACATTGCGATGAAGGGCATGAAAGACGTCAGCGTGGATTCGTTTGAGCGACAATTACTCACTGCAAAGAGTCAGCGTGACTAGTTCATCGACGTATCCGCGCCACTCCCTCTTGTCCCTACGAATCCCCTAGTTACCTCTCATCATGCCTTCACGACACCGTACTACGCGCTCGTACCGCTCTATCCTGGGCCTTGCAGGAACAACTGTCCTCATCGTGCTCGGAGGACTTTTGTTTGCTGCCGTCCTTCCGTGGCTTTCCGGGCGTGACATTGCGGTGTCGGTCTTTCGAGCACGTGAGTCAGAACGGACTCCAGATCCGGAAGTCATAGAAAATATTCGGAATGAACTGGATTTGCCGTCGAACCCTATCGACGGTATTCAGCGGTTCTTTGTCGGTTTCGTCCATCTCGATTTCGGTGTTTCGTGGGTAAATCCATCCAACTCTGCATGGAACACTGTCTTGGCAGGGTTTGGCCCATCCGTCTTCTTAGCAGGGACGGCCACTCTACTGGGCACTATGATCGCGTGCGCTCTGATCTGGCCACGGATTTACGCCTATTCACAGGGACGCAGATCCCACGCAGGTCTACTATCAAGCGCGGTTTTATCCTCCGTCCCTGAATTTGTCCTCGCTAGCCTGCTGATCAGCTTCATTGCCATCCAGCTGGGATACTTGCCCGCGACCGGGTGGGACGGCCTCCGCTACGCAATTCTTCCGGTCATATCCCTCACTATCCCCATTTCAGGAATGCTCTCCCGTATTCTGCTCATCGCCGTGGACACAGCAGCGACCGAACCCTGGGTCAAAACCTGGTTGGTTAACGGGATACCCGGTTACCGAGTTCGCAGAAGCCTCATCCGACGGGGATTTGCGACATTAACGCCACAAATCTTCCTCTTTTTCGCCGGCACCTTAGCGTCAACAGCCCTCGTGGAGAACATTTTTTCCATTCCTGGAATCGGACGGATCGCTGTCCAAGCGGCAACTCACCAAGACGTGCCCGTCATGCAAGCACTGCTGACCTTAGTTCTCTTCATCGGTGTAGCGTGCGGATTTCTTTCGCGGTGCATCCATTACTTCATGATGCGTCCAATTGCTCAGTCGCACGAAGCCGGGCTCTCCCATGGGCAAGCACATATCGATGTCGGGTGGGTGCCGCCACTCATGGCGATCATCCCGTTAATACTCGCGCTCGTCGTCGGTAGCTTTCGATCCTCGGCCATCACGCCCACCGCTCGCTTGGAGTCTCCCTCATTGACGCATCCGCTGGGCACTGATCAGGTGGGACGAGATGTACTCGCCAGAATGGCTGACGGAGCAATACCTACTGTCGGAATCGCTCTCATTACGACGGCAGTCTGCGTAGTGATTGGTGTCATCATCGGCCTGAGTGGGGACTGGGCACGTGTCCTCGGTGACACGTTAAACGCTCTCCCCGCTGTGTTTATCGGGCTAGTTATTGCCTCCGTGTTTGGAACCTCCGTATGGACTGCAGCTGTCGCCGTCATGGCTGTCGGCTGGATTCCGATCGCAGCACATTGCAGCGCATTAGCCTTGGACGTACGACATCAGGGGCACTACGAATGGGCGCGAGATAGTGGGGCCGGACGATGGAGATTACTTGTCGTCCACACCATCCCCTTCGTCGTGCCGGCCGCGCTCCGCCACGGTGCGACTCGTCTGGGGCACAATATCCTGGCTCTGGCCGGACTAGCGTTTCTTGGTATCGGCGCCGGGCACGATTCTCCACAATGGGGCACGATGCTCAGCGAAGCCGCCCCCTATGCCGACCGGGCCCTATGGTTTGCCCTTTCTCCCACATGTGCCCTCATCTTGGTCGGTCTGTCGACGACTCTCCTTGCCGACCATATCGTTAGCCGACGTCGGTCTTAAGTGTTGGATGCGTCGTTGCCGGCCGAGCAGCCAGCAGCCGAAGCAAGCGTCGTCGGCCAGGTAGACTGTGGGAAGTCATGACGAACAAATCCAACCGCCACGCCGCCGATGCCCGGACGACAACCACGTCGACACCCGACACGACCTCCAATGCCCCTTCGCGCAAAGAACTCTATGCACAACTCAGCGAGGTTAGCGCTGCTGATGAGCACCGGTTTCGTCGTCGTCTGAAAAAAGCCCGATCTGACCGAGCACGGCACGCCATTGCTCGTGACTTAGCGGCGGCACGGACCCAGTTCGCCGCAAAAATCGCAACGCTTCCGACTATCACGTACCCCCCTGACCTGCCCGTATCCCAGCGGGTCGACGATATTGCCGACACTATCCGAACACACCAGGTCACTATCGTCGCTGGTGAAACCGGGTCGGGGAAAACAACGCAGATACCCAAGATTTGTTTAGCCTTAGGGCGTGGTCGGAAAGGCATGATCGGGCATACCCAGCCGAGGCGGTTGGCTGCGCGGACGGTGGCCGAACGAATCGCCAGTGAGGTTGGCCAAGATATCGGCCAAAGCGTTGGGTACGCCATTCGTTTTGATGACCGCGTCGGCCCCTCAACGGCCATCAAGCTCATGACCGACGGTATCCTCCTGGCAGAAATGCAACGTGACCGGCTTCTGCGGGCTTATGACACGATCATTATCGACGAGGCTCACGAACGAAGCCTCAACATCGATTTCATTTTGGGCTATATCAAACGCCTACTGCCACGACGCCCAGACCTGAAGGTCATCATCACCTCCGCGACGATCGACCCTGAAAAATTTGCGCGTCACTTCGCGGATGAGCAGGGAAATCCGGCGCCCATTATCGAGGTCTCGGGACGAACCTACCCTGTTGAAATCCGATACCGGCCCCCATATATCGAACGCGAACGCAAGGACGGCTCCGTCGAGCGGATCGAAAAAGATCCGCAGGATGCTGTGTGTGAAGCATGTGAGGAGCTCATGGCAGCCGGGCCTGGGGATATCCTCTGTTTCTTCCCCAGTGAACGCGATATCCGCGAAGCTCATGACGCCATCGACGCAAAGAAGTGGCCTAATGTCGAGGTCACACCACTTTTCGGGCGCCTATCCAACGCGGAACAGCACCGCGTCTTTAGCCCGCACCGCGGCCGTCGGATCGTACTTGCAACCAACATCGCTGAGACGTCGTTAACCGTTCCCGGTATTCATTATGTCGTCGACACCGGAACGGCGCGCATTTCCCGCTATTCGACTCGGACGAAGGTCCAACGGTTACCTATTGAACCAATCAGTCAGGCGAGCGCGAATCAGCGGTCGGGCCGTTCCGGTCGTATAGCGAAAGGCATTGCTATACGGCTGTATTCCGAAGAAGACTTCGACTCGAGGCCAGAATTCACCGACCCCGAGGTTTTGCGCACCAATCTGGCCAGCGTGATCATCACGATGGCCTCGTTGAAACTGGGCGATATCAATGAGTTCCCATTCATCGATCCTCCAGAACCGCGAGCTATTCGCGATGGCATGATGGTGCTTCACGAACTCGGCGCTTTAGGCGAGGGCGAGCGCGATGGCTCCCCGGTGCTGTCCTCCATTGGTCGCGAAATCTCCCGTATCCCCGTCGACCCCCGGCTAGCTCGAATGCTGGTCGAAGCTCATCACCGCGATGTCGTGGAAGCCACTTCTGTCGTGATCGCCGCATTATCTATTCAAGATGTCCGCGAGCGCCCGACTGACCACGAGCCCCAAGCGGATCAGGCTCACGCGCGGTTCAAGGACACGGATAGCGACTTTATGTCGTACCTCCGCCTATGGGCATATCTCACGAGCATCAAAAAAGAATTGTCGAGTAATGCGTTCCGGAAGCGATGTCGCGCAGAATATCTTCACTACATGCGGGTCCGCGAATGGATGGACTTTGTTCGACAACTGCGTCGAGTCGCCGAAGACCTGTCGTGGTCATGGGACCAAAATCGTCTTACTCCTGTCATACCCAACGACAACGACGAATTAACGGCGCCTTCCACGAAGAAGCGCTCGCGGCCGAACAACAAGGCGAAATCGCAGAACAATAATGCCCATCCCGATATGCCGATGCTCACCGTCGATCACGATGGGCTCCACCGATCTATTCTCTCCGGGCTTCTCTCGCAAATTGGACTGCGCAGCGATGTGAGAAAGGAGTATCAGGGCACTCGGGGGACGCGGTTCTTCATCTTCCCAGGGTCATCGCTGCATAAGAAGCAGCCTCAGTGGCTGATGGCTGCGGAAATCGTCGAGACATCACGAATGTTCGCGCGTGATGCTGCCGCGATCCAACCGCGCTGGGTTGAAGAGCAGGCATCGGATTTACTGCGCCATCAGTATTCAGAACCCCACTGGTCACGCAAACGATCTGCAGCAATGGCATACCAGCGGTCAACCCTCTGGGGTTTACCGGTTGTCACTGATCGGCCGATCTCGTACCACCGCATCAACCCGCGCGAAGCCAGAGAGATCTTCATCCGCAGCGCCGTCGTCGAAGGTGATTGGGTTACACGACACAAATTCTTCCACCACAATCGCGACAAGCTAGCGACTGCCGGAGAGCTTGAGGAAAAAACGCGTCGCCGTGACCTACTTATCGACGACGACACGCTGTACGATTTCTATGATTCGCGGATCCCGGCCTCGGTAACGACGGGACGCCACTTCGATGCGTGGTGGAAGAAGGAATCGAAAAAGGATCCGCATCTCCTTGATTTCGATCCGGATAAGCTTCTCCACCCCGAAGCGCGCACCATTAGCGAGGACGATTTTCCGGACCGGTGGCGAGCTCATTCCACCGATCTCGAGCTGACGTACAAGTTCGAGCCAGGAGAGGACGACGATGGGGTCAGTGTGCGGATTCCGCTCCCCATCATTGGGTCCTTATCGTGGGATGATCGGTTCGACTGGAATGTTCCTGGTTTACGAACCGAACTAGTGACGGCACTTATCCGCACTCTGCCGAAGGCGTTGAGAACCACCGTTGTTCCTGCTCCCGACTTTGCACGTCGGGCCATCGAGATGATGCATCCGTACGAGCAGCCGCTCACGGATTCACTCGCCGACGCTCTCAGAGCAGTCGGAGGCTCCGGCATGACGTCCTCCGACTTCGACGTCGCTAAGCTTCCTCTTCACTTGAGGATGAATTTCCAAGCTATCGATAGACACGGGAAGGTCATCGATCAAGATCGAGATCTGGATGCGCTAAAGAAGCGGCAAAGTTCGGCGGCAACGCAGGCAATGTCTGCCGCGTTCAAGCGAAGTAAAGTCGGTTCGGCTCTTTCTCGAGATCACTCCGACGACGACGGTTCAGCCCAAGACTTGCCGCGGACGCAGGCTGATTCCCGAAATGGCACCGGCCGCCGTTCCGGGGAGGACGCGACGACTGTTCCTGACCTCGGGAAGGTGTATGCGGAATGGACTGACGAAGGCATCGGCGCTCTCCCCGAGAGCGTCCAAACCACGATCGACGGGCAACCGACAACAGCGTATCCAGCGCTTAAGGTCACGTCGAAGGGAATTGAGGTGGTGACCTCCGCATCTCAGGCCACTGCCAATTCCATGATGTTCACTGCAGTACTCACCTTGTTAGTGCAGTCCATCAAGATCAATGAGAATCAAGCAGTGAAGGGGCTACCTTTACAGCAGCGAGTGGCGGTGGAGCACTATCCCCATGGGGGCCTGAGCGGACTGGTTAACGACTGCCGAGTTGCGGCGATCAAGGATGCGTTGGTGGATCACGGTGTCATCAAGCGATCTCCCGAAGCCTTTGAGGCACTGAAAAAAGAAATGTCGCACGCTATTCCTGCAGCAACGCGGCGCATGGTTGTTGCCATGGCACCAGGGCTCGTGGCTTACGAGTCCATGGCCGAAGAGATCAAGAAGTGGGATGGGCCAGCTATCGACGATATTAAACGTCAGCTAACTACTCTCCTTCCCCCTAATGCGGTGACACGATTTGGCACCGGTCATCTCAAGCACCTCCAGCGGTATATGAAAGCGGTTGAGATTCGTCTCGAAAACATGGAGCGTGACCCCGACCGAGACGCCGACGGCCAGGAAGAGATTAACAACCTTGAACGCGCGTTCCGCTCAAAGCTCAAAGGGCTGCCTCAACAGCGAGCAAACTCCTCCGCAGCGCGAGCCATCATTTTCTCTTTGCAAGAGCTACGCGTTCAAGTGTTCGCAGAGCGGTTAGGCACCGCGCAAAAAGTGTCCCCCCAAAGAATTACTAAAGCCATCAACAAGCTCCGTTAAGTCTGGGCCGATCCGATGGTTAGCTATTCCCTACTGTGAACGCCGTGCCTTGAATTCTGTGATCTCTCGTTCGAAGTCCTCCATGCTGCTAAATGACTTGTACACGGAGGCGAAACGCATGTAGGCGACTTCGTCGAGTTTTCGTAGAGGCTCTAGTACTGCAAGACCTACATCATTTGAGTTAACCCGTGAACCTCCTTGCGCACGCAAGTCGATTTCCACTTCTTGGGCAAGGAGTTTTAACGCGTCGTCCGAGACATTTCGCCCTTGACAGGCACGTCGTACCCCACGGATTAACTTGTCTTTACTAAAGTCCTCTGTCACGCCGTTTCGTTTTTCAACCAACAACACAGATTTCTCAACAGTAGTGAAACGACCGTGGCACTTAGTGCACTGCCGCCGCCGACGGGTAACAAAACCATTTTCCACGGTCCGCGAATCAATCACCCGAGACTGTGGGTGGTGACAAAACGGGCAAAACACGACGATGATCTCCTATCTACACGGATAACGTCGGAAAACACCGCCAGTATATTAACCCTCGCCAGAGGGCGTGACGATCACTGATTGACTGTATGGTGCTTCCTGATTCATGTCCGCATCCCGCGGTTCTTCCCAGGCGTAATACAGGCTCGCACCCATGAGCAAACCGATTACGACACTGTACGCTGCGATTCTACGTCGCTCAGGAAAAATTGACCGGCTACACGGTTGGGCATATCTTCTCGACGGGTACGCCCTCACGGCAGGACCTCCCCGATGAACTCTGGGATGAGGTCGGTTCTGCTGCACTACTCTACGGTTGGTGGCAGGCTCTACATGCCCATTCTTATGTGATACGTGGCGTTGAACGGGGTGAGCTGAATAACGGCGGGTCAATGTCGGGGTTTGTGTAGGCATGGGACATCCTTTCGACAATGTCGAGAAAAAATAATCGAACATCTCATCCCTCATTGAGGGACATGGCCATGACATCATGCGGGCCGGACATAAAGGCATAGAGCAGCTCATTATTCGAACACTAAATCCGATTTGCCCCGTATAGAAGCATTTTCCATTCGAACACATGTCGCCTGATAAAGGTTCATAAGTGTTCTATATCCGCCAGTGTTCACGCCAATCTTTTCCGGACAAGGTGCTAAGTCATCGAACGCACGTCCACGTGCCGTGGGGTGATGTAAACTGATCTCAACGTCGCGTACCAGGCGCACAGTACGGCCAAAACTTCAGCCATAACGACCTCTAGATCTAGAACTGGGAGAGACCAGCCCCATGCCTGCAAAGAAATCCCGGAAGTCAACGAAGCCTGACATGGATTCATTGACGGACCGGCAACATCGCATCATCGACGTCATTCATGATGCAATTGTGCTGCGTGGCTACCCGCCGAGCATTCGAGAAATCGGCCAGGCCGCTGGTCTGACCTCGACGTCATCGGTGGCATACCAACTCAAAGAGCTCGAGCGTAAAGGATTTCTCCGGCGGGACCCGAATAAACCTCGAGCAGTGGGGCTGAAGATCGCGGATCCGACAAAACCCGCTGGGTCCTCATCGCTGCACCACGCGGATGAAGAATCCACGCCGTCCGCATCGGATGAAAGCGCGGACAGCGATATTGAGTCCAACCACCCCACCCCCGTCTTTATTCCGACGATCGGTCGGATTGCTGCAGGTACACCGATCCTGGCAGAACAAGAAGTTACCGACGAGTTTCCTCTCCCCCGAGAACTTACCGGCGAAGGAGACCTATACATCCTGTCAGTTGTCGGTGAATCCATGAGGGACGCCGGAATCCTAGACGGTGATTATGTCGTCGTGCGCTCACAAAATGTGGCGGAGATTGGTGATTTCGTCGTCGCCATGATTGATGGAAATGCGACGGTCAAGGAATTTCACCGGGACCGAACTGGAGTGTGGCTACTGCCCCACAACGATGCGTTTGATCCGATCCCCGGTGATGAGGCAACTATTCTCGGCAAGGTCGTCACAGTTCTTCGATCACTGTGACGCGCGCCAAATAGGTCCAC
>NZ_JAUMTY010000002.1:65840-70790 GCF_030530965.1 Corynebacterium sp. | reverse complement strand
CCGGCCTCACAGACCATCTTGATGAGCCGCAAAACAGCAGGCTGCCACGGGTCATTGAGGTGAGCCAATGGGGAGGACAAGCGGTCAGCCGCCATCGTGTACTGAGTAAGGTCATTCGTTCCGATCGAAACGAAATCAATTTGCTGCATGATTTCCCGAGCACACAGCGCAACTGCAGGAACCTCAACCATGATCCCGGGCGTCAAGCCACGCTCGTGGCACATACCCGCAAACCACCGAGCTTCGTCGGCAGTTGCCACCATCGGCGCCATCACCCAGGTCGGAGCGTCGCCGCGATCGTTATCTTCGACCGCCTTAGCAATAGCATCCAACTGGCGCTCCAGAATGTCCTGACGATCCCACGCAATGCGCACGCCACGAACGCCCAGAGCCGGGTTGTCCTCTTCCTCCGCCTCGACGAACGGAACCGGCTTATCCGACCCAGCGTCGAGAGTACGAACAACGACCTTCCCCTTCGGGAACGCATTCAGTACACGGCCATATGCTGCAGCCTGGTCGTTGACCGACGGCTCTGTCGTCGACGATAAGAAGAGAAGCTCAGTGCGGAACAGGCCAACTCCCTCAACTGCAGTCGACGCTGCCGACGCAGCCTGGGGGCCATCCTGAACATTGGCTAATAGCTGAACGCGGTGGCCATCTTTGGTCTGAGCAGGACCTTCCCAGTTTGCGATCTTCTCTGCAAGCTGCTCCCACTCACGAACTGCCTGCTTCGCGGCGTCCTCATCCGGGTTGACCGTGAGCTCTCCGGCAGCACCACTAATCATGCCTTCAGTCTCGCCTGAGGAAATCTCAACATCAGTCGGCCCAGTTGCAACAACGCAAGGAATATTGAGCTGGCGGGCAATAATTGCCGTGTGCGACGTCGGTCCACCACGACGCGTGACGATGCCGATGACTAAGTCCGGATTCAGCGTTGCCGTATCCGCGGGCGCGAGATCGTCGGCCCACAAGATAGATGGCGTTGTGAGGACCGGGAGTCCAGGCTCCGGAAGGCCCTGGAGGTGGGCGAGAACACGGTCGCGGACATCTTCAAGGTCGGCGACACGTTCCGCGAAGACTCCCCCGTTGGCGGTAAACATTTCAACGAATGACGCGGTAGCAGTGACTGTTGCGTCGATCGCATTACGCCCCTGCTTGGTGGTCTTCTTAACTTTCCGACGCCATCCGCGATCAGATGCAAGCCCCGCAGTTGCATTAACAACATCTGCAGCGTGCCCCTCGAGGCTCTTGGCGCGTTCCTTGAGAGCCTCGGTGACTGCGTTAGCCGCTTGTTCAAAACGTTCGTATTCAGCCTCGCGCTGACCTTCGTCAACCTCAGCCCCAGCTTCCGGAACAGCGGGACGCGGGGCCACCACTGCGATTGGACCAAGGGCGACACCAGGTACTACGGCCTTACCTTTGATCACGGCAGTTTCTTGGGTGTCCATTAAAGTCGCTCCTCATGTCGGATTTCTTTAATCCAAGTCTAACGGGTGATTCCAGAAATATACCATCATTCAGAGTGGGAAAAGTCACAAAACTATGCCCAAATGCTCACGTTCACAGTAAAGTAAACGTAAAACCACAGAAAAGCCACTGATTGGATGCTCTCTTTATGTCCGATCGGGGGCATTCAGACACGGTCTGATGACCGTTTGAAAACGAAACGCGTACTCTTAGGAGCGAAGAAACATGAAGACAACGTAAAACCAACGAATCAAGCGCAGACTCAGCGTGAACCAGACGTGAAAGGACAAGTGACACAGACATGTATGCAGAGGAACGACGGAGACAAATCGCTTCTCTCACCGCCGTTGAAGGCCGCGTCAGCGTCACAGACTTGTCCGAACGATTCTCAGTAACAGCAGAAACGGTTCGTCGAGACCTTGCTCAACTCGATCGGGAAGGCGCTATCCATCGCGTGCACGGCGGTGCTGTGGCGTCCACTAATTTCCAGACATTAGAGCTACCCATCGACAGTCGCGCAAGGGCCGCATCCGGCGCTAAGGCCGCTATCGGCCGAACCGCAATGGATTACCTCCCACCACAAGGTGCAGGCATTTTTCTTGACGCGGGGACAACAACAGCGGTCTTGGCTAATCACATCGCGGATTTGTCGTCGGGACGCGGATGGCCCATCGTCACGAACTGCCTTCCCATTGCGATGAATCTGGCAAGCCGGAACTTAACCGACCTTCAGCTACTCGGTGGCCAAATTCGTGCGATTACCCAAGCTGTTGTGGGTGATACTGCACTGCGTACGCTCGCGCTTATGCGTGCTGACGTGGCGTTTATCGGCACAAATGCGTTGACGATTGACCATGGCTTATCGACGGCTGACCCCCAGGAAGCAGCCGTCAAGAGAGCCATGATTACTAATGCCAATCGCGTCATTGCCATGTGCGATTCGTCGAAATTTGGCCGTGATTATCTGGTCAGCTTTGCTGCACTGAGTGATATTGACGTTCTCATCACTGACTCTGCCGCCCCGGAAAGTTTCCTTTCCCAACTTCGCGAACACGAGATCGATGTTGTCGTCGCACAGTAAGAGCGTGTAAAAGAGCTTGACGCTCTTAGGAACACAACACTTACGGACACAACAACGATGTCGATCCACCGCCACCACGTCTAGAGGAATAATGTCTTCACACTCATCATCGCCGACTCCACAAGAAGGCGAAACACACGATGGCTCTAGTCCATCCGGCATTGAAGCATTAGATAGTCAGTCCTTGCGAATTCCCGACAATGCTGTCGTCACAGTGACCCCTAATCCTTGCATGGATCGTACGGCTGCAATATCCACCCCACTTGATCGAGGTGGAGTAAACAGGATCACTGACGTTACCGATGTACCAGCCGGCAAAGGCATCAACGTAGCGATGGCTACTTACAGGGCCGACGAACCAACCGTCGCCATTGCACCGGCATCCGCAGGCGATCCCTTTACTTCTTTAGTTCATAAAACAGGTCTCAGCTTCGTACCGACGCCAGCTGACCATCCCGTCCGCGTCAACCTCACTGTCACGGAACCCGATGGTACGACGACGAAACTGAATGAGCCAGGCAATCCTCTTGAGCATGATCACGTCGACACGCTGACCCGAGTGATTTCGCAGGTTGCGCAGCGTGCATCATGGATCGTTCTCTCCGGTTCACTGCCACCCGGACTGCCTACATCGTGGTACGCCGACATGGTCGGAGCGATTCGTAAGAGCGCCGACGGGCACGACGTCAAAATAGCGGTCGACACGTCAGATAAACCGCTTGAGGAACTCGGCGCGCGGATGCTGAAGGATCCTGCCGTGGCCCCCGATCTCCTGAAACCAAATGGTTTCGAAATCGGCCAGATCCTCGGCCTCGACGGGAAAAACATTGAACACGAGGCATCGCAGGGAAATCTCAAGCCCGCGACAGAAGCCGCAAAGCTCTTGGTTGACCACGGCGTGCGTTATGTCCTGCTCACACTCGGTGCGTCGGGCGCGGTCTTAGCTACCCAGCAAGGGACCTGGTATGCCTCTCCGCCTCCTATCACTCCGGTGAGTACTGTCGGAGCGGGTGATTCAAGCTTGGCTGGCTTCATTATTGGTACCCAAAGAAGCGGTCACAGTAACGGAACGAGCTCAGCTACAGACAGTTCAGTTGAGAAAACTGCACTTCAATACGCTGTAGCGTACGGCTCTGCGGCAACGTCGCTGCCCGGAACGACAATCCCCTTCCCCTCCCAAACACAACCTGAATCCGTCACCGTCATGGCTGGCGCTGAAGCAACAGCCTTGAAAGGAGTGTCATGACATCATCGAGCGGTTCCGGATCTACTCCGAACAAACCGACACAAAAAGAAACAGCACCAGCGGAGGGAACGCAGGCGAACTCCTCGGAGCCTCCCGTAATCACCCCGGACCTCATCATGCTCGACGTGGCTCCCGGTGATACCAAGGAAGCTGTTATTAAAGCTTTGGCTTCACATGCGGCGGTGGCCGGTCGCGCTGATGACGCCGAGGGACTTACCTCTGACGCTTTGACTCGTGAATCGAAGTCAGCCACGGGTGTGCCTGGTGGCGTGGCAATTCCGCACTGCCGCACCAGCCATGTGGAAGTTCCGACGCTGACCTTCGCGCGTCTCTCGAAGCCTGTTGATTTTGGCTCCGCCGATGGACCTGCCGACCTGGTTTTCCTTATTTCCGCTCCGATGGGCGGAGGAAAAGCGCACCTGCGGATCCTGTCGAAATTAGCCCGTAGCTTAGTTAAAGCCTCCTTCCGGGACTCGCTACGCGAAGCATCCGATGAGAAGGACGCAGCCCAGCGCATCCTTGACACCTTGGCTGCCAAGCCAAAGAAGAAGTCCGCATCGACGGCGTCGGCAAGTAAGGGTGCAGACGCAGCCGCGGCGGGTAGCGCAGCGGGTTCGACAGCAGTCGGAGCAGCGGGAGCATCAGCTCAGAGCACCGACGGCGGCAACCAGGCTAGTGGATCCGGACAGGCTGTTACCCACCTTGTCGCGATTACCGCGTGCCCCACCGGCATCGCGCACACGTACATGGCTGCGGATTCCCTGTCGCAGACAGCCGATGCACGTGACGATGTCGAGATCACGGTTGAGACTCAGGGATCATCCGGAGTCACTCCCCTTCCCTCTGACGTCATTAAGAATGCCGACGCAGTCATCTTCGCAACGGATGTTGGAGTTAAGGACCGTGAGCGGTTCGCGGGCAAGCCAGTCATCGAATCCGGCGTGAAGCGGGCCATCGATGAACCCGCGGTCATGATCGATGAAGCCATCGCGGCATCGAAAGATCCCCATGCACGCCGTGTTAAGGGGAAAGCGTCATCGTCGTCTGAGAGCTCTCAGGAAGAGGGCGAGGGACTCGGCTGGGGCAAGCGCATCCAGCAAGCCCTGATGACCGGTGTGTCGTACATGATTCCGTTCGTGGCGGCAGGCGGCCTCCT